>JASHRC010000161.1 GCA_030037525.1 Candidatus Acidiferrales bacterium | reverse complement strand
CAGAAACGGAGGCCGTACTGGGCGCGAATGGACGAGCTTCTCGCGCGCTCGGGCCGGCGCGGCGTGCCCAATCTCACCCACTCCGAGCTACAGGAATTGGCGCTATTATACCGCCAGGCTGCTTCGGACCTTGCGACCATCCGTGAAGATCCCTCCAGTACCCGTCTCACGCATTATCTCAATCAGCTGCTTGGCCGCGCCCACAACCTGATTTACATGGGCCGGCGCTCGACGCCCGGCGGCATCCTCCGGTTTTACCGCGAGACCTTTCCCCAGATATTTCACGAAACGTTTGCTTACACGCTCGTGGCGGCGGCGATCTTCTTGGCCATGGCCTTGGTGGGCGCCATGTGGGCGACCGTCAACCCGGCCTTCCCAACCTACCTGTTGGGCCCCCACATGATGGAGACCATTGAGAAGCGGCAGATGTGGACGCACTCGATCGTCTCGGTGAAACCGCTTGCCTCGAGCGCCATCATGACCAATAACCTCAGCGTGTCGTTCAGCACCTTTGCTCTCGGGATTACAGGGGGAATCGGAACGGTTTGGATGCTGATGTTCAACGGTCTGCTTTTGGGCGTGGTCGGAGCGGCGTGCTGGCAGTCGGGAATGTCTCAGCAGTTGTGGAGTTTCATCGCGCCTCACGGGGTGATCGAGCTGCCGGCGATTTTCATTGCCGGAGGCGGGGGATTGTTGATCGCCAAGGGATTGCTGTTCCCCGGTACGCTTCGGCGGAGCGCGTCTCTGGTTCGGGAAGCAGCGCGCGCCGTGCGACTGGTGCTCGGAATTATTCCCATGCTGATCGTGGCGGGAACGATCGAGGGATTCGTGTCGCCCTCCGATTTGCCGGCAGGGCTGAAGTTCGGCGTGGCCGCCGGAATGTTCTGCCTGCTGCTGCTGTACGTGATGAAGAAAACGCCGAAGGCCGTTGCCGCACCGAACCAACCGGCCTAGAGCAGGCTTCGTTCTTTCACTTCCAGATAGCGATTCACCAGAGCGGTCGCCAGACCGCGAGGATCGACTTCCAGGGTCAGCGCCCCCTGCTGGCGCACGCGCCGGAGCAAAATCGCGCGCCGCTGGACGATTTCGAGCGCAGCCGTGTAGCGATACATCTCGCTCGCGTTTTCTGGCGAACTGCTCACCAGCCCGCGCAATTCGCTTTGGCCCATGACGGCCAGAACCACCAAGTGGCGACCCGCCATCTTCGCGGCGCACTCGATCACCTCCGGCGTGGCGGCGGTTTCGGCCAGATCGGTGAGCCAGACGATCAGGCTCCGGCGGCTTTGCAGCGAGAGCAACTGTTCGGCGGCAAGCAGATGGTCGGCTTCGTAGGGCTCGGCGCGAACCTGCGCCATGGCCTCCAGCAGGGCACGCAAATGGGAGACCCCACGCCCGGCGCCCACGCGCTGCTGCGGCCGTCGACCGTAGGCCAGGAAAGCCACGCGATCACCCGAATAAAACGCCACTTGTGCGAGGCACAGCGCCGCATTCACGGTGTAATCGAGCTTCGTTCTGCCGTCGACCTCGGTGCGCAACAGGCGTCCCGCATCGAGCACCAGCCACACCACCTGGCTCCGTTCGATTTGATGCACCTTGGTGATCAACTTTCCGCGCCGCGCCGTGGCGCTCCAGGAGATGTCCCGAAATTCGTCGCCTTCGCGATAGTCGCGCAAACTTTCGAACTCGCGGCCCTGTCCTTTCTGACGCTTCAGGCGTTTTTCCAGTTCGATCTGGCGGCTGCGGATGAGATAGATGCGCATTTTCTGCGTCTCTTCGATATTGGGGTAGACGCGCACCTTCTGCGCCAGGCGGGCGCGCGCCCATCGTTCCGCAATCTGAAGGGGGCTTTGATAGCGTAGCCATAAGTCGCCGAAAGTTGTGTCGCCACGGGCGCGAGGATCAATGAAATACGTCATGGCACCTGTGCCGCGAGGCGGTGCCGAGATTTTGATGGTGGGAAGATCACGGCAAAAGGTCGAGGGTGCTTCATCCCAGCCGTCGGCCCGCATCGGCCAGCCCGATCGGTTGTCGACTTCAATCTGGATGGCGCTGGATTTTCCGAGGCCGAGCGGTTCGGTCCACACCCGCCGAAGCTCGAGTTCGCTCTGCTTGGGCATTTCGATGAGGTCCCATGCCCAAATACCCAGGAGAACGATATCCCACAGAGCCATGGCGTAAAGGAACCGCGGATCTCGCCAGGCCGGAACGACCCACAGGAGTCCGAGGAACAGAAGCAGGAAGAATCTGCGACCGAAAGCCAGCGGCAAGCGGCCGTTGCGCTCGGCTGGAGCGGAAATTGTGGGAGGAACGAGTCGGTTCACGGCGCTACTTTGGGACTGCGATGCTGGCGACGACTTCCGCGATCACTTGGTCCGGGGAAATCCCTTCCAGGTCCGCTTCTGGCTTGAGGACCAGGCGATGCCGCAGAATCGGGGGTGCCGCGCTTTTGACATCATCGGGAATCAGAAAGTCGCGGCCCTCAGAGGCAGCCAAGGCCTTCGACGCGACCATCATGGCCACGGCTGCGCGGGGACTGGCCCCTAAGCTCGCCGCAGCGGAATCGCGCGTCGCGCGGACGATCGAGACAATGTAATCGAAAAGTTTCGGCTCGACGCGGACGCGCCCGATCTCCTCCCGCGCCGCGAGCAAGGTCTCGCGTGACACGGGCTGCAAACCCAATTTTTCGAGGTCCCGAACTTCGAATCCGCTCTGGTAACGCGAGAGGATTTCTGATTCCTCGACGGCATCCGGATAGCCGATTCGAATTTTCATCAGGAAACGATCGAGCTGTGCTTCCGGCAGAGGGTAAGTGCCCTCGAATTCAATGGGATTCTGCGTCGCAAATACAGAAAAGGAACGCGACAGCGGGTAACTCTTGCCGTCGATGGTCACTTGCAGCTCTTCCATCGCTTCGAGCAGCGCCGACTGGGTGCGCGGCGGCATGCGGTTGATTTCGTCAACCAGCAGAAGATCGGTGAAGACCGGCCCCGGATGCAGGCGGAATGTGCCTTCCGTCGGTTGAAAGATGTTGCCGCCCAAAATGTCGGCGGGAATCAAATCCGGCGTGCACTGTACGCGCTGAAATTGCAGGCGAAAGAGATGGGCGAGGGATTTCACCGCCAGCGTTTTCCCGAGCCCTGGGACGCCTTCGATCAAAGCGTGCCCGCCGGTCAGCACAACCAGCAATAACTGATCGAGCGCTTCGCTCTGGCCGACAATGACTTTCGAGAATTCCCTGCGGACCTGCGCCACCAAAGCGGCTGCACTCATCTCCATCGAATCGTCTCCGGCTCGGTGCCACTTGCGGCTTCCAGACAGGCAGAGTAATCGTGAAGGCGACGGACCAAATCGAGAGCCTCGCGTTCATCGAGATGAATGCTTCGCATGGCTCGCTCCGAGCGCGCGAGTGTATCGAGAAGCGGCTCTTCCTGCCAGCCGAATCGCTCCCGAGCAGCGCGGGAGATGTCGGGAAGCTTGGCCTGGGCCGGCAGGGCGATCTTGTGGCTGAGCGCAAAACGGAACCGGCGATAAGCTACTCCGACCGCCGCTGGCGAGGCATGTGCCGATCGGTACAGCTCGCCCAGCGTTTCCACAAACTCGAGTGGCGAAAGGCGCGACCGAGCGGCCGGCGCCCGGATCGGTCCGGCGCGGCGGGAAAACGTGAACAGAATCGCGAGGAACGCAAGCGCCATTTGCAAACCCGCCCAGGGAAGCGGCGTCGAAGCGATATAGGAACCGAGCGATGCTTTTGCGCCATGATAATACTCGTCCCAATAGACGTGGGAATCGGCGGGTGCTCCGAGGCAGTCGAGAAAAAACTCGAGGTTGCCTTTGTCCCGGATTGAGCCGTTCGACAGAGGCGAAGGCGATGCCCACCAGATGACCTGGCCCTTGCCCACTTTGTAGGAGACGGCGACGACCTTGTCGGCAGCCCCATAGAGAGCAAGCCAGGGGTGCACGCTCGAAGTCCACACGTCCGGCGCGATCATGGTGATCTCCGGCGCATCGCGCGTATAGGGCGAAGGCAGCAGAGCTCGATACGTCTTCGCCTGCGCGACCAAATCCGGCACGGTGGTCGCGTCGGCATCCGGCACAATCTGGGCCGCCGACGCGCCCGCCGCAACTACCCTGCCGCCGCCCGTCACAAAGCGCCGGATGGCCAGCCGCTCGGCGGTTGTCGCAGCCTCGAGCGGAGAGGCCAGCACAAACACCGAGCCTTGCCCGTCCATCGGCAGATTTTCTGGCGATTGCTCCCAGCGTTCGACGCGATAGCCCAGCTGACCAAGCAAGAGAAAGGCTGCTTTCGCGCCTGCCCAATTCGATGAATAGCTGGAGGGCAACTCGATCGCTTGCTGGGCGGGTGGCGGAGGGCTCGTGGCGTAAGTCAGCCCGAGGAGCAACAGCGTCACGATCCCGGCCGCGGTCAGGAGGCGGAGATCGCGGGCGTCGAGGAGCGCAGGCATCCGAGCCTCTCCAACTGCTCGATCGAGTCGCTCCAATCGGCAGAGCCGACGGAGCGGTAGCCGTACCACACGAGTTCAAACCGGCGCGTTAACTGCGCAAGCGGCGCATATTCGGTGCTTTCACGGCGAATGAGTCGGAGCGATTCCCGGGGGGTCCGAGAGCGATCCTCCGTCAAAAGCTTGGCCTCTTCCAGGCCCGCAATGCCGGCCCAGTACGCCGCGTGGATCGCGGACCGATAGTCTCGTTTCGCTGCGGCCGCCCGTGCTCGGCCGAGCCAGTACACCGAGTCCTGCCCCGCTGCGCTTGCGCCGCGGAGATCCAATTGGGGCCGCGCGCCGCCCTGGGTGGCTGCGCGTACCAGCCAAAGCAAGAGCACCAAAGTCGTAAGCGCGATGACCGTCCAGGCAATGGCATTGCCGATCGTGCGGCCGCGTGGAAATTTGGCATAGAGCTTCTGGAACTGGCGCACCATCCAGTCGTAGATGCGCGCGCGAAGGCTTTCCAGCCAACTCGGCCCGTGAATCGCCTGGAACTCCTTGGTTGCAAGGATGCGGTTCAATTTCGCTGTGGAATCCCGAAGATTTCTCGCCGCGTCTGATCGTTCGAGCGCCTGCGCGGCCTCGGCATGCGCGGCCAGATCCTCGCGGACCTGTTCGAGAGCCGAGGAATCCTTTCTCTCGAGGGCCACTTCCCCTTTGGCCAGGTCTGCGGCAAGCCACTGCGCGTCGACAATGTAAATCTGGCTGCCTGCGCCGACGGCCCATTGTTTTGGCAGGGAACGTTCGAGTTTGCGGAGCTCGGTCCGATCATTGCGGGAATTTTCAAGCGCAGCCGACGAGCGCCCGATCTCCGAGACGTAGTCTTCCAGACCGATGGGTTCGGGGGATGAAGCGACCTCTGCCCGTACGACCGGGCAGAGGCCGGAAAAGACCAGGATTGCTGCTGGAAGGACGCGAATCGCCACCGAGCGTCGACTTGCCGGGGAGGAAAGGGTAAGCCTCACGCTAGGGAAACCGTACCGAGCACAAAATGTGTCCCTATCGAGCAGAATCAGGGGCGCGGCGTTTCAACCGCCGAGGTATCTAACCACACGATAACCTGACGCGCAACATCGTTGCCGACCTCAGTCGCGATCTGCGGCCGGATTAGGGATTGAATGAAGCTCTTGTCCCTCGACCTGTTTTCGCGCCAAGGATCACGATTGACTGTGATAATCGATGGTCCCGCATGGTGCGGGGAAGTCCGGGACGAACTCTGGCGGTTCAACACTTGTAGCGGATGGCTCTGATTGGACGGGCTGGGGCGAATCCGGTGTCTTTGAGTTCAATAGAATCCTTCGCTTCTAGCCTGCACCGGTCCGCCGTACCCCTGAATGGAAACGTTATGCTGCTTGGCGTGCGCCGGCGCGCCAAGCGTTCTCAAGAAGTGCGGACACATCGTCGTCGCTCAGCTGTGGGAATTCCTCATAGAAAAGGCCGACGGCACGGAAATCACGAGGTGTGAGCGGGCAAACCACCTCGTCGACTTCCGAACGCAGGCGAAGGCTTGTCGATAAAGGCATTACGCCCGCAGCGATGATGATGCGAGCGGCTTTTAGCCTCTTCACACCTTCCACTGCGGCGCGCATGGTCGACCCCGTAGCGATCCCGTCGTCCACCAACACTACGGTTCGGCCTTCGAGATCCGGCATCGGCCGCGAGCCCCGAAAAACCGCCTCGCGCCGCTTCAACTCCTGCTGGGCCACCCTTATGAGACTTTCGATCTCCGGTGGCATCAGCCCACACTCTTCGGCGACATCGGGATCGATGATCTCGACTCCGCCCGTCGCGACCGCCCCAACTGCCAGTTCCTCGTATCCGGGCACGCCCACTTTTCGCACGAGAAATACGTCTAACTCGGCGCGAAGAGCCGTGGCGATCTCGCAAGCCAGGGCCACGCCGCCCCTGGGCAGCCCCAGAATCAGCACGTCGGAGCGATTTGCCAGCGGCGAGAGCATGGTGGCCAGCACTCGGCCCGCCTGCTGCCGATCGTGGAATCTCTCGCTCACGCCGACGTCTTCACCTGTTTAGCACGCTTCCCTAGTTCGGGGCCTCCCGATACCCCATGACTTGAGGCAGCGATGGCCCGTAAATCCGCTGCAAAGTTTTGATCACATCCTCGTGCGAAAGACCACTGGTTTTTCCCCATTCGCCTAATTCCGTATGAAGAATCACATTGTCCATCGACAGAATTCCTTCCAGCACGCCGTCCTGGCTCACGACTGGCAAGCGTCGAACCTTGTGTTCTGCCATGGTTTGCAATGCTGCGTGAATATCGTCTTCCGCCCGGCACGTATAGACTTGTTCTCGGGCGAATTCTCCGACAGTCATTTTACCCGCGAGCCTATTTTGCGTGCCCAAAGCGACGCACAGGTCACGATCGGTAACGATCCCGATTACCTTCTGCCTGGCGTCCACTACCGGCAGCATCCCGCAGTCGCGTCTGCAGAGAATCTCAACCGCAGTGCCGACATTCGTTTCCGGAGTGCAGGAAGCGGGTGTTCTCATCATTACATCTTGGACTTTCATAGCGCTGCTCCTTCCAACCGGGCTCATTTAGAAAACACCCCGCCATGCCTTGGCCTCGCGGGTCGACTTCGCGGCCCTCGGCTCCAATCGTGCCCAGTGGCCAAACGGTGCCAATTCATGCGGCCCTGGTTTCCACTTTAACGTTTTTCGCCTTTGCTTTTGGCAGACTCAGTTCGAGGATGCCGTTCTTGAGCGTGGCGGTCACTTTTTCCGGGTCCACCTCGGCAGGCAACTCGACTACCCGCATGATTTCGTTCGCGCAGGTTTCAGAGTAGATCGTCCTCCCCTTGCTCTCCTCCTCTTCCGCCTCGCGCTTGCCTGTGATTGCCAGCCGGAGCGGCTCAACGCTGATCGAGAGCTCTTTTTCATCGAAGCCCGGCACCTCGGCCTTGACCTTCAGCGCTTCGCTTGACTCACGGATTTGAACGTGGACGGGATGGAGCAGTTCTCGCTCTGCTTGAAACCAATTATCAAGATCGCGGCCGACGATCCGGCTGTTCTTCTCAAAGATTTCGTAAGCGCGGCGGGAAATCTCTTCAAAGATTGAGTTTACCCGCTCGAAAAAGTCAGCTGCGAATGGCCTCACAGTGGTTGGCTGTTTAGCCAGTTGAGCGGCAGTTGCTTTCTTGCTCATCCGTTGCTTACCTCGTTTTCCAACAGTTCGAGTGCCGGCCCTCAGCCTGGTTTGGGCTTGTGCCCGAGCCACAAAGGGCGGCACCCGACAGTAAGATTCCAAATCGAGGCGAAGGCTACAGTGACGCGGGTCACCAATCGATGTGATGACCCACACCGGAAACTAGAGGTCCTTGCGGGAGATTCCCAGCTTTTGCATGCGGGAGTTCAGGGTGGTCCGATTCATTCCCAGGCGCTCGGCCGCCCCGCCGGGGCCGCCGACTCTGCCCTTTGCCTCTTTGAGCACGCGCAGGATGTGTTCTCGCTCCATATCTTCGAGCGTTGATGAGGTTTTGGGAATTATCTCCTCGCCATAGGCAAGCTCCGCGGGCGGGATGCGAAGCTCCGGTCCAGGGGAAAGGATCACTGCGCGCTCGATCACATGCTCGAGTTCGCGGACGTTTCCTGGCCAAGGGTAGCGAAGGAGCGCCTGCATTGTGTTGGGGGGAACGACCTCGATTGCTTTGCCCATGGCTTTGGTAAATCGCGAGAGAAAATAGTTGACCAGGAGCGGAATGTCCTCCGCGCGCTCGCGCAGCGGTGGTACGAGGACCGGAAAGACGCTGAGGCGATAGTAAAGATCGCTACGGAAGTGTCCGGTCTGCACCAGTTTGCCCAGATCTCGATTTGTGGCTGCAACGATGCGGACGTCGGCCGTCATGGTCCGGCTGTTCCCCAACCGTTCGAACTGCCTTTCTTGCAACACGCGCAACAACTTCGGCTGAAGATCCAGCGGAATTTCGCCTACTTCATCAAGGAACAGGGTTCCCTGATGCGCCAGCTCAAATCTGCCGATCCTTTGCGCGATGGCCCCGGTGAACGCGCCCTTTTCGTGGCCAAATAGCTCGCTTTCGAGCAGCCCGGCGGGAACCGACGCGCAATTGACTTTGATGAACGCGCGATTGTGCCGCGAACTTAGGTCGTGAACGGCACGCGCCAGCCGCTCCTTTCCTGTGCCTGTTTCTCCCAGGATGAGAACGGTCGAATCGGTTGGTGCAACCGTTTCGATCTGCTTGAGCACCAGCTTCAACCGCTTGCTTTCGCCGATGATGTCCTCGAAACTGCCGCTGATTCGCAGTTCATCCTCGAGATAGCGCTTCTCTTTTTCTAGTCGCGCATTGAGATCGGCCAGCCGCCGGTACGCGAGCGCATTATCCAGCGCAACCGCGATCTGGCTGGCCAATTGCGAAAGCGGTTCGAGATCGGCATCGGAAAACCCCCCGGGCTTGCGGCTGAACAGATTCAGTGTCCCGAAGGTCCCTTCTCTCCCGACCAGTGGCACCCAGCATGCTGATTTCACCGGGAGATCGACCAGGTGCTCGGCCAGTTCGAACGGGAATTTTTCCTCAGACGTCCCCTTCAGGATGAGTGGCTTGCCGGAAACATAGACCCAGCCATCCGGCGAACCGGTGATCGGCACCAAAACCCCGGAGGGAAGGGGCTCTTTTCCCGGAGGGGCGCCGACGGGCTGAATCCGCAGCATCTTCGTTTCGCTGTCGTAGAGCGCGAGCGTCGCATAATCAAAATCCTTTACCTGGCGAACACACACGCCAATTGCCGAGAGGAGCTTGGTGATGTCCAAATTTGACAGCAAGGCGTTGGTGACTTCCAGAAGAAAAGCCTCGCGGACCCGTTTGCGTTCCGTGACGTCCCGCGTAACCTTCGTGAAGCCGAGAAGCTTCCCGCTCTCGTCATGGAGTGCGGTGATGACGACGTCGGCCCAAAAACGCGACCCATCTTTTCTCAGCCGCCAGCCTTCGTCCTCCGCTCGCCCTTCTCTTGCCGCCGTTGCGAGTTCCTCGGCGGGTTTTCCGCGCTCGACATCGTCGGCAACATAGAAGCAGGAGAAGTGTTTGCCTATGATCTCCTCACTTCGATACCCCTTGATTCGCTGCGCCCCTTCGTTCCACGTCTTTATGCGTCCTTCGGGATCCAGCATGAAGATCGCGTAATCCCGGACCTCTTCGGTTAGGCGGCGGAAACGCTCCTCGCTCAAGCGCAGCGCTTCCCGGATGCGTTTCCGCTCCGTGGTGTCGCGAATGGCCGTGACAACGAAGTGGTCGTCGTACTCGTCTAGTGGGCTAAGGCTGATCTCGACAGGAAACGTACTTCCGTCTTTGCGGCGGCCCTCGAGCTCAAGGCCTGCCCCCATCTCTCGCGTACGGGGAGCGGCGCTGTATTCGGTTCGATGGCGCACGTGCGCTGCCCGAACCGCCTCGGGCGTAAGGACTTCCACGGCCTGGCCGACCAGTTCGTTCGGTGCAAAACCAAACATCCGCTCGGTGTGCGAATTAGCAAATGCGATCCGGCCATCCCGATCCACGATCACGATCGCATCGGGCGCCGATTCGAGCAGCTTCCACCGCTCAGCGGAGGTCACGCCGGCAGGTGCTTCTTCGGCCGCGGCTTCCCGTTTCATGAACATAAAAAATTATCATTTCGCCTTGCCTTGCGGCAAGTTAGCCGTGTCCGAGCGACCGCCAAGAAACAAAACTGCTGCCGTCCCGGCGACTCGGTCAGCTACCGCTCGTGCTCAAAACTGATTGAATTGATCTCTCGGGGGGTCTGCTTCGGCAAGCGTTGAAGCGTTCGATCGCAACCACTCAGCGCACCTGCGGAAGGGCTTTAAGAGCATGAAACATTTCAGTTTAAGCCGCCGAGATGAACTTGCGAGGTCCGGGCGTCCTTTCGACGCGGCGGGTAATAGCGACACCAATGTCGTCGTGATACTCGAGCAGATAATCTCGGTGACAATTGCCACACAACCAGAAGTGCTGCACGCAATGAGTGTTCGCGGGGCGGCCGCCCTCGACGGGACGCTTGGGGAAGCGGAACAGCCTCCCCTGGCGATGATCAAACGTGGCGGCGCAGCTGGGATTGGCGCACTTTGACACCATCGCTTCGTCCCTCCGAACTCGACTCTTTGATGCCTGAGGCCCCCAGCACGATTCTTTTATTTTCTGATCGGTCCGCAAACTTTGCTAGAGCGTCAAAAATTTCCCTCTCTAACTTCATTTTCGACAAGGCAAAAGGAACGAGTTCCACCATGAAGAAAATTTCGCAGGGTGTCGTCATGGCGATACCTTTTCCCACACACCTTGGTTTGGCAGAGCAGCGCGATATTGTAGCCGAGCTAGACCGGCTGCAATCCGAAGTGGATTCTTTGAAAGCTCTTCAATCTGAAACTGGAACGGAGCTCCGCGCCCTCATGCCAGCTATCGTTTCGAGGGTGTTTACGAGCCAATCTGAGTTACTGAAAGAAAAATAGTCCGGTCGCGACTCTTCTTAAGACCACTTGTCCAGTAATCCGAGTTGGCCGAAATCAAGGCGGGTCGCACGACTCGACGCAGTCTTAGTTGTTAGTTTTGAGTTCCTCGAATATTCGCCTGAATCGTGATCACTAGCCCAAGAATGCGATTAGAGCTAAGGTCAGAATCCTTTTGGATCGCTGGCCGTGGTTTTCCACCCCAGTACATCTAGGGGTCAGACCGTTGGGATCCTCTTCCCCTT
>JASHRC010000160.1 GCA_030037525.1 Candidatus Acidiferrales bacterium | reverse complement strand
TGCTTCCAGAAGAGGAGCTTCGCTTCAAGCTCCTGGAAAACCACTGGGTTCAGATCACTTGCGATCGACGGAACTACAAGCTGGTGGGTATGTCAAAGGATAATTTCCCGGCCTTGCCCACCTTCCCTCACGCACTGGTGAAGATTCCAGCAAAGCTGCTGGCAAGCCTAATAGCAAAAACATCGTTTGCAATCTCGCAGGAGGAGTCACGCTATACGCTGAATGGCGCGCTGTTTGTGCTGAAATCCGGCTCTGTCACGATGGTGGCCACCGATGGCCACCGCTTGGCCATGGTCGAAGTAGACCACAAGCTGGAGGGCTTCTCGTCGGAAACGCGTGTGCTGGTACCTAAGAAGGCTATGAGCGAGATCCAGCGTCTGGCCGCAGAGGCTAGCGATCAGGAGCTTGTTGATTTCGCTCAGGACGAAAGTCACCTATTTTTCCAGTTCGGTGATCGTCTCCTCACCTCGCGCAAGCTCACAGGCCAGTTCCCAAACTACGAAGCTGTTCTTCCTCGCGATACAAACCGGCAAGTGGTACTCGATCGCACTGAGTTTCAGGATGCCCTGCGTCGGGTCTCGCAGCTTGCCGATCAACGCTCGCACGCTGTGAAGTTCACGCTGGCAGCCGAAGGCCTGGAAATCTCTGCGTCTAGCCCCGAATACGGGGAGGCCAGAGAAGCCATCGAGCGAGAGTTCAAAGGCGACCCGATCACCATTGGCTTCAACGCTCAATATCTTTTGGATTTCCTCGCGGCGGCACCGGACGGCCCCATCAGCTTCGAACTGAAGGACGAGCAGGCAGCGGGCCAACTTCGCCCGCTCGGCGACGAGTCCAGTCGCTACCGCTATGTGGTCATGCCTATGCGCATCTGATCGGTTTGCTCAGCGAACCGCGGAGTCAAATGCCGCCAGTACCTGTTGCGGACGGGCACGCACACGCAAATCTCCGGTGAGATTCACCCAGCGAAGCCGTCCGCTCGAATCGATCAAGAATTCTGCCGGCCTTGCAATGTCCGCTCCACCTTCGCCCGCGTGCGGATCGACCAGATCCCAGCGGCGAATCACTACATCGTTCGAGTCGGAAAGGATGGGAAACCTATAGCCCTGCGTCTCACGCAGATGTTCTGACTGGTAGGGACTATCCACACTGATCGCAATCACGCGAATCCGCCGCGCATCGAATTCCGGCAGATGCTTTTCAAAGCTCCGCAACTCGGAGTTGCAGAAGGGTCACCAATAACCCCGATAGAAGATCAGCACAGTGGCTGCGGTTTGGCCTGATCCGCTTGCCGCAGATACGCCGCTAGGGGCAAAGGGAGAACGAATCACCACGGAGAGGGTTACCGGTGTGCCCTTCGAATCGGGGAGCGTGAAATCAGGCGCCATGTCCCCAATTCGAGGAGCGCCGTGGGAGGCGGGAAGCCGCCTGGTCACCGAAAAGATTCCATAGCAAAACAGGCCGCTCACCAAAACTGCCAGGACCGCGAGAATCGTTGCACTGACCTTGCCGCGATATTGATCCGGCCGGCGATAGGCGCCGAGGACGCCCCTAGTGACCAGGACCACGGCAAGAGCAATCATCAGCAGGTTGGCCCACGGAAAATCGCGCGTGATGGCAAAGCGAGCGAAAAAAAACGGATAGGTGAGAACACCGAGCAGCACCAGCACAAACCCTGCCCATAAGCCTGGATTCCAACTCCGTTTCATAGGCACCCCCGTTGGGCTCGCCTGCCGATTTGATACCCACCGAGACGAAACGCTTCACTAAATCGTTCGGCGGCGTCGATCGGTCGGCCGCCCTTGGCGGCATTTTGCCCGAAGCTCAACCCCTCGCCTCGGGCACGCATCCGGGGTCGCTCGATCCACCCTAAGATACTGACGCTATGGGAGATAACCTGTCCACTAGAACCCAGAATCACCTTGTGAAACGCCCGGCGTTTCGGTAGAATTTTATTGGTTCGGATTCCTCCTGAATTTTGATCTTCGGACCGAGCTTGCGTCCTCGTCCTGCCAGCTGCCAGAACTGGCGGCCGAAAATCGGGCGCGAGCACATGTTCCCCTCCGAGGGGGAGAAGAGCTTCGCCGCGTCCGCCCGAGATTTCGGAACGGGACGGGATGGAGCGAGAAACGAAACCCTTCGAGTCCTAGCGCGAGTCGAGGCTGCTCTCCGCTCGAACTGGGACCAATGGGCAAGGTAAGTCGAGCTGATCCGCGCGACCGCCTTCCCGGCTTATGCAGCTCAGGTCTTGACACTGAAGCTATTGCCTTCGTCTGAGGAGACCGATATTCATGGGTGAAAAAGAAAGCCCGAAAGGGCCTGCCGCAGCGGTCGGTCCGTCCGGGCACAGGTACGACGCGACTTCGATCAAGGTTCTGGGCGGTCTCGAGGCAGTTCGCAAACGTCCGGCGATGTACATCGGCTCGACCGGCGAGATGGGTTTGCACCATCTGGTCTGGGAAGTCGTCGACAACTCGGTCGATGAAGCCATGGCCGGTTTCTGCGATGAGATCAACGTTCAAGTGCACGATGACAACAGCGTCACGGTCGTCGACAATGGCCGCGGCATTCCCGTGGACATGCATTCGACCGAGCGAAAGCCCGCCGCCGAAGTCGTGATGACGGTTCTGCACGCCGGGGGGAAATTCGATAACGAGACCTACAAGGTTTCCGGCGGCTTGCACGGCGTCGGCGTTTCCGTTGTCAACGCGCTTTCCGATTGGCTGGATCTGGAAATCTGGCGTGATGGCGAAGTTTGGGAGCAATCGTATGAAAAAGGCATCCCGACTTCGAAGCTCAAGTCCTCGGGCAAGACGAAAAAGACCGGCACAAAAATTACCTTCCACGCCGATCCGTCCATCTTTTCCACCATCGCCTACAGTTTCGACACGCTTTCGCAGCGCCTGCGCGAGCTGGCCTTCCTCAACAGGGGCCTGAAGATCACGCTTGACGACGAGCGCTCCGGCAAGAAAACCGAATTTCGCTTCACCGGCGGCATCTCGGAATTCATCAAGCATCTCAATCGCGGCAAGCAGACGCTCCACGATTCGCCCATCTACATGGAAGGCAAGCGCGGCAACGTCGATATGGAAATCGCGCTGCAATACAACGACAGCTACGCCGAAAATATCTTTGCGTTCGCCAATACCATCAACACTGTCGATGGCGGCACGCATCTGGCCGGCTT
>JASHRC010000159.1 GCA_030037525.1 Candidatus Acidiferrales bacterium | reverse complement strand
CGCCTATCAAGTCACCGTCGATGATCCGAATGTGCTGACACAGCCGTGGACTGAGGCTCCGCGACTGATTAAGCCCTCCAACGAGCCTCTTGAGGAATCACCGGCCTGCTTCGAGGATGACGCAAAGCGAATGCTGAATCTCGATCACCACGCCCAGCGCTGAATCATGGCCCGCCAAAACCCGGAGTGATTTTCTTCCGAGCCCGTCTCTGGTGAGTCGTCTCTCACTTGCGCAGGCCGGAGGAAACCTGTCCGCTCTTGTCGATCTGATTGCGATTGTTTTCCTCACAGATGTATTCGAGCTGATCCCACTCGCGGTGCCGCGTAAATGTATGCACGGTGTGCCAGGGTTCGGCAAGCACGTCCGGGTCGATGAGCGTCATCCGGTCTTCCATCTGATCGGGGGTCGTCAGGCGAATTCGCTCGATCACCTGAAGGTGCGGTCCGTGACTGAGGCGATTGTAGCCTATGGGAGTCTTGTGCCCGAGGCCGGCCGTATCGATCACCAGCGTGTCGCCTTCCCAGTGACCAATCGAGTGCCCGTTGAAAGTGGGATCGAGCTTCGCGGGATGGCCGCGGCCGTCCATGAATACACGCCGCACCTGCATGTAGGCTTCCTGAATGATCGTCACGCGCCCCGGTGTGAACAAGAACTCCACATCGTAGGGCATGAACATGATCGTCGGCATCCCCGGCGGCAGGCAATTTGCCGCATCGGTAGCGGGCTCCTCATTTCTCGCGTCCTGTTCCTGCAAGACTTTCAACTCCGCTGCGGCTGGCGGCGTGAGCAAAGGACCTTCAGGGGCCGGATCGCCCGGCTTCGGGAAATTCAGCACCCAGATCCCAGCCCAGTCGGGATAGGGACGCGACGGGCCCGGAGCTCCCGTCGGGTCCGATGTCCTGTTGGGGGAAACCGGGGATTCCAGGGTCGCTGAGGGCTTCTGCGCCTGCTGGCTCTGGGCAATCGCAGCCAATCCCACAGAGGCCATGCATCCCGCCAGAATTCGAGCGAAGCGCTTCATGACTTCTCCGTTTCACCAGGGCGCCCCTCACCTTCTGCTTTCTGGCAAGAGGATCCACCCAATGCCGGAACTGAAACTTATTCTACAAATTATCGGCCGTATTATAGTACTTTGTCTGACTGCGTGAACCGTTGGGCAGCCAGCGGTTTGCCACGGGGTCTTCGAGTGGACAGGCCAATGAAGAAAATTGGGATCGCGTGCCTCGGCGCGATGCTTTTGATGGCAGCGGGTTCTGCCTCCGCGCACCACTCTTTCGCCATGTTCGATCGCTCGAAAGAAACCACGTTGGTGGGGATCGTTCGCGAATTCCAGTGGACCAATCCGCACAGCTGGATCGAGCTGGATGTGCCCAGCGAAAGCGGTGGTGTGGATCGGTGGAGCATCGAGCTGAACAGCCCCAACAATCTTTCCAGGCAAGGATGGCACTCCGACAGCATCAAGCCAGGGGACAAAGTTTCCATCGTGATTTGGCCTTTGAGGAGCGGCGAGAAGGGCGGGCTTTTCATTTCGCTTACCCTCCCCGACGGCTCAACTCTGGACGAGGCGGCTTTCCGCCATCGAAACGCGAAACAGTGACGTAGCACCATGCGGATGAGACTCAATCGAACTGGGTGACAGAACGGAGAAGTGGAATGAAAAAGAGCTCGGTCATTGGATGGTTGTTAGGCTTGATCGCGCTGTTGACGGCCGCTACGGCGACCGCGCATCACTCCGCCGCGATGTTCGACCGCGATAAGCAGGTTTCGCTCAACGGCACGATCGTCCAGTTCGAGTGGACCAATCCGCATAGCTGGATCCAAATCGACGTCCCCAATGAAAATGGCGGGACGGACCGCTGGAGCGTCGAGTGCAACAGCCCCAACAACCTCGTGCGCATGGGATGGAAATCCACGAGCCTCAAGCCGGGAGACAAAGTGACGATTCTCATTCACCCTCTCCGGAATGGTGAAAAGGGCGGAAGCTTCCTTTCCGTCACGCTTCCCGATGGAACGGTGCTGATGGATCCGGCATACCGTGCCGCTCCGAAATATTAGCAGCGGCGTCTAACGAAGAGTTTCGCTTCTCTTGTTTTCCGCACGCACAGTTGGTGCGCCTTCCGCTTCACAATGTCGCGAAAAACAGGTCAGTGCGTGCTCAGCAGGTGCTCGTTCAGATCTGGCGTGCACTCCACCTCCGTGATATCCGTATCGTCAACTCGGAGCCAGTGCTTGGTGCTGGTCCACTCGCCTTCCCAATTCTTCGGGTCGGTCAGAATATACTTGATCTCGAGAGTCTTTCCGCCGTTTTGCAGGCGCATGCGCTCGACAATGTGAAAATCCTCGCTGAGCGGAAGTCCCTGGTCGATCCAGTGA
Organism: Candidatus Acidiferrales bacterium; assembly: GCA_030037525.1. Classification (GTDB taxonomy): domain Bacteria; phylum Acidobacteriota; class Terriglobia; order Acidiferrales; family UBA7541; genus Palsa-295. The sequence continues at coordinate 24,522 of JASHRC010000159.1, read as the reverse complement.
TGCGCGCTCACCATAGAAGTGGTATCGACCACGAGCTCGTCGCCCTCCCAGTGTCCGATCGAGTCGCCGTTGAACGAGCGGACAACGATATCGGAAGGTGTGTGCGGCCGGCCATCCAGGTAAATGATGCGCAGTGCGTTCTCAAAACCGCTGACCATGTAAACCGCGGTGGGAAGCTGAATCATGGCGATTGGCCAGACGCGCGTCATGATCATGGGCATCCCCGCCGGGTAGCAATGGCCGATGTCATCGTGATAGGCCTTGTGCTCGGCAGCGTATTTCTTCGCTTCCTCGAAGGCAGCCTGCGCCTCGGCCTTGAACTTTGGATACGGTGGACCAAACATGAACGAACTGAATCCCGCGCTCAAATCAACCGTCCATGTCCCCGTCAAGTCGAATGGCGGTTTCGGGCGGGCCTTCGCAAGATTATCCGGTGCAAGAGCTCCTTCGGGAATCGCCGGAATATCTTTCTTCGCCGCCGTTGGTCGCTGCGCCAAGGTGAGCGGCGCGAAACTCCCGACAAGCAAAGCGGCGGCCAGCGCCGCCCCCAACTTCAGGCTCGAATTAGACATGTCTCAACCCCCTAGGCGTTTCCGAAACCGTGCCAATTTACGAGCGATCGCCCTCCGCGTCAACGCCCGACTGATCCTGCCCAATCGGTTCGACAGAAGGGCCGCGAAAGAGTAGTATTTTGGCCGCGCTTGTGGGCGTGGAACCACCAAAATGATTCAGTCGTTCTGCGATTGGCTTTCCAGTACCGCGCTGAGCCTGACGATTCAAACTGTGAGGTGGATTATTCCGGCCGTGCAGACGGTCCATATCCTGTGCGTCTCGATCGTAATGTCGTCGATGGCGATGCTTGACCTTCGCCTCCTAGGCGTTGCAGGCACAAACCAGGCTGTCTCGCGGATGGTCAGCCGGTTCGTGCCCTGGGTTTGGGGCGCGCTGCCAGTGCTCCTCACCACGGGAATCATCCTGATCATCGGTGAACCCTCGCGCGAACTCCTGAATCCCTATTTCCGCGCCAAGATGGCGATGCTCGCAACCGTGACCGTGATGACCTTGTTCGTTCAGAGGAAAAACGCCAAAGACGCCGGCTACTGGGAGGCGCGAAGGGCCGCTGCCGCGTTGATCGGGCTCGCTTCCCTGCTGCTTTGGGTCGGAATCCTATCGGCAGGGCGGTGGATTGCTTACTACTAGGAAGGCGTGTGCAGCTACTCTGACGAGGGAAACCTAGCTTGGCCGTCATTCCGGAATTCTGCACCTGGCTTGAGAATACTTCCGTCGGTACCGCGGTTCGCCAATCCACCTGGCTATTCCCCACGATCGAAACCGTTCATGTGCTGGCCACCGTGGTGGTGGTCGGCTCGGTCTCGATGCTCGATCTGCGTCTGCTGAACGTCGCCTGGCGGGATCGCAGCATCCGGGAAATCCATGAGGAAGTACTGCCATGGACATGGACGAGCTTCGCGGTTGCGGCGCTGGCGGGTTCGCTGCTATTCAGTTCAAACGCCACGAAGTACTATCACAACTTTCCATTCCGCATGAAGATGGTGTTGCTCGTGCTGGTCAGTATCAACGCCGCGTTTTTTGAGATGCGAACGTATCACCGCATCGCGACTCCGGATGCCGAGGGCGAGATTCCGATGGCAGCCAAAGTTGCAGGCGCAGTCGGAATCGTCCTGTGGATCGCCGTGGTTGCCTGCGGTCGGTGGATCGGCTTCACCAAGTGAGAGATCCGTTTTCGCATCCTCACCGTAAAAAGTGCGCCGAAGTGCAGATTTTCTTCTACCAGCCGTCTTTCATTCCATAGGGCGCGGGATTGACCAAGGCCTCAACGCGCATGATTTTCCCGTCCTGGATCTTAAACATTTCAGCGATTTCCCAGGTCCAGGGAGCCGTGCGCGTCTGCTTCGCGCTGCGGCCGTCGGCAAGAGTGTAAGAGCGAAGTGTTGCGTCATGATCGAAGAAGCCGAGCACAAAGACCAGTCCGCGCTCTTCGTCGATGACTGCGAATCGGCGGTTGCGGATCAGCGTGTCGGGCTGGAAATTGCGAGTCTTGATCTGGTCGGCGCAGCCGAGCCCAAGGACGGAACCAGGGTTCGTGGCCAGAGCGGCATTGTTGGTGGTCTGCACACCGGATTCGATGCGATTGCAATGGCTATCGAAGGGAACGTAGGACGCGTGGCCTTTCTCGATGGCGTTGAAGTAGCTATTGGCGATCGCGACCATGTTCTGACGGGAGCGTCGCTCGGCCAGCGGCACGGTTTCAGTGAAGACCGGGGCGGGTTGCACGAGGTTTTCAGGACGCGCCAAGCTGCCGGGCTCTTTGCGCGAAATGATGGCTTCGATTTCGGTGATCTGGCGCAGCTCGATCTTGAGCCGCGAGCAAAAGATCACCGGCGCCCCGTTTTCCTCCATGACGCCCATAAACATCACTTGTCCTGCTTGCGGATCATCGGCGTAGATTTTGTAGGTCCCCAGGGAACTGGCCGTGCCCCAAAAACCATCGCCGAGCCGAAGAACCTGGCCGTTTTCCGTGTACTTCACTTCCCTTCCGAGCGATAGGCGGGACGGATCGTGGGCGACCAGCGCCGCGAGGAATTCGTCAGTGAAGCCGTTGAGGCACGCACGATCGCAATCGTAGTTGAAGTTGGGATCGTAATCAGCGGGCGGCGCAGTCGCCTGCGCTCGCGCCCAGGGCGGAGCCAGCCCAACCAGCATTAGAACGGCTGCGCCGGCGAGAGTATTTCTGGTCATTCTCATGGTGCCTCGTCGTTGACTTTTTCACCTCAGGGAGTCAAGCCTCATTTTCTCAGAAGCCAAGAACGTGCCGAGCACACTAGGAACCCGCTACTTCTTCGCATAACTGACCCACGGGCTGGGCATGTAGTAAGGAACGGTCAGAAGAACCGCTTCAATCTGGCGAAGCTTGCCGCTTTTGACCTTGAACAGTTCGAAGAAGCAGAAGGTATAGGGGCGGTCGAAAGGGGGGCCAATGGTGCGCACGGTGCCGTCCACCAGCTTGTTCTTACGCAGCGTACCGTCGTGGTCGAAAAACGCCGCGGAGAAAACCATCTGTTTCTCCTCGTCCACGACGAATCGGCGATCGCGGGCGCGGGTGACCAACTTCAGCATCCCGGTTTCCAATTGCGCCTGGCATCCCATTCTTTGCACCGGGCCTGCCTGGGGATCTGGATTGTTCGCAGTGATGGTTCCGTTCTCCAGGCGTTGGCAATCGGGATCAAACGTTGTGTAGATCCTGCCCGTGTTCTGTTGGATGGTATCGAAGTAGCCGCTTGCGAGCTGGGTCAGCTTCTCGCGGGAGACCCGCTGATCGGCCGGCTCCATCTCGGAGAAAAGCGGCTTGTCCTTGAGGTTCTCGGGGCCTCCGGCAAAGTTTCCAGAGCCAGAGACAGAGCCGGGGCGGTCCGGACGCGCGACGATGATCTCGATTTCCGATACCTTCCGGTCGGCGACCCGGAGGCGCCCGGCAAAACAAGACAGATGGCCGTCCTCGTTAGCCACGGCGAGAAATCCGACCTGGCCGGTCGGGGGATCGTCAACATAAACCTTGTAGTTGCCCCATCCGTCGGAGGTCTGCCATAGGCCTTCGCCGATGCTCATCTCGACGTTGTTTTCGGTGTACTTGATGCTTGCTGTCGTGGGGAGTTTCGACGGGTCGTGCGCGGCGACGGCCACCATGTATTGGTCGACGAATCGCTCCAGACAAACGCGATCACAATCATTTGCTTTGGCCGGCGACGGCCCGGCTTCGACAGCAACGGCGCTCAAGAGCAAAGCCGGCAGCAAGATGGTAAAGACTCTGGTGCGCATCATGATTTTCCGCTCCGCGTCAGTAGCGTTGCGCCGCATCTATATCAGAAGCGATCGGCAGCCGCAACCGGACCTCCCGGGTTGTTAGGGGGAGTCGCACTTTGTTTGCCACCCGTTCTTCTTTCAACAAATCCGCGCGGTTCTAGGCGCCGGATTTTGCAGTCACCGACGAACTGCCGCAGAACCGTCGCCCCTAGAGGTTCGGCTTATCGTCGATCTGTGGCGCTCGAACCCCTAGCGCCACTTCTTAAAGTTCGGCCAGATCTGTATGAGGCTGCCAAATTTCGAGCCACGGCAGATAAAAACATCGACGTCTTTTTCGAGCGCATAGGGATTGTCGGGGGAGGTGCCCACGTACTCGACATCGTTGAATAACTGCTCCAGCCGCGCTCTTCGGTCGTCCAGAACGATCATGCAATTGCCCGAGTATCCGTGCGGCCCCCACAAGAAATACGTCTGGTGGCCGCTCAGCGCCGGCGGCAAACCATAGCGGGGACCGAAGAAATCGATGGCGCCGGCCGCCCCATAATCTTGGGCAAACACGGCGCAGTCTTGGCGCTCCGCTGGTGCAAGCTCGGTCCAGGCCTCGGCCGCCTCCGCAACGATTTCCGACCAGCCGAACTGATCGGCGTACCACTGCGGCAGCACCGCGCGACGGTGCTGGTATTCCATCACCGGCAACTTGAACGGCAGGCGCTTCATATAGGCGATGAAGTGATCGGGAGAAAGAACCGGCACGGTCACCGGCAGCAAAGACGCCCCACCAGCCAGCAAAACAGCCGGAACCGCCAGTTTGAGCCAGGCGCGGGATGGACTCTCGAGTGCGGCTTCGAGGACCACCGCTCCGGCGGCCAGCAACACAGGATAGATTGGCGCAAGGTAGTAATTCTTGCCGTGCAGCACAAACAAAACCGCGAAGCAGAAGACATAGGCCCAACCGAGGAAACGGTACGGTTTCCACCGCGCCCAGAAAAACAGGGCGATGAGGCCGGTGATCCAGATCGGTGCGTTCAGCGGATGCGTGAGGAGGGTCTGCTGAAAGAAATACTCGCCGGCGGGAAGAATGACGTCGCGGCCTTCCGCACGGATGTTGTGCAGGAGTTCGAGGAAGGGCCAGTGATGGTGAAAATTCCACAGTAGGTTCGGGAGAAAAATGAGGAAGGCCGCAGTTCCACCGAGCCAAATCCACCGGCCCGCAAAGACGCGGCGCTGCTCGGTTGCGAGAAGTCCCACCACGATGGCGAACCCAAAAAGAGCAATCGTGTACTTTTCTTCCAGGCCCAGGCCCGCGATGACGCCAAACCAGAGCCAGTAGCGTGGCTGGCTGCACTTGATTGCGAGGACGGCGAAGTAAGTGCAGCCCATCCAGAGATTCGGCTCGAGACAATTCGTTGTGAGCAAGCTGCCATTCGAGAGGTATTGCGGCGCGATCAAAACAGCAACGCCGCTCAGCACCATGGCAAAGCGCCGGCCGCCGAGCGAGCGGGCAATCAGTGCCGTTTGAACCAGGAGCAGCGAGGAGGCTAGGGCTGGGATGAAGCGAATGGCGCGGAGAGAATCGCCTAGTACGGCGATCGAAGCTCGCGCAAGGAACGGCAGCAGCGGCGGCTGATCGACATAACCCCAAGCGAGGTGATTGCCGCAGGCGATGTAATCGAATTCGTCGCGAAAGTAGCCGTAGCGATTATTGAAGTAGATGTGGAAGAGCAGCTTCAAGCCCGCCATGGCCCAGATGAGAGCCATTGCCGAGGGAAACCGCTTCTCAAGCCGCTCGGCAGCAGAAGCGTGGGTGGCCGAATGGGACATGAAATCCGAACGCTCGTGACTACGCAATGACAACGCTGGCTATTTCACCCCAGCGGAGAGGAGGCTACCTTCCACATTTCTCGAAAGGCTCGGCAGGGTCGCACGGACCCTTTCGATAGGAGAGGTTTCCACGGCAAGGTATGTGAGCTCGTGGACCGCGAAGTCGGCTCCGTGCTTCGGCGCTTTTGCCAGACCACGGGCCGATCGAGCGCAGGACGCCGGCGCCGTCTGGACGTTTTGCGATCTCGATGCGCATGGGCATTTGAACCAGGCAAACGGCCGACCCTCACCGCTCACGCTCAGGCCTTGGGCAAGTCCTCGGCGGGAACCCACCAGCCGTGCACCTGGCTGTAGGTGCGGAATGGCAGTTTCACCCTGGCAACCGGCCCGTCTTCCAGGTGTGCCGTGTCCACGATCAGGAGGTCCGACCGGCCGCCTTCGAGCAGGCGATTCGTCACGCCGACCAGATAGCCGTCGCCTTCCGGCGCCTCCTTGCTGCGGGGCACGAAGCAGCATTCCTGCAGGCTTGAATCGTCGCCGACCCAGAACTGGCGCGTCTTGCGCGTGGAATGGTCGAACATCGTATAGGAGTTTGTCGGGCGGAACGCAACGTTGGAAAGTTTGGCGTTCACCGGCTTGGTCGGATCGCTCGTGGGCATGAAGCCGATCTTGTACGGAATCGTCTGATAACGGTCGTCCTGGCGCGGCAGGGCCCCGGTCTGTGGGTAGAGCTCCTCCATATTGTAATCGCGGGGAGTTTTCTCGGAGAGATCGACCGAGAGGCGATGCACGGTTCCAGCCGCGGCTTTGGGATCGAACGGCTCGCCATGAAGATTGGGAAAGAATGGGAACTGATTTTTCAACGCCATGTCCATATCGACGTAAATCTTGTTGCCCTCGGAAAAAGCGCCCATCACGTGCGTGGCGCAGCGCTCCGGCCCTTTGAACCAGCGCAAGTCCTTGCCGTCACCGCCTCGCTCGAGCACGCCGAACCAAGTCGGCAGCGTGGAATCCCAGGCGAAATGCACCTGACCCTGCTTCATGCGCTCGACGTTGGTGGCCATCGGGATCACCAAGAAGGCGATATATTTCTGGGAAACGGCGAAATCGTGGATCATGCCGACGTAGGGCACTTTGATCCAGCACGTCCAAGTGATTTGGCCCTTGGCATTCGCAGAGAAAACGTAGACATCATCGGTGGCCAGCCCTTTGGCTTCGTAGCCGTAGGAGATCATCTCGCCGGTGGCGCGATCAAATTTCGGGTGTGCGGTGTGAGTCAGGCTGTGCAGGCCGCCGCCGAACGTGTAGTAATCGTCGATGGTGTCAAGCGTGTGCGGATTCATGGCCACCGGAGGGCTGTCTTCCTTCAGGGCGAACAACAGACCGTGGTGATAGACGACGTGCGTGTTGGCGGTGCCGCGGCTGAGATTGGCGACGCTGGGATCGTCGGTGAATTTGTTTCTGTACACGCCGAAGAGGCGGCGGCGGGCAGCGGCCTGCGCCCGATAGCGCTGCGTGCGCGGATAGCGGCTTTTGAAGTCGACGTGGCCGCCAGAGATGCGGAACATGCTGACATGGCCTTCGCCATCGAAGGGAATATTGCCTTTCATCGGCGGATATTGCCAGTCGGGACCGACCCGGTAGAACGCACCGTCGATGTTCAGAGGGATTTCGCCCTCTACGTCGCAGTCGCGAATGTCGCACTCGCAGCGGAACGGCCCGCCTCCCCCCAGGCCGGGAGGATTATCGAAATGAACCGTCTCCGCACTCGCGGAGGGCCTAAAAGGAGAAAGCGCCCCTGCAACCGCCGTCGAGCCGGCCGCAGCCGCTAAAGTGCCCATGAAATCGCGGCGATCCATGGCCTTGAGATTCGCTGCTTTGCTTCGCTGCTTGGATCTGTTTTTCATAGGCGCTCCTCCGTGCAGGCGTTCGGCCACCGCCGAATAGTTGGTAGCACAGCGCTACGCGGCTTTTCAAGCGGTTGATTTGACACGCCAGCCGTAGCGTGCTACTTGTGCCGGCGCGCGTCTCGCGCCGGGGGTGGAGCGATGGAGATGAATCGAAGAAGGTTTTTGGAAAGCTCAACGGCACTGCTTTCGGCAGGAGCGCTCGGCGCTCATGCCGCGACAGGCTTGAAGCCGGCCGCGAAGCCCGGAGGAAAATATCGGCTGATTGCGACCGAAGAGGCGTTTTCGATTCCCGAACAGGCCGATGAATTTCGGCGGATCGCGAAGATTGCGTACTCGAATCCCGATCTGGAAATGTGGCGTGGCTTTCTCGATCCGGCCCCAAACGCGCCGCCATTGTTGCGCCGTCTGCTGGATCTGGAAGGCGAGCGAATTCAGATCATGGATCAGGCCGGCGTCGATATGCATCTGCTCTCGCTCACTTCGCCGGGCGTGCAGATGTTCGACACGGAAACAGCCACCAGCCTTGCGATGATCGCGAACGACCGTCTCGCCGAAGTGATCCAAAAACACCCCAAGCGATTTGCCGGCCTCGCCAGTTTTGCCCCCCAGGATCCAAAGCGCGCGGCACGGGAAATCGACCGCGCCATGAACCAGCTAAAATTGAACGGGCTGATCGTCAACTCACACACCAACGCCGAATATCTCGACGAAGGAAAATATTGGCCCATTTTCGAAGCGGCTGTGGCCACCAACGCCGCGATCTATATTCATCCACGCAACATGCCCGACCCATGCTCGTTCATGACGCGAGCGGCGGTCAATCTGGCCGGCGCGCTATGGGGGTTCCAGATGGAGACGGGGCTGCATGCCATGCGGCTGATCGTGAGCGGCGTATTCGACCAGTTTCCGACGCTCAAGATTGTGCTCGGACACATGGGCGAAGGATTGCCATTCTGGCCGTACCGCATCGACTACATGTACAAGGCCTATACGCACGGGCATCCGAATCTGAAGAAAACGCCGAGCGAATACTTGAAAGAGAATTTTGTGATTACCACAAGCGGAATGAACGATCACAAGGTGCTGAAGTATTGCGTCGACGCCCTGGGACCCGACAACGTGATCTTCGCGATCGATTATCCGTATCAGGACATGGTGGAGTCGGCGAATTTCGTGAACACCTCGCCGTTGCCGGAAGCGGATAACGAAAAAATCGCGCACGGCACCAGCGAGAGGCTCTTCCATATACGGCCGGCGGATGTGTCGTAGAGCTCATTTTCCGAGGGCGGACACCTCGGGATGACATTCGCGCATTTTGTCGCGCTCGACAGCTGGGGCTACAATGCTCCCGGATAGGTGAGCCGAGAGGCGGAGATGAGCCCGCTAGCGCTGAAGGTGAACGGCAGGGCGCATATGGTGGACGTGGACCCCCAATGCCCCCTGCTGTACGTGCTGCGCGACAACCTTGCTCTGAACAACCCCAGGTTCGGCTGTGGGCTCGGACAGTGCGGCGCGTGCACGGTGTTGCTCGATGGCCGGGCGGTGCGATCCTGCCGGTTACCCGTCTCGCTCGCGGCTGGCAAGGAAATCCTCACGCTGGAAGGGCTCGGATCGGAGGGCAACCCGCATCCTGTACAGAGGGCCTTCATCGACGAACAGGCGTTTCAATGCGGGTATTGCCTGAACGGCTGGGTGCTGACGGCCAAAGTGCTGCTGGAGAAGAACCCCCATCCCACCGATGCCGAAATACGGAGCGCGTTTGCGGGCTTGGTCTGCCGGTGCGGCAGCCACGTGGGGATCTTCAACGCTGTGCGCCGGGCCGCCCAGTCAGGGAAGGCAGGCGCGTGAACGATGGCTTTCAAGGCCACTCTGTCGAGGAGAGAGTTCGTCAAAGGCACGAGCGGCCTGCTCGTGGCCTTCAGCCTGACTGACAGTGGCGTTCTTCCGCGACTTCTTGCCGCCACACCCACCGAAACGGTCGACTCCCCCTCTCCCGACCGACTCGATAGCTGGTTGCAAATCAACCCGGACGGGTCGGTCCGGGTTTTTACAGGCAAAGTAGAAATCGGGATGGGGGTCGAGACGGCTCTCGCTCAAATTGTAGCCGAGGAGCTTGACGTCCGACCCGTACAGATCACGTTCGTGATGGGCGATACGTCGCGGACGGTCGATCAGGGCGGAGTCGGCGGAAGCACTTCCATCATGTTGGGAGCGCAGCCGCTGCGCAACGCCGCAGCAACCGCAAGGCAATTGCTGACAGAGCTTGCGTCCCGCCGCCTGGGTGTATCACCCGACCAGCTTGAGGTGCGCGACGGAGTCGTAGCCGTCAAAGGGCAATCGACCCGGAGCATTTCCTACGGGGAGTTGGCCGGTGCGATTGACACCAATGATGTGTTGAAGGCAACTGGCCAAGGGTTCGCGCTGAACGTGAAGGGCACGGGCCAGCCAAAGGATGTGTCGAGCTATTCGGTGGTAGGAAAGTCTCTCCCCCGGGTGGACATGTCGCCCAAGATTTTAGGCCAGTGGCAATACGTGACCGACGTGCGAGTGCCGGGTATGCTGCACGGGCGCGTAGTCCGACCGGCCGACACAGGCGCGCAACTCGTGAGCGTCGAGGAAAGCTCCGCTCGGGAAATACCGGGCTATGTCAAGACGGTGGTGAAGGGCAACTTCGTCGGCGTGGTGGCGGAAACGGAGTGGGCCGCCATGCGCGCGGCGCGAGCGCTGAAGGTTGTTTGGACGCAGCCGGAGCCGGTGTTTCCCGAACAGCAGCATCTGTACGAGCAGATGCGCTCGGTTACTCCCAAGTCGAGCAAGGAAACTCTGAGCAAGGGCGAGGCAGCCACCGCGCTATCCGCCGCTGCCAAGAAAGTGGCAGCGGCTTACGATTGGCCCTTCCAGTCACACGCTACCATGGGCCCCGGGTGCGCAGTCGCGGACGTCCGCTTGGATGAAGTGACGACGGTCTGGTCGGGAGCACAGAAGCCTCATGCCCTGCGCAAGGGATTCGCCGAACTGTTGGGCGTGCCTGAGGCCAAGGTTCGGGTGATTTGGGTGGAGGATGCGGGTTCCTACGGACGCCCCGGCTTCGAGGACACTGCCGCGGACGCCGTGCTGCTGTCGCAGGCGGCGGGCAGGCCCGTCCGCGTTCAATGGTCGCGAGCCGACATGACCGCGTGGGGTGCCAAAGGACCCGCTGTCGTGTACGACATGGCCGCAGGACTCGACGTGCGGGGCGAAGTGACCGCATTCCAATTCACGTCGCGAGCCTTTTCCGGAGGCGACATCATGTATTTGCCCGCAAGCGCCGGGAATTATCTCGGAGCGCAGCTTACGGGAGTCCGCAATACGACCGGCGTCGATGAGTTCGCACAATGGGGCGAGGGAACGATGGCCTATCGGTTCCCGAATATCCATGCGGACGCGCACGTCCTTCCCGCTTTCTTCGCCACAGCGTCGCCGCTTCGCACCACGCATCTTCGGGACCCGGAAGGTCCTGCGACCACATTTGCCGGGGAGTCGTTCCTGGACGAGGTCGCGGCGGCGGCCGAAGTCGATCCGATCGAATTTCGCCTGCGGTACCTCGATGACGAGCGACTCAGGGCCGCGCTGACCACGGCGGCCAAGACATACGGCTGGGTTTCGCGCCCCTCACCCCAGAAATTGGGCTCGCGAGCGGACACCGCTACCGGAAGGGGCGTAGCCATAGCGCTACGTGGCGGGACACGCGTGGCGACGATCGCGGAGGTGGAAGTAAACAGGCGCACCGGTGCGCTTCGCGTGAAACGTCTTGTTTGCGTGCACGACTGCGGCTTGATTATCAACCCGGAGGCTCTTGGGGGGACCATCGAAGCCAACTTGATCCAATCGCTGAGCCGGAGCCTCAAAGAAGAGGTCGCATTCGACCGCAGCCGCGTGACCAGCATCGATTGGAACACCTATCCTGTGGCGAGATCATCGGATGTCCCCGATCGGGTGGAGATTGTTCTCCTCAATCACCCGGAAATTGCGCCCACGGGCGCCGGCGAACCGTCAACACGGCCGACTGCGGCGGCGATCAACAATGCCATTTTCGATGCGACGGGCGCTCGTGTCCGACAAGCCCCCCTGACACCTGCGAGGGTTCTCGCAGCGCTTCGATCGTCCGGGCCGGCGTAGACCCTTGGGCACATCCAGACACTCCCGCTTGCGGCCGGCATAATGGTGAGAACGCTGGGAATTCTGGCTGTCGTCACAACTGCCATTGCCGTTGCGATGTCTGCCCGGATCTCACCCTCCCCGATCGAAGTCTATGGCGCATGGCACTGCGGGAATGACCCGTGCGCATGGTCGAAGGTCCGCGACATGGCTGACTTCGACCGCAAAAACCACTGGCTCATCGACCGAGGCGACGGCTCGCCGTCAGTCAATTTGGTGGTTCTGAGTTTTGTCAATCCTACAAGACTGCTGAACCTCACAAGCGACGCTCAGACTGCGGCTGGCATCCCGATCGGGATGACCCCAGAAATTGTGAGGTATTTCACCAGCAGGAAGATCCGCGTGATGCTTTCCATCGGCGGATTAAGCTATATCGAGGACTGGGACAAAGCCCTCCGCACCAATCCCAAGCAACTGGCCATGCATGCCGCACGGACCGCCGAGCGCCTGGGAGTCGGAATTGAAATTGATTACGAAAATGATCGCAGCCCCAACCTCGAGGGCCTCGAGGATTTCATCACCACCTATCGCTCGGTTCTGCCCTACGACGCGACAGGCAGTCAGCCGGCGGCACGCCTTACGATCGACCTCGCCCCTGGCAACCGGTATCTCGTGCCGCTCACCGAGCGTGCCACATCGAAGTGGCTCGCCACCACGCACCGGGTTTTGGATTATGCGAACGCGATGGTCCCTTTCAAACAGACCGATGCGACCGCCCTGGAAGAACAGTGGGAGGAGCACGTTCGGGGTAAGCCTCCCGTTCCCCCCTTGGCTCCAGCGAAGTTTACAGGCAGCCTATTCATCACGAGTCGTGGAGCCCTGCGGGCGGAGTGCAACGATTTCCGCCAATCGCTTGAAAATTCGACCGGTGCATTCGTGCAAACGGTCGCACCCGCGGGTGCTGGAAGGACCGAAGGGATGCTGGGCTACATGTTTTGGGCAGCGGAATGTTCTCAATCCAAGTGGCCCTGCACGACTCCACCCAACACATGCGAAGGGGGAATCGGCGCCGGCGCTCAGGCCTACGAAATTCACCTGCCGATGAGGCCGCTCCGTCAGGAATAGAGCTCAGCTGCGCCGGACGAACATTTGCAAAGGCCGAAGGTTCACTGCCTTGGTGCTCCGATTTGGAATTACCTGCAGAACCAATAGGATATAGTATTCGATGCTCCCCGAAAAACAGCTGCGTGCGAGAGAACGCCGAGCAGGCAAGAATTAAAGAGGTTCGACACGATGGCTCGATCAACGCTGGATCCCGAGCAATTTAACAATGTGGCCCGCTACGACGCCTTCATGGATGTTGTTCGAAGCCGCATGACCAACCGCGAGTTTGTGGCGGACTACACGGTTCCGAAGCACCATTTCGAAATGATCCTCGAAGCCGCGCGTCATGCTCCGTCGGGCGCGAATGCTCAGCCATGGCATTACATCGTTCTCCGCGACCCGGCGGCTCGAGAAACGCTCACGAAGTGTCTTCTCGACGAACAACAGCACCGCGCCCGGCTGAAAATGGGGTTTCCAACACCGAACTACCGAGGAGTGAAAACTGCTCCCGGGCTGATCGTGGTCTGCTGTGACTATCGCTTTATTCGAGCGTTTCCCGTTGTCCTGGACGGGTCAGAGGAAGACAAGTTGTACCAACAGAACGCGGAGCGAATCCTGCTGCAATCGGTGGCGGCTTCGACGATGTCGGCACACCTTGCTGCGGCCGCGCTCGGCTATGCTGTGTGGTGGATCACGGCTATCGGGCAAGAAGGCATTCAAGCCAAAATGCGGCCGCTGCTCGGTGTCCCGGAAGGAATCGGGATCATCGACGTCATGTGTTTTGGACCCCCGCTTAAGCCTTCCTACAAACGCTGGAAGAAAAAACTAAAAGAGATAATGAGCTGGGATCGTTTCAATGCGCAGAATTACATGACGATCGAGCAGATTGATGATTGGATTCGGAATATGCGTCACAAGGTGATGTATCGAGACGAACGCAAGGTTGACTGAGTAAACTTCCCAACCTGCGCTGAGAGCAGGCGGTGCGGGCCGTCGACCCGTGTTTCGCCATTCGCGCTCAAGTCCCAGGTGGCAGTCTGTACTGAGCTCACCACTTTCTGTCGTACGGCGTCTCTTGAACTGCCTCAAGCGTCCAACTCTGATATAATCGCGCGCGATTTATGGCCTTAGCCCCCTCCACGCAACTCGGTCCCTATCTGATTCAGTCTCAAATCGGAGCTGGCGGCATGGGCGAAGTCTATCGAGCCCGTGACACTCGGCTCGGCCGCGACGTGGCCATAAAAATCCTGCCGGAATCGGTTTCTCGTGACGGCGACCGCCTTCGACGCTTTGAGCAGGAAGCACAGGCGGTGGCCGCGCTCAATCACCCGAACATCGTTGCGATTTTCGATGTCGGTCGCCAAAACGCATCGCCCTACCTGGTCTCCGAACTCCTGGAGGGCGAGAGCCTTCGCACCGTACTCGACCAGGGCCCGCTATCGCAGCGGAAGGCGATCGATTATGCCGTGCAAATCGCCAGGGGGCTGGCGGCCGCTCACGAGAAGGGCATCATTCATCGCGACCTCAAGCCGGACAATCTGTTCGTCTGCCGCGACGGCCGGGTGAAGATTCTCGATTTCGGTGTGGCAAAACTCGCTGCGGCAGCTGAACCTGACAGCGCCACCGTGATCGGTTCCCACACAGCCGCGGGCGTCGTGCTGGGCACGGCCAGCTACATGGCGCCGGAACAGGTGCGCGGCGAACGCGTCGATGCTCGCACTGACATTTTTTCCTTCGGCGCAGTGTTGTTTGAAATGGTGTCACGCAAACGTGCCTTCCAGCGCCCCACAACGGCGGAAACCATGACCGCGATTCTGCGAGAGGACCCGCCGGAAATCACCGACGTGCAGCCCCCCATCGCTCCGGCTACCGAGCGCATCATCCGGCGCTGCCTAGAGAAGAGCCCGGAGAATCGCTTCCAATCGGCGAAGGACCTGGCATTCGGCCTCGACGCGCTTTCGCAAGTCTCAACGGGAAGCCCAACCGCTGCCCAACAAGCCGTGGAGGCTAGAAAACCAACCGCAGCTTGGAATCTCAAGACTGTCGCGGCTGTGGGGGCCGTCGCAGCTGCGACTCTTGGCTTGGGATGGTGGATCGGACGAGCCAGTTCCGCGTCGCCGCCGCCCGAATATCAGCAGATCACATTTCGCACGGGCACCGTGGGGAATGCTCGCTTCACGCCCGATGGCAGCATTGTCTATAGCGCCACCTGGGAGGACGGCGTCCAGCAAATCTATCTTTCACGGACCGGCGACAGCGGCGCTACTTCCCTAGGCCTGAAGGACGCTGAACTGCTCTCGGTCTCGAAGAATGGCGAGTTGGCCATTCGCGTCAACCAGCTTGGCCTTTACGGCTATGCCCGCGTCGGAACGCTCGCACGCGTTCCGCTCAGCGGAGGAACGCCGCGAGAGACGCTGAACAATGTGGAAGATGCGGACTGGGCCGCGAATGGCGAACAAATGGCGGTCGTCCGGTATATGCCGGAGAATTCCCACTGGCGTCTGGAATACCCGGTCGGACATGTCCTGTTTGATAGCATCAATTGGATCAGCCATCCCAGAATTTCACCAGACGGGAAGTGGGTAGCGTTCGCCGACCACGAAAACCCAATTGGCGATGATCAAGGCTCTGTCGCGGTTATCGGACCCGATGGACAAGAGAGAAAGTTGTCGTCCGGTTGGTCTTCCGTCGAGGGCATCGAGTGGTCCCCCTCCGGCGACGAGATTTGGTTCGCCGCTTCGAACAGCGGCGCGGCTGATAATCTCCGAGGAGTAACGCGCGGCGGTAAGCTGCGGAACATCACGAACGTCCCCGGCGGCATGTGGCTGGAGGATCTGCGCGGGAATTCTATGCTCATGATTGTCCATCAGCAACGGGTGAATATTCGAGGCACATCACCCGATGGAAAACAAGAGCGTGAGCTTGGCTGGCTGGGTTGGTCAGAACTGAGAGATATCAGCCGCGATGGCAAGAAGATCCTATTTGAAGAGGAGGCCGAAGGGGGAGGGCCCAATTACACCGTATTTCTCCGCGACACCGACGGATCTCCTCCGGTGCAGTTGGGCGAGGGGATCGGAGCAGCGATCTCCCCGGACAGCAAGTGGGTCATCACCAGGCCTCTGAAGGTCGGAGCTTTGAGTCTGGTCCCTACCGGTGCCGGCGAGTCCCGACAGCTGACCCATGACAAGGTCAGTTATACGGAGGTCAGCTATTTTCCTGATGGCAAGCGCCTTATCGCCGAGGGCATCGAAGCCGGGCATGGCGCGCGCGACTACCTGATCGATCTGGCTACTGGCGCCTCGCAGCCCATCACACCGGAGGGAATTTCCGGTTCCATTCTCTCGCCCGACTCGCTCGAGGTCGCCGTGACCGGGCCCGACGGAACCGCCGGCATATGGTCCTTTGACACCAACTCGATGCACACCATTCCAGGGCTGGATTCAACCTACTTCATCACCGGATGGACTTCGGACGGGACCGCTGTCTATGTGGCCTCGCGGCACAGGTGGGACAACACCGCTGCAAAGATGTACCGAGTGAACATCGCCACCGGCAAAATGGATTCTTGGAAAGAGTTTGGAACCAATCTTCCGACAGGCACGGCTGGAGTTGCCGCACCGCGATTCTCCGCCGATGGCCGCGCGTACGCATACGTCTATTCGCAAACCCTCTCGGAAGCCTACGTGGTCAATGGCCTCAAATAACCACATCCAGAGGGTGCCGGACAGACATCACTCATTTCCGCCCTGGCCCTGAGGGGGTGGAGGCGTGGCCGGGGCTGGCGGTGGTGGAATGGGGACGTTCGCATCGAGCGCGAACGTGTAGATGCGAGCTTTGCCGGCACGGCCCGCGAGAATCGAAACGTACTGCTTCCCATCCAACACGTACGTCACAGGACTCGCGAACCCCATGGGCAGCTTGGTTGACCAGAGCTTTTCGCCCTTGTCCGCGCTCAACGCCATGAACTCCCCGTCGCCTGCGAACACAAGGTTGCCAGCCGTGGTTAGCGTTCCGCCGCCGATTCCGCCGCCGTTCATCACGGGAACTCGCCATCGCTCCGTCTGTGTCGTCGGGTCCCAAGCCAGCACGAAGCCTTGTCGACTCGACGGCGGGGGCGCCTGGCCCGGAGCCGGCGGCCTGAACACAATTCCCCAGTTGTACAGACCGAGCTCGGGCTTGAACTCCGGCGCCTGGATGTAGCGGAAGCTGCTGTCGAGTGCGGGAATGTAGACAAGCCCGGTGTCCGGATTGAAGGACATCGGTGGCCAGTTATGTCCGCCTGCGGCGCCCGGCCACAGTGTCACACCATTGGTATCGTAATGAACGTTCGGAGCTTCCGTCGGACGTCCTGTCTTTGGGTCGACGCCGGTTGCCCAGGTGACCTTCACGAATGGCACGGCGGAGATAAACTGTCCCGTCTTGCGGTCCAGTACGTAAAAGAACCCGTTCTTGGGCGCTTGCATGAGAACCTGCCGCACCTTCCCATTGATTTTCAAGTTGGCAAGAGTCATGCCTTGGACGGAATCGTAGTCCCACTCATCGCCCGGCGTGGTTTGGAAGTACCAAACCTGCTCGCCCGTCTCCGGTCGAAGTGCAAGGATCGAACAGATGTACAGATTGTCTCCACCTTGCGGGCTGCGATAACGCCTCACCCACGGACCCCCCTGGCCCGTGCCCACGTACAGAAGGTCGAGGTCAGGGTCGTAGGAGATTCCATCCCACGGGTTGCCGCCTCCTCCCAATTTCCACCATTCTCCTGTCCATGTCTTCGCGGCGACCTCCATGGCCTTGCTCTCGAACGGCTTCGACGGATCGCCCGGAACGGTATAGGTTCGCCACAGCTGCTTGCCCGTTTCTGCGTCGTAGGCCGTGACGTAGCCGCGAACGGCGAATTCGCCGCCTCCGTTGCCGATAATGACCTTGCCTTGGGCAATGAGGGGAGCGCTGGTGATGCTGTAGTCTTCGTTTGCGCCCGCCGTTCGAACGTCCCACACGACCTTGCCCGTTTCCGCATCGAGCGCGACCAGTCTTGCGTCCAGCGTGCCCACGTACACTTTGCCGTCATAAACGGCAACGCCTCGGTTGCCGGGGCCGCAGCAGAGACTCGGTCCCGTGCGCACCTTATTGGGATTTCCCGCAGATCCCGGCGGGAAATTCTGGTGGCCAATTTGCGGGTCCCAGCGCCACTTTTCTTTTCCAGTTCTTGCGTCCACTGCGAAGACCACGCTCCAGGTCACCGTTCCGTAGAGCGTTCCATTCGAGACGATCGGGGTTGCTTCGACGGTTCCCGGAAGAGAATTGGTATCGTAATACCAGGCCAGCCCGAGCCGGCTCACATTGCTCGTGTCGATCTGCTTGATCGGGCTGTACCGTGTCTGTTCGTAATCGCGGCCATAGGTGAGCCACTCCTCCCCGTGTTCGGCTGCGCTTTTCAGCGCACTGTCGTCTACACGCCGGGCTTGCTGAGCCGTGGCAACCGAGACCGGCAGAGCAACCATCGCAGCAACGAACCAAAGCATCTTTCTATTTTGGATTTGCATTAGCGGTTCCTTTTGTTGATGTGTGCCTTCGCGGCAACGATCATTAAACAAGCCTGCGGTACGTTTGCTCACCAGCCGTGCCTACCGTGAGGTCTGTCGGCGCCCCCTTCAAACCAACTTTTATAGCCCACCGAGACTCTTTCCCCAGCGCCAAGAACCAATCGCCCGGGGTCTGTTCCAGAAATCTTGTGGGCGGCAGCCTCTTTCCAGGGCGGCAGTATTTTCACGAAAATAGACAGTAAGACGAAAGGAGCCGCCAGCAGCAGTGACGCCACGAAGGCGCCGAAAGTTTTGTGAACGATCAAATGCCAGGCGCCAATCAGAGTGCCACCCGACAGCAGGAAGACGACCGCGAGACGGTTCGCTGGTTGGGGCATGGTGTTCGATTGCCTTTTCGGCTCGATGGTGGCCCTTGCTCCCCACTGAGCCCCCACCTTTTATGCGTCTGGAAAAGCTCACACGAAACCTTTCCTGCATGAACCGGGGAGAGGATGAGTCGACTCGGTGCGGAAATGCCGTGATCTTAGTCACAAAGAACCGTGAGACGCGTCACCAGTACGCGAGAGGTGGCAAGAGCGTTTGCCCAACTCAGGTGAAGGAAAAAGGGTGGTCGTTATTTTGGCGGCGAGCAATCCCGCGGTGTGGTCGAGGCAATCCGGGACCCACAGCGATCCCGCCGGTGGCGCGTGTATGGTTGCGGCGTCTCGTGGCCAAGAGGTGCCAGAACACTTCTCCGCATTCATCCATTTCCGAGCAGCACGATCCGGCTCGTCGATGCACACCCGTGGCAATGTTTCCAGGGCCGGTCCCCTAGTCAGGCTCCCGAACGGCACCGTGTGCGGGCCCTGGACTGGAAACGAGGTGAATAGGGTCCAAAGGACCTTCGCTCTGGACGAGCCGGCTTCACTCAGCAACGTTGCGCAGGTTTGCCTGTGGGGTAGGTCACATGCATGAGTGATGGCCGTCACTGAAGTGGCTTGTGGCCCAGCCCGACGCTGATATATCGGCTGCCCTAGCAAAGGAGGTGGTCATGAGCGAAAGCATCTTCGTCCTCCTTGGACTTGCGGCGCTGGTCGCCGCGTACTTGATTTACCGGCTCCTTCCCACGTTCAGATTTCGGGGCACCATGCTGGTCACGTGCCCGGAAAACCTGAAACCGGCTGCCATCAAGATCGCGATGTGGCGCGCAGCTGCGGGAGCTCTAGTTGGGAAGCGCCATTTGGAGCTGAGGGACTGTTCGCGATGGCCGCAGCACCGCGATTGCGCGCAGGATTGCCGCCACGAAATCGAAGGGGACCCGGAAGGCCACCGAGTCTGGTCCATCGCCTCGCGCTGGTACCAAGGGAAAAAATGCGTCTACTGTCACAAACCCATCCAACCGCTCACCGACATCGATCGGCATGCCCTTCTGAGTGCGAAGGGAGAGACTCTCGAATGGGATTCTTTGCCTCCGGAAAAGCTGCCCGAAGCGCTGTCTGCGAGTCTGCCGGTCTGCTGTAACTGCCACGCCATCGAAACGCTGATACGCCTGCATCCCGACCGCGTGACTTTTCGGTCGTGGGAACGCAGCGGTCCAATCGGCGAATACACTCCGAAAAATCTGGATAAGTTGGCTACGACGTCCAAACCCGGTTCATAGCACTGCCTTTTCTGTCTGCGCGGCAACACAGAAAGAAGTATCCGCCAACTAGCCGGCAAGCAAACGGCGGGTCTGTGCACGGAGTTTGCGATTTCCCGCAAGCCGGGCCACAGGATCGTCGATCGGCCTAATGTCGCCCGCCTTCGGGATGGCTTCCTCCCGATGCAGCTCGGACAGAGAAATGTGTTTGGTTGCGACCCAAAGCCGTTGCTCAAATCGAGTTCTTGGAAAGGACGAGGCAGACCGGCTGTGCCACTCGGGTCAACGGATGACAAAGATCCGCAGAAGGCTTGGGGATTGTTATACAGGAGCGATACTGACTGGCAGAAATTGAAGGAATGAAAGGACTCGTTGGTAGCCTCTGGGTGAACGGCGCGCAATCTGTTGGCTTGAAAAAATGTTTTGGAAGGAGATGGGTTGTGTTGAAGCCTTGATATTTGCTGTCTCGATTGTGTTTGCATGTGGGGGTTTGAGTGCGCAGACGCCTGACTGACAGCTATCGCCGGGGCATACGCAAGTCCCCATATGGCCAGAGGCAGCGCCGGATGCGCAGCCAGTCGCGGGGAGCGCGGTGCCCGGTGCACTTCTGCGAAAGGGTCCGCAATCATGACGTACAGGGTGAGCGCAACTTCGATGGCATCCATGATGGCGGCGTGGATGAGCCGCGCGCGGCGCGCGGGAGGACCCTTTGACCGCATGCTGATTGCTCAAGCTCAGGCCGAGAATATGCCGATCATCAGCAATGAAACACTGTTTGAAGGCTATGGAATCCCACGCATTTGGTGAGGTTCAACCGGAAACGCGATCACAAACGAGACGGAATAAAGTGGCGCGCCCAAAGGGACGATTCTCGGTGACGACTCGGAGCCAAAGCCGCAAACGACCATGCCGTGGACACACCTCCAAGTCCGTTCGGTGGTGAAAGGGCGCTGCTACGCCTGGATCCAGCGACTCGCACGGGGATAGACGCGCTGCGCGTTGACCTCATAAATCCGGTCCTTGTCGGCACCAGAAAGGTTCGAATCGTCGACATAACGACGCGTATTGTCGTAATGGTCCTTGGTTTCCTCGTTGACGACGCCGGGGAACGCGCCGTCGCATTCCGAACCGAACAGGATGTTGTCGAGCGGCACAGCCTCGAACAGCATCTGCATGTTCAGGTGGTTGTATACGCAGGTATCGACGAAAACGTTGCCGTTCCCCAGGATCTCGTCCGGACTGGCCCAGTTGTTGTATTTCGCGATCGCCCTCCAGCGCCCGATCTGGCAAGGCAACGCTCCGCCGCCGTGTGGGATCAAGAAGCGCAGACGCGGGAAATCTCGGAATAGATCCTTCGCCATCATGAGTTGCACGAAACCTGTTATGTCCGCGACCAGATATTGAACGGCCGTATGTGGAAAGTTTTTATTGATCGATTCGCTTCCGTGCAGCACAAGTGGCACATCTAGCCCCTGCGCCGCCTCGAACACCGGATAATTGTGCTTTCCGGTGAAGGGCTGGTTTTGCCAGCGGCCGCCAGTGCCGTCGGGATCGAAATTGAATGCGACGAAGCCGTCATTGGTCCAGCGCTCGATCTGTTTCGCGACGTGCTCGGAAGGACACGAGGGATGTTGTCCAAGCATGCCGACCGGCACAAAGCGCCCAGGGTTCAGCTGGCAGGCGCGAAAAATGAGACCGTTATTGAGATCGGCCCAGATCGCGTTCTGCTCGACCGTACCTTCATGCGTGGCCATCGCCTTTGCACGGGGAGAGGCAAACGCCACATCGATGCCGCGCGCATCCATCAAGCTGACTACCGGCTCCAGACTCTTCGTAACGTCGGCGTCCGAGATGTTGGGGAGGGCATCAGGATTTTTTCCGGCAAGTTGCCCTTGGCGAAAGCCCTCCACTTCTGGGTGGCGGGCGAGACGAACAAAATGCTGGTGAGAGTCGATAATCATGTTCGTGGCTGGCCGAAACCTCCCTTCGGGGATATAAGCTTGTCAACCAGCCAGAAACGGCGAAACTCGTCCCGCTGGCCTACTATCAGGAATTGTCCGCGCCTTCCCAGTCCATGCGTCCTCTGATTGAGCAGTTTAGAACCACTTTACAAACATGGACAGCCAATTTTGGCCAAGTCCTGAAAGACGTCGCTACGCTACCGAGGCCGAATCCTGGTGGTGAGCGGATTTATGGTTTTTCCCCCGACCGGTTGCCGAACACGAGGTTCGCGTCACGGATTCGCGAGAGTGAAACCGTACTTCTGAAAAACGGCGCGCCCCTCTGGGCCGGAAAGAAAGTTTGTGAATTCGCGTGCGGCGGCCGGATTTTTGGAACTCTTGATCGCGGCGACGGGATAGATCACAGGGGAGTGAGAGTTTTCGGGGGCCCGGACGACGACTTTCACTTTCGGGGATGAGAGCGCATCTGTTGCATACACGATGCCTGCGTCCACGTTTCCTGATTCCACGTATGTCAGCACTTGTCGAACGTCCTTCGCGAGGACTGCCTTGGATTTGACGGCATCGTAGATTCCGAAGTGGGTGAGCACTTCTTTCGCGTACTGCCCTGCTGGAACGGCGATGGGTTCGCCCAGTGCGACCTGTTTTACGTCCGCACGCGCCAGATCCTGGAAGGAAGATATCGGCAGCGAAGAACCCACCGGGACGATGAGAACGATTTCGTTACGCAGCAGGTCTTTCCGTGTGCCTTCAAGCAACAGCCCCTTGGCGTCCAGTGCGTCCATTTGTTTAGGTGCCGCGGAAAGGAAGACATCGACAGGCGCTCCCTGCTCGATCTGTATTTCGAGAGTTCCCGACGCGCCGTAGTTGGTCTTGATGGAGACATTCGGATTCGCGGTCCCGTAGAGGTGCGTGACCTCATCGAGCCCATCTTTCAGGCTGATCGCTGCTGACACGATAATCTCCGTTTTGTTCTGTGGCGCTGCAGCCGCAAAGCCGATACCGAACAGCCATAGCACCGCGAGCGACAGAATTAACGCGAACCGCGAAGAGCGCGGAATCATTGAAATCCTCCCAGACCTTGTAGGCCACGCCGGCGACGCACGTGCGGCGTGGTGTTCTCGAAGTTCACTGCCGCGAAAAGCAGCGCACCGCCGATCACTTCAGGTATCCATGTGGGCTCTCGACTGAGCCCACCGCCGAAACGATCAGAAGGCGAAACGACAACCGATTGTCGGGGCAACGTTGGTGGGGTAGAAATAGGGGACGCCGGGGCGATGAGGAATGGCGATGTCCAGACCGCCGGTCACCCAGGAATACGCAACTCCGACAAAACCGTCGAAACGCTTGGTGAAGTGATGGTCCACATAGAGCGACCCCTCGTTGAGGGTGCCTGCGCAGGAACTGCGGAAACCGGCTTCGGGCGAGCAGGTCGACGGAATACGGAAGTCGTTCTGCCGCTGTTGATACCAGGACAAAGTGATGTCGGTTTTGCTGTCGTAAGCGTATTTCACGCCCGTCCACCAGATCTGCACCAACTTTTGAGAATCAAGATTGTTGTCTTCGACCCCGCTCATGATATAGCCGCCCTGGTCCGTGGCGCCAACGCCCAACGGTTGCGACGGGTTGTTGTACCAAATGTATTCGTAGCCGCCAAAAAACTTGAACGGATCCCACGTATACTTGGCAGCGGCCATAATGGCCGTGTTGTCGGTCACGATGCCATATACGGTGTCGGTCGTTGGGATCAGATTGGGCCCGGTGATGGGGTTGGTATTGATGCTGTCCGTGGTTGACTGATATGGCGCCGTCGGACTCTGAGGCCCCAGCAAGGGGTTCAATACGCTGATCGCCTGGTTGTAGTGTTGGAAGACGACGTCGCCGGAGAACTTGCCGTGGTCTCCGCCGACGTCGAATCCATAGGCATTGTTATGCGGTGCTTCCGGCGTACAGGTGGCGGCAGTCCAGATTGCGGAGGCCGAGTAACAGCCGCCAGAACCATTGGCGAATTTATACATCGCGCCGAAATGGACAGGGCCGTAGGTGAGGCGATACTTCAGGGCGTCGTCCCAACGGGTGTCCTCGGTGTCGCCGCCGCCGGCCATCGTGCCGTTATACCCGATGTACGAAAAGGCATAGCCGCCGCCGACCGGATCGTAAAGGAGCATCGCATCGGTGCCGAGAGAGCGCTGACGACCGAAAGTCAGCGTGCCGAAATGCGCCGACGATATACCGGCATAGAATTCGTCATTGAAGGGTTGGCCCGCGCGCGCGCCGTCGACGGCTTCCGAATAGCTCCTCCTGGGAAGGCCGTTGTTGACGATGTCGGTGGCTGATGTGTTGGCGAGCAGGCCGGACTGCGGATTGATGCCAGTTGAAGCGTTGAACACAACGGACCAGCCATGCCCAATCTCTTCCTTGCCCCTGACGCCCAGACCCGTCTGCTGCAGGTTGTTCGGTGCGATGAGGAATCGAGATTGATAGCCATTTCGGTTCACCAGAGATTCGCCTTCATAGTTATAGCCGTTTACCGGTAAGCCGTGGCTGACCCAGCCGACGCCGACGTCATACGCACCGTACAGCGTGATGCCGTGCCAGGTCAGCGCGCA
>JASHRC010000158.1 GCA_030037525.1 Candidatus Acidiferrales bacterium | reverse complement strand
GCGCCGCGATCTGCGGGACTTCATTCAGTATATGGTCACGACGGGACAGGATTCGGTGGAGAGTCTTGACTATGCCAAGCTACCAAAGCTGCTTCAAGAACAGGATCTGAGTTTGCTGGCCGGGCTGACCGCAGATGGCCAACCCGTCAAATAACTCCTCCTCACGAAATCTTCAGCTCACCAAAGCTGACACAATGGAAGAGTATTTACGAATTACTACTTTTCGAAGACATGGGCTGACGTGAAGCAGTCACCGATCCCGCTTTGGCATCCCAGCGTTGCTGAGTCTTTGCGAAAGCTGCATACGGGCAAACCGTACAAGGTTTTTGGAATGGAAGGAATTAAGTCGATCATGATGCCGTTGGAGACCCGCGACCTCGCGGGGCCTGAGGTGTATCGTGCCCGAGCTGGAGTCCAAATCGGAAATTCCGGTTAAGACTCGTTGCAAGCTAGCGGATGCCCCTGATCAATTCGCAGGGGCCTGTGGATTCATCGGGATAGCCAGGGCGGAGCCTTCGGCTTTCGGCAAATCGAAGCCGAGCCAGTTGGCAACGGTAGGGCCGACGTCGATCAGGTGCGCGTTATCGATCCTACCCGCGCCGATCGCCGGGCCGTACACGAGCAGCGAGGCGCGCATTTCGGGCCGGTCGGGGAAGTAGCCGTGCTCGCCGCCGATCCTCGAAGGCCCCTTGAGATCGCCTGCGTAGCCGGAAACGAATGCGGTCCCGTCGGCAGCCTCGAGCGCGAGAAAGGCATCCGGGTCACCGCCCATGGCCACGATTTCGGTATGCGTGGCCACCCGGCGGATGCCGCTCGCTTCCGCGCCAGCGAGCGGCTGGAAGATCTCGAGCAGCGCGCGGCGAGTGGCATCATCGCTCGCGTCCTTGACATAAATGTACGCCGAGCCCGCGCTTGTGAGCACGCTCGCTTTCCAGGAAGCCGGATGGTTCTGCACGTCGAGTGTGACAAGGCCGTGATCGTGCAGCAGGACCCCGGGACGAAAACTTTGGGAGATGGGGACAAAGCCGTGGTCCGAGACGATGACGAGGGCGGTCGAGTCCCACAGGCCGGCTTTTTTTGCCGCGGCGATCACGCGCGCGATTTGCGTGTCGGAGTTCTCGATTGCGGCGTTGCCTTCCGGGCTGAACGGACCTTTCTCGTGCTG
The DNA here is from genome assembly GCA_030037525.1 of Candidatus Acidiferrales bacterium. Classification (GTDB taxonomy): domain Bacteria; phylum Acidobacteriota; class Terriglobia; order Acidiferrales; family UBA7541; genus Palsa-295. Next base: position 25,773 of record JASHRC010000158.1, on the reverse strand, counting down.
CCAATGGTCCACCATGGCGATGTGGAGCATCAGGAGATCCGGCCGGAGCGTTTCGAGAGCGTAGCACGCGATGTCGGTCCACGCGGCGTCTTGCTGTTCCGGGGGCTGGATCTCGGCGTTGAAACCCGGGAACTCTTTTGCGACTTCGTTGAAAACTCCCGGGGTGGAAAGGGCCCGGAGGAGTTTCAGGTCTTCGGGGATGCTCGCGCGCATGTATTCCGGTACGAGCAGGTCGGCTTGCGCGCCGACGGTGACCGGCCAGCGAATGAGAGCAGTGCGCAGGCCCCGCTGGCGTGCCACCTGCCAGAGAGTGGGGACGCGGATATCCTCTTCATACCAGCGATAGCCGCCATAGTTCTTTTCAAGTGGATCCCAGGCCGCATTGGTGAAGATGCCGTGGAGTGCGGGGCGAACGCCGGTAACCATGGAGGTGTGCGATGGGTAGGTGACGCTCGGCATTACGGGCAGGGCGCCACTGCTCCATGCGCCGTGAGCGACAATCTCGCGCAGCGTGGGGACTTTGAGTCCATGCGCGTCCGGCTCGGTGTAACTCTGAGGCTTTAGTCCATCATCGGAGATGATGATTACGTGCTCGATCGGCTTCGGGGCGGGGGATTGCGCCGGCGCCGGTGGACCCGAGTGGAGCAACGCCGCGCAAAGAACCGCTAAGGGCAGAACATAGAAAATCCAGCGACGCATCAAGGCCTCCCAAGTGAGTTACGCAGGGTACCCTATGTGTTTCAGAGGGGAAAATAAAATCACGGGAATATTACAGGGGCTTTAAATCCGGAGGCTTGCGAGGACAAGCCAGGTAGCTGATGGCGACGTGAACGACCGCCGGGCCCCAGGCGCGATGAAAAAAACGGATTCACTTCAGTCATCCGGCGCTGCGTCCGAATCCCGCGCAATCGGTGTCCGAATTTCTTCCGTAAGGTAGCCACTTGGAAGGCGTTTCCAAGCGAAAGTCTCCCGTAGTATGGTTACGAGCACCCCCGAATGGGACTACGGGCAGTCGGGAGGTGTCCACATGGCTCAAGTTCGAAGATTCGGTTTAAGTGCTCTTCAAGGCTGGTTAGTCTCGCATCACAAAAGCCCTAACTCCGCCTAAGAACCGCCTAAACGGGGCTAACTGGCAGTTAGAGCGTAACGGGAAGGACGGCAAGAATGTGATTCAGATCGGAGCAGAAATCCCCGCACGGGCTGATGGCGTTGTCTCGTGCGTTCGTGTAGGGATATCGTAACCACAGTTCTGCGTGGGTTCACTGGTGTAGAATCTGATTGCTATGCCGGAGATTGAATCCTTTCCCCCAGAAGTAGCCAGAGAACTTAAGACATACGTTTATAGACTGATTGACCCCCGAAACGGGGAGACCTTTTATGTCGGCAAGGGCCGGGGAGACCGCGTATTTGCCCATGTCCACGGCGAGCAAAAGCTAGAAGGCGATGATCTTGACAACAAGATAAAACGCATCCGCGAAATACGGCTTGCCGGCTTCGAGGTCGCCCATGTGATTCATCGTCACGGCATGGACGATGAGACTGCTCTTGAAGTCGAGGCTGCGCTGATCGATGCATATCTTGGGCTGGCTAATATGGCTGGTGGGATAGGCACCCATGAATATGGGGTGATGCACGCCAAGGAAATCGTGAGCCGCTACTCAACCACACCAGCAGTTTTCAAGCACAAAGCCTTGTTGATCAGTGTCAACAAAAGCGCCGAACAGACGTCATTATACGAAGCAACCCGTTACGCGTGGAAGGTCAGTAAATCGAAAGCCAAGCAAGCTGAAGTTATTCTCGCGACTGCACAGGGTTTAATCAAAGGTGCCTTTATTGCTGACGAATGGCTGGAAGCCACGGGAGAGAACTTTCCGGGCCGCGAGGATGTGCCAGGACGATGGGGCTTCAAAGGCCGGGAGGCACCCGTCGAAATCAAAGAGCAGTATGTTGGGAAGCGAGTCCCGGATGAATATCGCAAGCGTGGCGCTGCGAATCCGATCAAGTACACTTGGTAGAATCCGGGGCCTTAGTGCTCATATGCGGCGCGAGGATCAATCCCACGCGGAATCACGTCGCGCGAGACGTGCTCCAGCCTAAAATCTCCCTGATGCGGCTGCGGTCGGCCCGTTCCCTCGGCGTTCCGCCGTCTCGGCCGACCCACGCATTGAAATCCTGAACTTTGACTGGGTGCTCGAACCGGACGAGAGGTAATTTTTCAGGTAAACATCTAGAAGGTTTCAATCACGGTGACGCTCGGTACCTCGGAATCGTACCGCTCGCCGCCCACCCCTTCACACGCAGTGACAACTCGCGCCCGCAAACTTGAGCCGATTTTCATAATCCTTTGCATTAGGCCCAACCGACAGCCGCCGAATTCGGCAAAGCGTGTGACGGAGATAAGGAATTATAATCCTGCGCCAACACTGTGTCGAGAATCGAACGCAACCTGTGCTAACGGTAATTGCAATCACGTTGTTCTTGCTGCTCCTCCTGTGCCTGTTGATCACTGTTCAGCGCGGTGTCGATAAACTTGACAAAGCTGTTGGCATCTTTAACCGGCAAGTCCAGACGCTGGAAACACAGAACGCGAACCTCATCAGCATCCGCGAGCATCTAAGTACCGCAGGTACCCCCCGCATGTATGTCGCGCCAACCGTGCCGTTCTGCGATCACTGCCGAAAAGAGTTTCCGCCGTCGAACCGTTGGTGGACGCTTTACCAGCACGGATATCCTCCCTTCAAATTGTGTGCTTACCCGCAGCAAAAGGAGCGACCAGAAGACAAGTGGCTGCACGGCGAGGAATGCATAGTGGCCGAGCTGACGAACTACTGAGCACACAGCCCCCAAGCCAAGCACTATTCGAAAGGAGCAAAGAATGACGCAACCAGATGACAAATCGCGCCGCTACTTTCTCAAGGCAAGTTCGGTGTTGGGCATGGCGGCAGCGTTCAGTCCAAGGACGCTCGGCAAGGCATTTGCAGATTTGAAATTCCAAAGCAGGAAGACGGAGGGCACCATGCCACAAGCGAGTGCTGCACAACCAGGCAGGGAATCGGCGATTCGTCCCTTTCATGTGAGTTTTCCGCAAGCGGACCTCACCGATTTGCGCAGGCGCATCAACGCGACAAAGTGGCCCAAGCGGGAAACTGTAACGGATGCAACGCAAGGCGTGCAGCTCGCGACAATCCAAAAACTGGCACGTTATTGGGTGACAGATTATGACTGGCGCAAATGCGAGGCAAAACTGAAGGCCCTGCCTCATTACACGACTGAGATTGATGGGCTGGACATACATTTCATCCATGTCCGTTCGAAAAGTCCTAACGCTTTGCCGATTATCGTCACGCACGGTTGGCCGGGCTCGATCATCGAGCAACTGAAGATAGTCGGACCGCTCGCTGATCCAACCGCGTTCGGCGGGAAGGCCGAGGACTCCTTCGATGTTGTGATTCCGTCGCTTCCCGGTTATGGATTCTCAGGGAAACCGACTACTACAGGGTGGGACATTCCGCGCATCGCCCGCGCGTGGGTAATCCTAATGCGTCGCCTAGGCTACACGCGCTTCGTGGCGGCAGGCGGCGATGTGGGTGCGCAGGTTGGGGATGAACTGGGCGTGCAGGCTCCCGAGGGATTGCTCGGCTTTCACTCGAACATGCCTGGTACCGTTCCGGCCGACGTTTCCAAGGCACTCAATTTCCACGAACCGCCGCCGGCGGGCCTCTCCGCTGAGGAAAAACATGCGTGGGACCAACTGGATTTCTTCTACAAGAAAGGACTGGGTTACGCAAACGAGATGGCCCTGCGGCCCCAGACGCTGTACGCGCTCGAGGACTCACCAGTCGGCCTTGCAGCCTGGATCCTTGACCATGACTCCGGCAGCTACGCGATGATCGCGAGGGCGATCGACGGACAGCCAGAAGGACTCACCAAAGACGATATTCTCGACAACATCACGCTCTACTGGTTGACCAAGACGGCAGTCTCTTCGGCGCGCCTCTACTGGGACGCCAGCCAAACTGCGAAGAAGGGTTTTTTCGACGTCAAGGGGGTGGTCGCCGTCCCGGTTGCCGTGAGCGCCTTTCCCGATGAGATCTATACAGCGCCACGGAGCTGGGCGGAGCGGGCTTATCCCAAGCTCATTTATTACAACAAGCTCCCTAAAGGCACTCATTTCGCCGCATGGGAACAACCGCAATTCTATTCTGAGGAAGTTCGCGCGAGCTTTCGGTCATTGCGGTAACGAGACGGAGAGCATTATGGCGCGAACGTTGAGAGTCACACCCACCAGCCTCAGCGGAAAATGCGGAGTGGAAGTGGTCCTGGTTATTCAGTCCATGTCGGGCCTCAACTGAGCGCCCAATAGTCCTCGCTCTCTTGTCGCGAAAGTCGCTTAGAAAAGAAAGGATCGTCGAAATGAAAGTAAGCAAGACCTTTGATAACCAGCACAGCCTGGATCGCCGTTGCTTCCTTCGCGCGGCCGCGATGACGTTTGCGGCAGCAAATTGTGATTTGGTTGCTGGCGACGTATTCGCGGGCGAGGCAATCCCGCCGAGCATGGCATCGGGCGGCCCGGGCGCGAGCGTATCCCTCGGCCCGCTAAAACAGATCGATGCCGGCCTTCTCAATGTTGGCTACGCTGAAGCTGGCCCCGCCCATGGCATTGCGGTCATTCTCTTGCACGGCTGGCCGTACGATATCCACAGCTTCGTCGACGTCGCTCCTATTTTGACATCGGCAGGTTACCGGGTGATTGTCCCGTATCTACGCGGCTACGGCGCGACGCACTTTCTTTCCAGTGAGACGTTCCGCAATGGCCAGCCATCTGCAGTTGCTCTTGACATTATCGCTTTGATGGATGCTCTCAAGATACAGAAGCCCATCATCGCCGGTTTTGATTGGGGCGCGCGGACGGCCGACATCATTGCCGCTCTCTGGCCCGAGCGATGCAAGGGTATCGTCTCCGTAAGTGGTTATCTCATCGGCAGCCAGGAATCCGGCAGGATACCATTGCCGCCGAGCGCTGAGCTCCAGTGGTGGTACCAGTTTTACTTCGCAACGGAACGCGGCCGAATCGGCTACGAGAAATACCGGCGCGAGTTTGCAAAGCTCATTTGGCAGACCGCTTCGCCGAAATGGAGGTTCAGTGATGCCACGTTTGACCGCAGTGCGGCGTCCTTCGACAATCCGGATCACGCTCCCATCGTGATCCACAATTACCGTTGGAGGCTTGGACTCGCAGACGGTGAGGCGAAATACGATGATCTTGAAAAGCGACTCGCCGCAGGTCCGGTCATCACTGTGCCTACGATTACCCTTGAGGGTGACGCCAACGGAGCTCCGCATCCAGATCCTGGTTCCTACGCCAGGAAATTCTCGGGTAAGTACTCGCACAGGGGCGTCAGCGGCGGCGTCGGGCACAATCTGCCCCAAGAAGCACCGCAAGCCTTTGCAAAGGCCATCGTTGATGTCGACGCCTTCGATCGACCTTAGCACGCACAAAGTGAAGCTCACGACGACGATCAGATCTCGCTCGGCACATCGACAACCAATATGAAGGTATCGCCAATACCTTCGTCCAATTGTTTTAACTTCAAGCCCTCTGCTCTGATGTATTTATGGCGGACGCTATTGCTCCGAGCACAAGGGGGCTGAGTATGAATGCAGCAGTGCTGATTCTTCGTGCAACCAAGACGATGTTGCCCGAGGCCTAATAGGTGTCGACCTGGCAATCGATTTGAAAACTCATGCGAGCCCAATTGCTCTTTTCGAGGATGCGTCGACAAAACCGTTTGATCATTCAACCCCGACTGGCCGCGGTAAGAACCTAGTTTCAGAAGCGGTGACTTGCTCGGCAAAACTAAATTTTGCGCTGAACGCAGGTGCAAAAAGGGACTTTATCCCGCTAGCCGACGCGAGGCCATACGGTGACCTTCTCGGAGCCAAGTACGCACGCGCGGTTAAAGCTGCAGGCTCAGCGTCAAATATTCAAATCACGGATCTCAGTTTTGCGATTTTCGATGAGCTTGTGCCCAATGACAAGATCGCGACGCTCAGCTTAGGCGAAATCGTTGAGTACCGCAAAACGCTACAGACAGCACCGATCCCCACCGCCCCTACCAACCATCCCATTCGCTCAGAACGATTTAGAGAGTTCACGAGGCCGCAAAAGGCGGCAATAGGAAAAAAAGTGAGTCTCAGGGGTGGCGCCTTTGGCTCTTGTCAAGCAATCGTAGGAAGGGCCACAACTGCAAATAGACCGTAACGCCCGAAATTGAGGGAGAATTTCCCGGCCCGTTTGCGGCCCGGAAAGGCCCTTTTCCGAGGCCTCGAGTTCATGTCAGGCTCGTCGGAGGCAGAAGGCTAAGTCTCCGAGGTCGGCCATCCCAGAGCTATCTACTACCCTCCATTTTCCGCGTTCTGGCATAATCCACCTGAAGAAACTTTCGGCCCAACTCATCGTATTACCCAATATCCGCGTCCAAGTCCGCGCTCTGGAGGGTAGCCGTGGCCATCCGCTTAAAAGTGAACGGCACGATCCAGGACGTTGATGTCGAACCTGACGCTCCGCTTCTCTGGGTTCTCCGTGATGAACTGGGCCTGACCGGCACGAAATTCGGCTGTGGCATCGCCGCCTGCGGCGCCTGCACGGTTCACGTCAACGGCAAAGCCGTGCGGAGTTGCGGTGTCTCCGTCGAATCGGTCGCCAACAGGGAAATCACCACCATCGAAGGTCTCGGCGCCAAAGCCCTGAATCCGGTTCAACAGGCCTGGATCGAACATCAGGTTCCGCAATGCGGCTATTGTCAGTCCGGCATGATCATGGCCGTCAGCGCCTTCCTTGCTACTAATCCCAACCCCACAGAGGAACAGCTGGATGGAGCCATCACCAATATTTGCCGTTGTGGCACCTACGCACGCATTCGCGACGCGGTTCATTCCCTTTCCACTGCCAAGCAAGCAAAAGGTGCATCATGATCAGTCGTAGAAAATTCCTAATCGGCACCGCTACTGCTGCAGGCGCACTTATCGTTGGCTACGGTCTCTGGCCCAGCCGGCGCCTCGCACGCGCCACTCTGCTCGACGCGAAATCCGGCGAACGTTTCGTCGCCAATTGGATCAAGATCGCCGATGACGGCACGATCACCGTGGTCATCCCTCATTGCGACATGGGCACCGGCATCTTCACCTCGCTTTCCCAAATGGCCGCCGACGAACTCGACGCCGACTGGAGCAGAGTGCGCTCCGAAACTGCCCCCGCCGATCCCCTCTTTGCCAATGGCTCCATCGTCGAGGGCTTCGTCCTCGAGATGCGCAAAATGACCCGCGACTCGATTCCGTCCGTTCTCCAGGGCGCGGCGGGCAACACTTTCCGCACCCTCGCCGAGTACGCGGACGTGCAGGTTACCGGCGGTTCCTCGGCCGTACGCATGACCGGCGTTTATGGCATGCGCGTCGCAGGCGCAGCAGTTCGCGAAATGTTGATCAAAGCGGCCGCCGCGCGAATGAACGTGCAGCCCAACGAGTTTCACACTGAAATGAGCCGCGTGATCCATACCTCTGGCAAGAGTTTCGGCTATGGTGAACTCGCGGCCGAAGCGGTCAATTACAGCCCATCTTCGAATCCGGAGTTGAAATCCAAAAGCGATTTCAAGTTCATCGGCGAATCCGTGGCGCGCTTCGATATTCCCTCGAAGGTCAACGGCTCGACGAAGTATGGCGTGGACACCCAACTTCCGGATATGTGCTACGCCGCCATCCGCATCTCACCTGTGTTTGGCGGCAAGCTCACGTTGCTAAACGAAGAATCCGTCGCCCATGTTCGCGGTGTAAAGAAAGTCGTCAAGCTGGATGATGCGGTAGTGGTCGTCGCCGATCGCTTCTGGCGAGCCAGCAATGCCGTCGGTAAGCTCGAACCCGTCTTCGATCATGGCGGCAACGGCGCGGTCACCTCCAAAACCATTCGCGACCGTCACTCCTCGGCCCTACAACACGGAAAAATCAAGCAGGACATGAAAACGGGCAGCGGTGCCGATGCTCTCAACAACGCCGCGATCATCGAACGCTTCTACAATGTTCCTTATCTCGCGCACGCTCCAATGGAGCCGGCAAATGCCACCGCGCTCTACGAAGATGGCAGGCTGGAAGTTTGGTCTGGCACGCAGGACGGTCTAGGCTCTCGCGCCTTTTGCGCTAAGACCGCCGGGCTCAAGTTGAACAAAGTTACGTTCAACCTCATGCCGAGCGGTGGCGGATTCGGTCGCCGCATACCGGGCTATTGGAACTTCCTTACCTATGCCGTGAAGACCGCCATGGCGGTCCCCGGCGTTCCTGTGAAGCTGATCTTTGACCGCCAACAGGAAATGCAACACGACTACTACCGCCCCAACGTCACCAGCCGTTTCCGAGCGGCGCTCGGGCAGGACGGCCTGCCTACCGCATGGGTGCACGACTATACGACCGACGATGCTCCGAATCCCGAGGCCCACATTTTCTACAGCGTGCCTAACCAAGCCTATGGCACAGCGAGGGTGGATGTCCACGTGCCTACCGGCCCATGGCGCAGCGTCGAAACTTCCTGGCATGGATTTTTCATCGAGTCGTTCGTCGACGAATTGGCGCACGAAGCCAAGCGGGACCCGTTCGACTATCGTCGTGCTCTCCTGCAAAGCAAACCTCGCCATCTTGGCACTCTCAATCTGGCCGCAGAGAAGGCCGGGTGGGGCTCTCCGCTTCCCGCCGGCAGAGGCCGTGGTATTGGCATCTCGGAATGCTTCGGCACGATTGTCGCGCACATCGCTGAAGTCGAAGTCAACGGTAAGGGCCAAGTGAAGGTTCACCGCTTCACCACCGCAGCCGATCCTGGCTTTGCCGTCAATCCCGATGGCTTCAAAGCGCAAATGCAAAGTGCCGTTGTGTTCGGCCTGACCGCCGCACTCTACGGCGAAATCACCATCGACAAAGGGGCCGTGGTCCAGGAGAACTTCCCGGACTACCAGATGCTCCGACTTGCGGAATGCCCGGCCATTGAGGTCTACGTCCACGAGAGCGATGCGCCGCTAGGCGGTGCTGGCGAACCGGGAGTGCCGCCCGTTGCGCCGGCTCTGACCAACGCAATCTTCGCTGCCTGTGGCACCCGCATCCGCGAACTCCCCGTCAAGAACCACCCGCTCACGAGATTGTAGAGACCGTCTTCTGAGTCGGTCCGCCGCTGCCGGCTGCCTCTTTGCACCATTTTGCTTCTTGCTTTTCACTCTTCTGCTATTTCACTGTTCGACTAATTCACTCTCGTTCTGCCGTTCCCCCCACCTTCCCGGTCTTCAAATCGGCGATGGCTTTTTAGGCGTGTATGCGCCAGCAAGCGGCAAGCACTCGCCGGTTTAGCGACACTGCGGAAGAATGGTCTACAGTTCCGACTTAGAGCAGCCCCGCAATTTGCAAAACTTCCGGTTGACCTCCTTCAATGTGTTCGAATTGGAAATAACAGTTGCCGTCTCTCGATGGTTTGGCGGCAATGGGTTAGGAAGCACGCCATCGCAGGAAAGAATCACGGCACGTTCGATTAAGTCTGAACGATGCTGGCCTGCCTTAAAAAGGCCAGCAGTTTCGTCGGTTCGGTAAGCAGCAGCACTTGCCTTTTTTGCGGGACATTCGCACAGCTGACAGCGGATGGCCAGCAGCCGCGTGAGGATTTGTGCTAATTTGTGCTAACGACCTGCCAATCGTGAAAATCTGGACAATTCAGACAATTGAAAAACCGGCAACTTGCGTGTTTTCAATACCACTGCCGGGGTTCGATCCCCACCGCCCCTACCAAATCTCCTCGCTTAACAGTTCTCACAGGAAAAGACAATGTCGAACGAAGAAATGCGAACGAATCGCCTATCTCACCTTGTAGTACTTCTCGAGCGCCGCCGGTAGTCCGCCGTCGTTCGTCACCACTCTTTTCTTGAGATACCAGCGGCCGTTCCGCTTGACCAGCTCGTCATGCTCCCGACCCTGTTCGAGGATTTGAGGTGGGGCTCCATGAGTTTCCGAATAGACCTCCGTCCATATCACCTCCGCCGTCGCGGAGTCACCGTCCACGTCGATTTTCGGGTTCGTGAGCAGCACATGGACCGTCCCTTTCGACTTCGGAATGGTCTTGTACAGATCATCGATGGGCCCTTTGCCGCGCTTGACAATGCCGTTCACGTCGAGCACCGCATCGTCGGTGTAGTACGAATCGAAGCGCGCGCTCCCGGCGCTTAGCTCCTCGTAGTATTCGACGAGCATGTCCTCGATCTGCGCTCGATCGATCAGCGCCGAGAGCGTGATCGGGCGGTGCTGGGTAAGCGCCGCAGGAGCTGCTGCGAGCGCCACTGCGAACGCAGCGAGTACTCTACCTGCCCACGGATGATTTCTGAATGCGGTGAGTACGCGAAGTAGCATCGGAGGGTCTCCTGGATGTGTGTTCATATGCGTCTGAGTTCTCGAGAGGCAAACCGACCGGTGCCTCAGGAGACATGGCATTTCGCATTCTACATCTGTGAGGCACTTATGGAGTTCGGCGTTTGCAGCCGCCCAGCGAGCAGTTCCTTCCCGATCTGCGGTAGGTGACCGCGCAGGAAACGACGACAACGATAATCCAGCAATGTGACATACGAAGCACGTGCCGGAAAAGAGGGAAGTGGGGATCAACGGGCGTACAATTGCGCGTCTAGGAGATCCGTTTGCCGCTGGTAGGCGTGCTTACAGTTAGTCGAGCGCAATATTCCTCCCTGGTTTTCTTCTTATTCGCGGGAGTCGTCTTCTTCTGCGCCGCCGCAGGGACGACGAGTGATCTCGCTCCTGTAACGCGGGAAATGCTGTGCATCACAGAAGGAGATATCTCCGGTAGGGCGGAGAGCACGTTGTCCGTGAATACGCCCAAAATGCGGGCCTATGTTAATGGATCAACGACCCCAGAAGCCGAGGTGCGCTTCAAGTACTTGGGCGGGACCGGCAGGGACGTTCCGCTCGGTTCTGGTGAGATGCGGCGACAGTTTGGATTGAAGCTGCTTGCGGAAGACGCCTGCAACCTGGTGTACGTGATGTGGCGAATTGAGCCCGAATCGAAGGTGGTGGTTTCGATAAAAAGCAACCGGGGACAGCACACAAGCCAGGAATGTGGCAACCGTGGCTATGTCAACATCAAGCCACGTCACACAACGGCTGTTCCCGCGCTGCGACCGGCCGCGATGCATACCCTGCACGCAGCGATAAAGAAAGAAGAAATGCAGGTCTTTGTCGATGGCGGCATGGTTTGGGAAGGATCCCTAGGTCCAGAGGTGAGCTATCTGCATGGCCCGGTGGGTGTGCGGTCCGACAACGCGCGGCTGGAGTTCATGTTGTGGACCCATGTCCTGCGTGACGGCTTCGGTGCTGGCCTGCCCAGTTGCGGAGCCGATACGGGCGAATAAGCACTGACAAGCTTCCGGAATCTCAGTGAAACCGTTAGCCGCGCGGGAGCTCGAATTGCCAGAAACGAGGTTGAGCGGATGCCTGGCTGAGAGGAACGTGGTCAGCGAAGACTCTGGGCGCGCTGTTCGCTGCGGGGAATGGCACTACGCCGCGCGCGATTTTTTGCAGTTTGATTTTCTTTGATTCTTTTTCAAAGGGAAATTCGGCTTTGGCGCGCGCCCCGGAGTGTACAACGTAGAAAACGACATGGCAGTTTCGATATCGTTAGCCTTATAGGAGCACCGTTGGGATGGTGGGAAGCGGGCCCACCGCCCGCGAAAAGACTCGCCTGAAGGGAACTGCCGTCCACCTTCACTACTTCCGATCTGCCGACAGCCTGCCCCGATTCAGCCTGTCGGCGAGCATAACCGCCACTTTGTGCGTGTATAAGCGATGCGAAAGCCCTTGCGCTCGGCATTGCGCTGCGAATCGCTACCCGGTTGCGCCACCATCATTGCTAGATCGCATCCTTGGTCAGACGCGTAGCGCATTCGCTCGTGAAGGAGTGCGGTTTGCAGTCCGCGACGCCGCAGCTCTGGAACCGTTGCCGAACCGCCAAACAGCGCAACCCCTTGATGAAGACACAGCACGCCAGCGGCACCAGGTTCACCATTATGCTCGGCGAGGAAGTGCACACTCTGCTCGCGGGCTGAAGAGAGAGCGCCTAGCTGGAGAAGAAAGTCTAGAAGTTCCGGATGTTCATGTGCCCAGCCCCTGGCGCTTATATTGGTCCACAGTTGTATTTCTTCTGGACCGATGACGCGCACCCTAACCTGCCTCTGGTGTTCAGCAGTAGGTGGCTCAACCGGCCGGTAAAGGATGTTGCTGAGTTCGACGGGCCGGTAGTTGCGCGTGCAGAGTAAGTCCAGCGCAGCGACCCCGGCAAAGGGGCTCACTTCATGAACTACTGAGGCTCCGCGATCAAGAAAGAAGCACTCAATCACCTCTAGCGCGGTCGGGCTCAGGTCCTCGAATATCCCGAGGCCAAAACTTTGAGTGATTGGAGAGTCGATACCATCGAAGACGGCGTACGTGCCTGCACATTCCATCCACCGAGCACCGCTGTCGGGGAAGAGACGACCTCGCGCCGCGGCGTACCGTGAGCACGCATATCCTTCCGCGCGTTCTAAACGCCTCGACAGTGTGAGATCTGAAAACGGCATGCGTTTGGACATAGTACACGGCGACATTCACCAGGAACAACGCGTTTACCTTTTCTCGCTTGCCACGGATCGCGGTTGATTGACGGGCTACTCTTCCGCAATCGGATAATGGAAGGCTTGCCAACCAACTGGGAGCAAGGCGTTAGCGGACAGGAGCGCCTCTGAATATTGAAGAAATCTGTTCAATCGTCGAGAATCGGCTCTGAGCTACACTACAGCTTCTGGATAGCAAGATCGCCAAGTCCGCTAAACTCGTGGAACGGCCTTCGAGCATCGACGTGATCGAGGCTTTTCGGATGGGGAACGGCCTGATCCGCCGGATCGAAATGGTAGGGTCGGGCGTTCCGTATCACTTCAACTCCGCCTGGGAGGGCGGCGTAAGCGATCGTTAAGTCTTTGTGGAAAGGGAATCTTCTCCGATGAAAAAATCGATCGGTGTTGTGACATTGATGGTCGGTCTCTCCCTTTTTGCGATTCGTACGGCGCGGACGCAGGGTCAGGCGCCAGAAACAACGACGAAACCCAGCGCCGCACAAGCCCCTGCGAAAACGCCGGAACCCGCAACCGTAACTGCACCTGGAACGGAATCCGGAATCGCCATCTTCCAGCAGCACTGTATGAGTTGCCACGGCAACGCGAACGTCCCGCAGGCTCCCGCGCCCTCGGCCATCCGCGAAATGACGCCGGAACGAATCTACGATGCGCTAACCAACGGCACCATGAAGGCCTATGGAGCGAGCTTGACTGACGACCAGCGGCGCATGACCGCCACCTTCCTGAGCGGCAGGCCGCTCGGCAGCTTGCAGCAGGGCGATGCGAAGGACATGCCCAATCGCTGCCCGTCGAATCCTTCGATGGCCGATCCGGCCGCAGGACCTGCATGGAACGGCTGGAGTGGTGCAGGTGTGTCGAACGCGCGCTTCCAGTCGGCCCAGGCAGCCGGCATGACCGCGGCGGATGTGCCGAAACTAAAGCTCAAGTGGGCCTTTGGTTATCCGAACGGCCTGTCTGCCTTCAGCCAGCCGGCCGTTGTCTCCGGGCGCGTCTTCGTCGGCACGGACATCGGCTACGTCTATTCCCTCGACGCGAAAACGGGTTGCGTCTACTGGTCGTATCAGACCAAAGGCTCCATGCGGACCGCGCCGAGCGTCGCACCCGTAAGCGGGCGCGGCGCCACGAAGTACGCCGTGTACGTAGGAGACATCCACGCCAATGTCTACGCTCTCGACGCGCAGGACGGCCATCTCCTCTGGACTGCGCACGTGGACGACCATTTCATTGCGCGCATCACCGCAGCGCCAACCGCTTATAACGGCCGTGTCTACGTCCCCGTGTCCACTTCGGAGGAATATCAAGCTTCTTCGCTGGACTATCCCTGCTGCACGTTCCGGGGCAGCGTGGTCGCGCTCGACGGCAGCACGGGTGAGCGAATCTGGAAGGGTTACGTTGTGGGCGAACCCAAGCCCACGCGCAAGAACTCGAAGGGTGTGCAGCTCTACGCCCCGTCCGGCGGCTCCGTTTGGAACTCTCCCACGATAGATGTCCAGCGCAATGCCGTCTACGTCGGTACGGGAGACGGCCAAACCCAGCCCGTTCCGGATACGACCGATGCGATCGTGGCGTTCGATCTCGACACGGGAAAGATCAAGTGGTTCTATCAGGTGCAAGCCGGCGATGCCTATATCGGCGGATGCAACGGGCCGACGCGAACCGATAATTGTCCTGAGGTGAATGGTCCGGACCTCGACATCGGCAATTCCCCGATCCTGCGCACGCTGCCGGACGGCAAGAGCGTCGTTGTCGTCGGAACGAAGGACGCCTACATCGTGGCGGTCGATCCCGACAGGAATGGCGCCCTGCTATGGAAGGTCAACGTGGTGCCCGCGCCACCAGGCGATCCGAACAGTATGATGGCCATAACTCGCGGCATCTTCTGGGGTGGTGCGGCCGACGATCGGGATGTCTTTTACGGAGTCCAATCTGGCGGAATGGTTGCGGTCGATTTGGCGACGGGGAGACGCCGCTGGTACACGAAGTTCGCAAACGCCGGCCCGTACGCTTCCAATTCCGCGGCAGCCACGGCCATGCCCGGAGTTGTGTTCGTGGCCGGATCGGACGGAAAACTGCGTGCGCTCTCGACCACCGATGGCAGTGTCCTCTGGGAGTACGATACCGCCCGGCCTTTCGAGACAGTCAACAAAATCCAGGCCAAGGGCGGCGCCATCAACTCGATCGGCCCCAGCATCGCGGGCGGAATGCTGTTTGTCGGCTCGGGCTACGCCGTCGTCGGGACCGGCACCGGCAACGTCCTCCTCGCGTTCGCGGCCGAATAGCCGCTTTCGGCTTGGCGGCCTGCTGACGCAAGAGTAATCAGACCGATTCCGATGCGCACGTGGCGCGGCAGCCGCGCGGCTTCCACGGTCGAGCGAGCGGGCGGGTTCGCCCGAAAGTAAAGCCGCACTGGAGGATGAGGACGAGCCGCGCTTCTCCTAATTGCGTTGTGCCACGTCGCCAAGCCCAAGGCATTGCGAGAGTCGCGAAAGCCGCCGGCGTCCCACCGCCCCTACCAATAAGATAAACTTCCGTTAGCTCTGGCTAGAAGTGGAACAGCTTTTGGGCGTTAGCCCGAGCGATCTTTAAGCGGTCGGATTCGCTAATGGAAGCGTGGTCAAACCACTCTTTGGCTTCGACCGCGTCCTCGTAAGGATAGTCGACTGAGTAGAGGACACGATCAGCGCCGATTTCAAGAATTACGTTGGTTAGGGCCTGAGTGCGGAAGTTCCCGCTCGTCGTGACATAAAAATTCTCCCGCAGGTAGTGGCTCATGGGCAGCTTCGCTCTCGGAGCACCGCTCCCCCTGGATATGCGATGATCCGCGCGCCAGATGCCAAACGATAGTCCTTCACCCAAATGGCCGAGGATCACTTTGAGTTTTGGGTATTCATCGAACAACCCGCTGGCCATCAGACGAAGAGCGTGAATGGATGTTTCGACGGCAAATCCCCAAGGCGAGCCGGCGAGCCAACGATATCCTTCGTAGCATTGCTGCCTGGTTGGCAACGGATCGCGAGGATGGAGATAAAACGGCACATCCAGCTCCTGGACGGTCGCCCAGAACGGACGATATTGCGGCAAATCGTAGTAAAAGGCTGAATCCCCGTCCCCGACCTGTGAAAATCCATTGACCAACGCGCCGCAGAAGCCCAAGTCTCTAACACAGCGCGTCAATTCCTGAGCAGCCGCCTCTGGATCCTGTAACGGCAGTGTCGCAAAACCTTTCAAACGCTTGGGATTCTTGGCGATGTTCTCAGCCAAATAGTTATTGGTTCGCCGCGCTTGGGCAATGGCTTCCTTGACCTGGGGAATGGCTTGGACTCCGGGTGCAGTCAACGAAAGAATACAGATGTCGAGACCTCCGCGATCCATGTCTGCGATGCGTCCACTGCCAAGATCGAGGATTCTTTGCCGAGTTTCAGGCGGGAGAT
Organism: Candidatus Acidiferrales bacterium; assembly: GCA_030037525.1. Lineage (GTDB taxonomy): Bacteria > Acidobacteriota > Terriglobia > Acidiferrales > UBA7541 > Palsa-295. The sequence goes on along the minus strand of JASHRC010000158.1, from coordinate 9,647 downwards.
CTCTGACCGCGTAACTTGCATCGATATTTTCGGCAAGGACAAAATGCTCTTCGAGAGCAATCTTATCAGCCAGCAGCTCTGAACTAGGTTTCGCGCTATCCAGCACACTGTTGGAACTCTGCAGCATACGCGTCTCCGATCAGCCCTACAGTTCCCAAGGCCGCTGAACCGCATTCGAGGAACCCGCGTCGCGTGATACACCCCACGGGATTTGTCGATGCCGTCCTTTCTAGGCTGAAGATGTTGAAACACTCTACACCAGTGTTGTTTAACTGGGGATCGAGTTAAGGAGCCCTTACTATGACGGGCAAGCCTAAAGTTATTGGGGGCTAGATTCGCAGTGTCCTGTCTGCCGACAATAGACGAAGGGGATTATAGGATCTGCCGTTGGGAGCGCAATGGCAATTTCGCCAGTAACCGTTGGGTCGTTGGACGGAGCAATCCGATATAAGTTCTGGTATTTCTTCAATGCGTAACCGCCGGAGCAGAGGAGATGGACGAAGCGCTCTCAGCTTTGACCCAGGATGTAACAAGATCCAAGTAGCCCAAAGCGAACTTCCCGAAGGACCAAGCCTCTCCTGGGGCAGGTACATCACGCAGATCGTGCCCAGCTTTTGGAAAGACAACAACGAGCGATCCCGACGGAGCAGAGGCGAGGGCCTTATTCACGTTCAGAACCGACAGGTCCACGGGTAGATCGGGGTCCTTGCCTCCAAAGATGACCAGCACCGGGCAATGCAGTTTTTGCAGCACTGGGATGGGGTCGTGCCGGAAATTGAGCTTGATGAACTTGAACCACCACGAGTCCCTCGGGAAAATGCCGTATCCGCCCCAGTTTTCGTGCGAAGCCTTCTCTTGCGCCGCCGACAGTTGCTCCCATCCGTTCCCTGTAAAAGCGTAATCGATCATCTGCTGATACAGTTCAAGCGCGTCCTGCGTCTCTGCGGCTGAGAAGCCCCGCTCGTGCATCAACCGCTCTGTTCTTTCAAGTTCCTGTCGTTCAGGAGTTACCCCTGCGGCTGACTTCACGATCACAAAGCTGATATTTGGTGAGAGCTGAGCCGCCATTGGCGCAATCCATCCACCCTGGCTTGACCCCATCAGTCCCACATGGGACTTGCTGATCTCAGGTTGTGTGAGCAGGTAATTCACACCTGCGACGGCATCTCCCGCCAGGGCTTCGAATGACGATGTCTGCCAGTCACCGCTGGACTCTCCAACGCCGCGCTTGTCATATGTCAGGGCAGCAATCCCGTTCTGAACGAAAACCTCGGCCATAAAGCGCGAAGCACTTCGCGGTTCTGGGCCGGCACCTTGGATCAGCACCACAGCAGGAAAGGGGCCTTTACCCGCTGGAACGATCAAGGAGCCCGACAGGCGCACATCGCCGTTGGCAAAAGTCACTGACTTCTCGATGAGAGAGGGCCCCATTGGCTGAAGATGAAGTTCAAATCGTCCTGAGTGAGCGCCTTCTCTCCAGGAGCCCTGGATGAGGTCTCCGCGTATCGTTCCGTCAAATGCGGCTGTGGAGTTGTCTCCAACCAATTCAAAATGGATGTTTCCGGAACGCACTGCAAGATTCGAAGCCGGGATGCCCGACGCACCAAACTCAGGTAAATCCACTGTCCCTTTCATCTCCGGAGACGTTGTCAAATTCAGGATGAGTATCTGCGAGCCACCCTCTGCGAGTTGGAGGCCGACCCAATGTTGCGTCGGAGATTGTGCATCCGTTGGACGAGACCAAAGAGCAACGAGGACTACTAATTTCAGTAGCATCCGCGAATTCGGCATCTCGTCACCTTCCATGCTCGTTTCGAGAGGAGTTCTGCCCCACGAGCCCTCTTGGTCATTGTCGACGAGCCCAATTGTAATCAGTCTTGCGCGAGACCAGCACCGCGATCTTGGGTGTATCACTGCTAGCCGTAAAGTGGCTGAGGTAAGCAGAGCATCGGAGCGCGGTTAAGGAGGACCGCCGACGATGTCACGGAAAACTACCTCGAAACGAACATTACCTCACGAAAGCACTTCCTCGCGTAGGCAAGATTGGAAAGGCCTGGGGAGAGGGCTCACGGAAAAGGCTGTCGGGAGTACCGCGAAAGCTGGGATTGACAACCTAGCGGCCCACCGACGTCCGCAGGACTTGCACTCGGCTCTGTCACGCGGCCGGGGGCGAACTGGAATTTCTGTCGGCGCGCATGTATGCAAAAACGATTCGTCGGGAAGGTGAAGAGGAACTCGAGCGGAGGACCTACGCTCGGTTCTGGCTAGGACTCACGGGAGGTCTTTCGGTGGCTTTTTCTCTACTGGCGAAGGGATTGCCCCTTCAGCACCTGCTAGGCATCAGCATTCCCGACCGGCTCGGTTCCAATCGCGAGGGTAATGTAGACTCGGCAATGGCCTGAACTGATTCTGCGGCTTACTTCGTTCTGGCCTGTGCCGTGACGAGCTTGGGTTAGACGTCGTCATGGCATAGCCTCCTCAATCTGCCTGCGTTGCTGAGCGGCTCAACATGGCTCGACCCCTGTCAGTTGAATAAGCCAGCTTTCGACGATAGCTCGCTGCGCTGCATTGAGCGTGCCGAACATCAGCCCCATTCCCATCCCGACCGCCGAGTACACGACCTTGGCCTGAGTTTCCAGCGTCTGCTGCCATTTGGTCAGCCGGAGCTTTACGACTGTATCTTCCGGCAGCGGGTTGAACATGTCGACATAGCAACCGCCGCGGCCAAAATCCAACGTGTGCGCGGTCATTCTTGTTCCCGATTTCGTGTCCACGATTTCGGCGTCCGCCGTGAAGGTGTAGCGTGGATTGTGGCGGCGCTCGTTTCGTCTCGGTATTACCGAAGTGCTCATGGTGATTTCGGCTGCGTTTATCATGGCTACCTCCTCACTCCAGCCAGTGATAGAGCAAGGCTGGGGCCTTTCATCCCCTTCAAGTAAACTGTCTGTTTTCAGTGGATTACGTTCATGGCGGCATTGCGCGGTGTCCACGACGTTTACAAGTGTACAGGGAGCCTACAGGGGAATGGTGGCACGGGCAGGTCAGGCAGTTTCGTCGGCAAGCGTGCCGCGGGGCTGCTCAACGGGTTCTTCGGGTGCGTCCTTTAGGAGTTCGTAGAGGTGAGTGCGACTGATGCCGAGGATTTCGGCAGCCCTGACCTTATTTCCGCCGACGCGGTCCAGAACGTGTCGCGCATGCAGGCGATCGATTTCGCGGATGGACAGCAGCGCGTCAGCGTCGACCCTCCGGTCCGGTCTGTGGGTGTTGATCGACTCGGGCAGGTCACGAACGTCAATGAATTCCGATTCGGTCATCATGCACGCGTGCCCGATCACGTTCTGGACTTCGCGAACGTTGCCCGGCCAACTGTACTGGCCAAGAGCCGCCTGGGCGCGACGTGTCAGGCCGGAGATTGGCTTCTTGTATTCGGCGGCGAAGTGTTGCAGAAAATGGCGCTCGAGGAGAGGCAAATCCTCCAGGCGCTCCGTCAGTGACGGCACGCGCAGTTCGACCATGGACAGGCGGAAATAAAGGTCCTCACGAAATTTTCCCTGTTTCACCAAGGTAATGAGATCGCGGTTGGTGACACCCACGACGCGAACGTCGATCTTCACCGGCGCCGGCGAGCCGACGCGTTGAAACTCCTGGTTCTGGAGCACGCGGAGCAGCTTTGCCTGCACGGGCAGCGGCATTTCACTAATTTCGTCCAAAACGGCGGTGCCGCCATTCGCGTATTCGAATAGCCCGGCCTTGTTCTGATCTGCGCCCGTGAAGGCGCCTTTTACGTGGCCAAACAGTTCGCTTTCGGCCAGCGTTTCGGAAATCGCCGAACAGTTGAACGGCACAAACGGGCCATCCCCGGCCGCCGAAAGCGCGTGCAGGGCCCGCGCGACGAGCTCTTTGCCAACCCCTGTGGCGCCCGCTACGAGCACGCTACGAAAGTGCGGGGCGATGCGACGAATCTTCGAAAAAAGATCCAGCATAAGCGGGCTGCGCCCGACCATGCCTTCAAATGCAAAATTTTCGAGAAGGTCGTTGTCGAGGCGGAGGCTTCGCTGGCGGCGCTTCGCTTCGTCGGCGATCTGATGAATTCTTTGCTGGAGTTTTTCGGTCGAGAGCGGCTTCGGCAAATAGTCGGATGCGCCTTTTTGAATCGCTTCCACCGCGGACTCGGTCGAGTAGTAGCCGGTCATCAGGATCACGTCGATGCCCGGATCGAAATCGAGAATCTTTTCTAGCAATTCCATTCCCTGAACGCCCGGTATCACCAAATCAAGAAGCACGATTTGCGGATGCGTGCGGCGGACCAGGTCCAGGCCGCCCTGCGCGTCCGTCGAGGTTTGAATTTCAAGTTCCTCGTCGGCCAAAACGAACTGCACCATCTTTAAATTCTGCGGATCGTCATCGATGACAGCGAGTCTCATGCGGTGCTCTGGAGCGGCGGGAGTCATGTGGTTACCGCCACGAGGGCTTCTTCCACTCTGCGAATTAAGTCGTCGCGCGTGAACGGCTTGTGAAGGATGGCGGTTTCCGGGTCGAGGGCGCCTGGCTTTGCGATTTCGCGATCTGCATAGCCAGACATGAACAGGACTCGCGTATCAGGATGCGAGATGGCAAACGCGTCGGCAAGCGCGCGACCGCTCAGTCCGGGCATGACGACGTCAGTCAAAAGAAGATCGATCCCAACAGATCTTTTTGCGATCGCGAGCGCCTGACTCGCGTCGGCGGCTTCCAAGACGGTGTAACCGTTTTCCTGTAACACGTCCCGCGTCAATTTCCTAAGCGAGGCTTCGTCCTCAACTAACAAGACAGTCGCATCAGTTTTCCGCGGCCGCTTTACCACAGCCGGCGGCTCGTTTGCGATTTCCGCAGAGGCTTCGATCGATGGCAGATAAACCTCGAACGCCGCTCCCTTTCCGGGTTCGCTGTTGACGAGAATGTAGCCGCCGCTTTGCTTCACGACGCCGTACACAGTGGCCAGGCCGAGGCCGGTGCCCTGGCCTTTCGCTTTCGTGGTGAAGAACGGCTCGAAGATGTGCGCTTGCACTTCGCGCGTCATGCCGCAGCCGGTGTCGGTGACTTTTAGAAGCACGTAAGTGCCGGGCAGCATGTAGGCGGGACGAGCAGGATTTGCTTCGTCCATCTCGACCTTCGAGGTCTCGATCGTCAGTTTCCCGCCTTCCGCCATGGCGTCGCGCGCGTTCACGCTCAGGTTCAGAATCACCTGCTCGAGTTGGGTGCGATCGGCTTTCACCATTCCTAGCGAATCGGACGGCGTGAGAACAAGCTCGATGTGCTCGCCTAGTAAGCTGCCCAACATCTTTTCCATTTCGCGCACAACGGCGTTCAGATCAAGAATCTTTGGTTCGAGGACCTGCTTCCTGCTGAACGCCAGGAGCTGCTGAGTGAGCGAGGCGGCGCGTTTGGCAGCGCGCTGGATCTCGTCAATCGCGTCGCGGAAAGCATTCTCGGGCGGCATGCGCTTCTGCAGCGCTTCGGTATAGCCAATGATCACCCCCAAAATGTTGTTGAAATCGTGAGCGATTCCACCGGAGAGCCTGCCAATGGCCTCGACTTTCTGCGCCATCTGAAGCTGTTGCTCGAGCTGTTTGCGTTCGGTGATGTCCCGGTTGACGATGACGAGCTTTTGCACTTGGCCTTTGCTATCTCGGACGGCGCTGGCGGTGGATTCCAGTGAGACCCAGCCCCCGTCCTTGTGGCGCATGCGGTACTCCACGCGCCTGCCATGCCCCGAGCGCTTGGCTTGCTCCGCCGCTTCGATGACCTTCGGACGATCGTCGGGATGGATTTGCTCGAACCCAACGGAGCCGCGCAATTCTTCGGGGGAGTAGCCCAGCAACCGCTCGTAGGACGGGCTGTTGTAGACTCGCGTGCCGTCGGCATTGACGACGGCCATCATGTCTGCGGCGTTTTCGCTGATCAGTTCGAAGAGCTCTTCACGCGCCGTGATCTGGCGCCGAACGCGATAGAGCTGCAGCTGCTGAAAGGCCACGTACAGATCAAACAGCAACACCAAGCCAAGCAGAGCATCCACGAGCATGCGCTGATCAAGAGCCTCGTAAGACTTGGACTCTACCGTGAAGAGTGGCAGCGCCAGGGATAGGATTCCGACCGTTAGAACCAACGATAGGACAATACTCGACGCCGAGAGCCACCACTGACGACGCTCAGTCTGCTCCCAGGTATGGTCGGTGCGTTTGATTCTTGCGGAATTCATCGGGGATTCCCAGGTTTGGTTCGGGAACTCTGACACCAGTGTTGCACCGGATTTGGGGTCGGCGATGACCAACGAACTCAGGGCGTGCCCTCACGATTACCAGCGGAAACCCGCGTGGCGTGCGGGCGAGTTCAGAATCTCAGCCGACGTAAGAAGCCTTGTCTGGTAGCAAAAACTACGGAATCGTCAATACTGCAAGCCTGTCTTGCTCGGGCTCTTCGCCGTGGTCTCCAACAATCCCTGATCTTCCCCGAATCCGCGAAGGTTGTCTTTAGCATCGCGCCAACTCTGGAACCGAATCGGGCGGACGGGCTGGGATTTCCCTTTCGGAGGGTAGACGTCGGTAGGCAAACCAATTTCTGAGATCAACCGACAAAGCCGTGTGATTCAATCTATGAACAAATCTCCAAAGTTTGCCACACAGGCGCCTTTCAGGTTGCCCTCATTCAAACAGGTTCAAGACGGCCTTCGGCTGAGACTTACATTGTTGGAGTCGACGCGGGCGTTCGTGTTAGATCATCTTCACCGACGCTGCGCCCACGATGCGCCAGCTCTTTCGATCCTGCACGAACACCACGACTCGCAAATTTTCCTTTTTCCAATTCGACTTCAGCTTAATCTGCGGATTGGCCACAAACGGCGTTGCGCCCTTCGCGGGTGTCGATCCGATCTTCTCGAGCGTCCTCACCACCGAGGCATGCTCCAGCATCTTCCCCTTGTTCTCTCCAGCCTTCACATCGGAATGCAGCCCGTCCTCCGTCACCGCCATCCACACATCGGCCTTGTCCAGCGCGCTTGGCAGGTTCCCGACGTGCACCTCGAATTTCAGTGCATCGGCCCTCTCTGAGCCCGCTGCCGCGATGGACACCTCTGTATTCTCCTCTTTCGCCGCTTGCAAAATCGTCTGCTCTATCTCGGCGGCGTCCTTCAACGCCATCACTTTCTCCCCGTTTAAAATCATCTGCGGCGTGTAGGGCGTATCGCCCTTGAATTTTGCAACATACTCCTGCTGCCTCGCCGTCCACGCTTGGCTTGAAAACGGGTCCTCCCAGCCGTCGTGGTTCCAATAATCCACGTGTTCTTCGAGCGCGATAATCTCCACTCCCGGTATGGGCTGCTTTGCTTCCAGCTCGCTCAGGAACCCATCGGCGGGAGGGCAGGTCGAGCATCCTTCTGAGGTGAACAATTCGATCACCACGGGTTGTCGTTTCGGCGCGGCAGCTGCCGCCTGCGCACCTGCCTCAGCACGGAAAGCGCGATGTGCACTGGCTTCCGCTGCTGCTAGCACCACGAGACCTGCCACAATCACGACGCATCTGTTCTTCACGGTTCGCCTCCCTGGCGAAGGCCAATCGCTTGCTTCGCCCCGGCGCGCGCGAACAGGACCTCCCCGGCCCTGTTTTCGTTTGACAACGCACTCGCCAGCACCAGCGCGCACCCGCAAAAGACCATAGTATCAGCCAGATAATTCAGCCCTTCGACATCGGGCTTGGCAATCAGCATTGGCAAATAGACCGCCAACACCACCAGAACACAATACGTCCCCACCCAGGTGGCCGCCGCCTGCGCCTTCCCATCGAAAATAACCGCCACCCCACAGACGGTCAGCAGCGTTCCCGTCACCATCGCCAAAAACAGATGTCCCGGGATCCAGGGGGGCAACAGCCTCTCGAGCGGGACCACCGGCACATTCTGCGGATGCAGAAAGTGCTCCACGCCAAACACGATCCACACCGTTCCCATCACGTAGCGCACCGGGCGGAGCAGCACACGTCTGGATGACGGCTGCGCCCGGGACACAGCGTAGGCGAGCGCGCCTGCGCTGAACGATGTATCCCTCAGAGCTACCGCCAGCAGAAATCTGTCGCCGGGAGCCTCGATCAGATTCGGTACGTGGATCAGAACGACGAACAAGAAAATCATGATCCCCAAAAGGGTTGCGGCCAGCCTATCGTACTGCCTCACAACGATGCTCACCGCCGCCGCAATCAGCGCCGTCCCCACAAACAATATCCAAAACGGATGCCATGGTATCCACGACGGTACCATCGGCCCCATGCTCCTCCAGAACATATAATGGTCCGCTCCGAATACCGCCATCGGAACGGCCAAAAACAATCGGCCAAGCACGACGACTTTGTCCATGCCCTTCGCCTCGGGCAGTTCCCGCCGAGCCATCCAGGCCAGCGCGACAATCGTCAGCGCAATCCCCGCAAAGTAGGGCCAAAAGACCGCCGCGGGAATCCCAATGGCTATCCCGTCGGCAAGAATCACCCCCCTGCGCGTCGCCTCGCACAAATGCGGGTTCATTCGCCCGAATCTCACACCCTCTGAGAGCGCAATCAATAACCACTTGCTTCGTCACCCCTATCACCACTCCCGTCAGCGCCTCGCGCTCGCGTTTTCCCCTGGCCATGCCTCAGAATCAAATCCTGCAAATGCCGCACCGCTCGCCCCATTTCCTCGCCCGGGATACCCCCGAATCCCAAAATAAATCCCGCCTGCCCGCCCGACCCTGTGTACGCTGGCGAAAGCGGCGCTAGCCACAGCTTCTCCTTTGCCGCTTCCCGTGCGATCTCGGTGTCTGGAGTTCCCTTCGGCAGTTTCACCGTCAGAAACATCCCTGCCTCCGCTCCCATGACTTCCATCTTCCCGTCAAATTCCTTCCGGATGCTCTCGACCAGCGCCTTCCGCCGCTCACCGTAGAGCAGCCTCATCCTCCGAATGTGCCGCGCGTAGTGTCCCTCCTCGATAAAATCCGCCACCACGGCCTGATAGAAGTGCGGCGTTCCCAAATCCATCGCATGCCGAATGCGCACAAACGCATCCACCAAATCCTGCGGAATCACCATGTACCCCATCCGCAGCGCCGGAAACAAGGTCTTGCTGAACGTCCCGACATAAACGACCCGGGCGTTGCGATCCAGTCCCTGGAGCGCCGCGATCGGCATGCTCCCGTACCGATACTCGCTGTCGTAGTCATCCTCGATGATCCATGCGCCCACCCGATTCGCCCACTCAAGCAGCTGCAGCCGCCTGGACGCACTCATCGTTGCTCCCAGTGGAAACTGATGCGAGGGTGCCACAAACGCTGCCCGCGCCGTTCGGCATCGCCTCTCTCCCACCGCCACGTCCATCCCTTCGCCGTCCACCGGTACCGCTACCATCCTCAATCCCGCCGCCTGGAGCACATGCCTGGTCAGCCAGTATGTCGGCTCTTCCACCCACGCCGCGCTGCCCTCGTCCAGCAACACGCGAGCGGAAATATCCAGGGCCTGCTGCGACCCCGAAACGATCATTACTTGCCCTGGCTCAGAGTGCACTCCCCGCGCCGTTCGCAAATATGCGCATATCGCCTCCCGCAGTCGCTTCGATCCCATCGGCCCGCTGTAGTGCAAATCATAGGCGT
>JASHRC010000157.1 GCA_030037525.1 Candidatus Acidiferrales bacterium | reverse complement strand
CCCTTAGCTGATTCGATAGGCACCCAAAGGCCTCAGGTTAGGTTCAAAACAGCGAGGATTTCGGTGGGGTCTGGTTGGGGCTGAATTTCGAAATGAAACCGCTCGGCAAGCTTCCGCATATTTGCGTTCTCGGGGAGAATGTGGGCCAGAATGCGCGTATATTGCTCGCCGCGACCGAATTCGATTAGCCGTCTCATGAGTTCGGTGCCCAGGCCGAGGTTCTGAAACCTGTCAGCCACAAGAACCGCCATTTCCGCCTCCTCAGGGTTGTGCTGGCGCGTCAGCCGTCCCACACCTAGCAGTTCTGGCTGCTGTGTCTTCTCATCCGCAGCCTCCGCTACCAGGGCCATCTCACGGTCATAATCGATGAAGCATTTTCGAATTAGCCGTTCGTGCGCTACACGTGCGCTCAGGCTTTCCATGTGAAAATAACGGAGATAAATCGTTTGCTCCGAGAGCGATTCGTGGAAACCGTGCATCAGCGGCTCATCTTCAGGCCTGATCGGTCGGATCAAGACTTCCCGGCCGTCCCTCATCGTCCAAGTCGAGACATATTGCCTTGGGTACGGCCGAATCGCTGGTCGCGGCAGGGCCGAATCCGGCATCGCTCGGTCAAAGAGCACGATTCGCGCGTCGAGGGCCATTAAGCCCTCGGCCCAGGCAACTAATGGATTGATGTCGATCTCCTTGATTCGCGGCAGCTCGATCGGAATGTAACTGAATCGGACCAACACGCCTTCCAATGCATTCAAATTGACCGGCTTCCGTCCCCGAATGCCTTGGAGCGCACTGTGAATCTTTGTTTGTTCCATCATCCGCTGAGCGAGCGTCGTATTGAGCGGCGGCAGGGCCAGCGCCCGGTCGCGATACACCTCCACCAATTGGCCACCGGAGCCAAACAGAATGACAGGTCCAAACTGCGAGTCCACGCTGCTGCCCAGGATGAGCTCGTATCCGTCCTGGCGGATCATCGGCTGAACCGTAACGCCTTCGAAACTGTCGGCTCCCACTCGCGAGGCTACGCTTGATTCAATCTCGCCGTAGGCCCTCCGCACCGCATCGGGGGTCCTGAGGTCCAGCTTTACGCCGCCGACGTCGGTCTTATGGGTTATTTTGCGAGAGTGCAGCTTTATTACCACAGGGAAACCGATTCCACACGCCGTGTCGACCGCTTCTTCAGCGCTACGAACCGCCTTGGTCGCAACTGTTGGGATATCGTAGAGGGCCAGCACCTGCTTCGATTCGACTTCCGTAAGCAGCGTCCGTCCCTCGGCCAACACTGCCTTCAGGATTTCGCTGGCCCGGCGCACTCGCTCTCCCGCGACGCTCGGATCATCCGCTATGGCGGGCGTTTCGTAGAGCCCGCGAATGTGATAGGTGTAGCGCCACATGTTGACGAAAACGCGCGCTGCGGTGTCGGGATAGGAAAACGTTGGGATACCCGATTCATTGAGCGCCGATTCGCCCGCTTCGACATATTTTCCGCCCATCCAGCTGGCCAGTATCGGCTTGCCATTCCCTTTGGCGTAAGGTGCGAGCCGCTCGGCCACTCCTCGGGGGTCGGTCATGCCCTGCGGTGCCAGGATCGCCAACAGGCCGTCGCTGCCAGGATCCTTGATGGCAATCTCCACGGCGTGCGCGTAGCGTTCGGGGTCGGCATCGCCTAGCACGTCGATGGGGTTCGCATGGCTCCAGAAGGGAGGCAGCAGTCGATCCAGAGCCTCTCGGGACGCCCCGGAAAGCCTCGCAATCTCCCCGCCTTCGGCAATCAGGGCATCGGTTGCCAGAACCGCCGGCCCGCCGGCATTGGTCACGATCGCGAGCTTCGGCCCACGCGGGCGCGGTTGCTTGCTCAAGACCTCAGCCATGTAGAAAACGTCGGAAATGCTCTCGACGCGCAGCACGCCCGATCGCCGCAGCACGGCGTCGAACACTTCATCGCTGCCGGTCAGCGCCCCGGTGTGCGAGGACGCTGCTTGGGATGCCGCCTCGGTGCGTCCGGCCTTGATGACGATGATCGGCTTGCTCATCGCCACTGCCCGCGCTGCGGAGAGAAACGACCGGGCGTCATCGACCGATTCCATGTAAATTAAAATGCTCTGCGTATTTGCGTCGTCTCCGAAATAATCGATCAGGTCGCCCCACCCCACATCGAGCATCGACCCGGTGGAGACGAATGCGCTGAACCCCACTTGCTCGCCCTGGCTCCAATCCAGAATCGCCGTCAGTAGCGCTCCGCTCTGGCTTAGGAACGCAACATTTCCCGGCAGGGCGATCGTCTGCGCGAACGTGGCATTGAGCCCGATCGTCGGATTCATTACTCCAAGGCAGTTAGGTCCGATCAGGCGCAGGGGGCGGCGGCTGAGTTGTTCGGCAATTTGGTGTTCGAGCGCTCGTCCTTCCTCGCCGTGCTCGCGGAATCCCGCCGAGATGACCACCACACCCTTGGCGCCCGCCGAGATGCATTCGCCCACAATCCTGGGCACCATCGCCGCGGGCGTGACAATCACCGCCAGATCGACTGGCTCAGGGACCTCGCCGATGCGCGGGTACGCGCGGCTGCCCAAAACCTCCGAAAGCCGCGGATTGACCGGATACACCCTTCCTGAGAAAGACGAGTGGATGAGATTGAGAAAGGCGGAGCGGCCTACGCTACCTGTGCGGTCCGTCGCGCCGATCACCGCTACCGAGCGCGGACGGAAAATGCTGTCGAGCGAGGCCCGCTTGGTCAGGTGCCGTTCGGGTGCCTCGCGTGGCAGGGTCGGTGAGCCCACGCTCACAATATCGACCGCTGTCATCGTTTTGACAAGGCCCGTGCTTCACCCGCGGATGGTAAGAACCGGGCATAGGGCGTGCGCGACCACTTTATGAGCGGTCACCCGTTCGATATGCGTGGCCGCTCCCGGCACTCCGTGGCTTCCTCGCACCCCCAGGACGATCAAATCCGCGTCCCGGTCTTTCGCCACTTTGAGAATCTGATCCGCCGGTGTTCCAAAACGAACCACCGCGTCCGGCCGGCACCAGGATTCCGCGTCCTCCGGCACAATTTCATGGAGACGGAAACTGGCACTGGCGATGCGATCGTCGGCCGCCTTGTCAAGGATTTCCGGTTCTTTCATCACGTGCAGCAGCGTCAGCCGCGCTTCGTTTTCCTGTGCCAGCGAGAGCGCGTACGGAGCAGCCGCCACAGACTCCCGCGTGAAATCAGTGGCGAACAAAACGTGATGGAACCTTCCACCGCGATGGACTCCATGGCTCTCCGACGGTCCGATCGTGAGCACCGGGACGTGCGATCTGCGGAAAACCTCTTCGGCTACCGACCCCATCAGCAGCCTCTTCGCGCCGGTGCGCCCATGTGTCCCCACCACGATCAAGTCGATCGCAAAATCCTTCAACGCCGCAGCAAGCGCCGGCCAGACTCCCGTATTTCGCTCGATCACCGCTTCGTGCGGCAGTCCGGCGAACTGCGCATTCACGCGCTGCATATTGGCCTGCGCGTCGTCCTCCTGGGCATCCAGCGCCGCCGCCGCGGTTTCCGGCGTGGTGTAGGTGTACACGGCGGGAATCAGAACGTGAAATGCGTAGATCTTGGCCCCATACTCGCGGGCCACGGCCGCCGCAAAGGGCAGCGCCGCCTCTGACGGCTGCGAGAAATCCGTCAGATACAGAATGTTCCGGATCTCGATACGCGTGCTGCTCTTGACTGGTGTCATCGTATCCAGCCTCCCAAGCAAATTTTCCTGCCGGTTTGGCGGCAGACGGCCCCGGCCACGCTCAGCTGCGTACGGTGAGAACCGGGCAGGTGGCCGCACAAGCCACGCGGTAGGCCACGCCGCTTCCCAGACGCCTTACCGATCCCGGAGTTCGCGCGGGATTGTGAATGCC
>JASHRC010000156.1 GCA_030037525.1 Candidatus Acidiferrales bacterium | reverse complement strand
CTTGGCCGAAAAGGCGGCCGCCGTCCCCGCCGGACCGCCGCCCACGACCAGGATGCTTGTCTTTTGCAAAACCGGCAGCTCCCTTCGCGGCTCGACAACCTTGCCGGCAACGATTGTCGCGGGAACCCTGGTTCCGGCCGGAGTAGTGGAGGGTCTGGCAGCTTGATCGGCTGGCGTCGACGAAATCGGCATCAGTGATCCGGCCGCAAACAAGCCGCCTGCGGCAATCGAACGCCGCATTAATTCTCTTCGTGTCAGGTCCTTTGACATGGTTCTCCTCCTCCGACGGTTAGCCGATCCGAACCCAATTTCCGGTTCTTGATATATTGCGCAATGGTGATACTCAGCCACAGAGCGGTGCTGTGACTGGGGTCACATTCCTTAAACCGCAGGTCTATCCCGTGAACGCGGACGCGTTCACGGGTTCCTCCGGCCCGGAGAATGGATCAAGTTCGAACGGCACCTCGCCGAACCAGCAGATGTGCGGGCGAATCCGTCCTCCGCACTCGCACTTTGGAATTCTCTCTGGCGGCTCGTAGAGATTTCCATGTGTGGAGGCAACGTCTTCGACCCGGTAGTTGCGCCACAGCCCGCCGACGCCAGGACTGCCTCCTTGTCGTCAGTTAGTTGCTACGCTGCAGATGAAGCTCCACGATGGGCAGTTCGAGCTAACCGTTTGCCATAAGGGATGCGAGCGTCGCCGTCGCCCAGAACTGCGGAATGGGATCGAGCTCCTTGAATGCGCTCGTGAACGCGTTCGATGGACTCCACGTTGTCCGCGGAGCGAATTCGTCGACCTGTGGATTGGAATACAAGTCGTGGACCCGCCGGGCCAAGTGCTTAGGAACGTCCAACTCCCCCTGCACGAAGGCCCGGTAGATGACCAGTTTTGCTGATTCATCCGAAATCCGCGTGGCCTTCCAAGCTTCGACCTGCTTCCTCATCGGCTCGAAGTTCCGCTGAATGCGGTCGATCCCGATCGAGAGCACGTCGACGAGGCTGAAGTGTTTGCTGTGCTTCGCCAGCACCGGCGTGAAATCGCCATGGCACTCACAACCCGGAATCGGCCGGCCAGCTGGCGAGTCGTCGGCATCGGCCGCCGGCGGCGCTAGAGGCGGAAGACGCGGCGGGCGTTTTCGCCGAGGATGTTGCGTTTGGCCTGCTCGCTCAAAAACGGCAAGCCAGCGATGCGCGCGGGCACGTCGAAATCCCAATGCGGCCAGTCGGAGGAGTACATCAACTGCGTTTCGGCGCGCACCGCCTGGAAAGTCGCTTCGAGCATACGGGGCATGGTAACTTCCAGCGGCTGCGAGGTGAAGTACATCTCTGCGATGTATTCGCTCGGAAGACGCCTGAGCAGCGGCGCGTCGGATTGACGCATGAGGTATTCGTGATCGAGCCGCTGCATCATGAATGGAACCCAGGCGAGCCCGCTCTCGATCCAGATTACTTTCAGTTTCGGGAAACGCTCGGGCAGGCCGTTCACGATCCAGTTGGTCATGTGCGTCATGTTGCAGGTGACGAACGACATCGAGTGAACCGAGAGAAAGCGGTTCATCGTCGTGGTCATGTGATCGCCCCAGCTGGGGCCGGCGTGGAAGGCGAGTGGCAGGCCACGCTCTTCGAGCTCGCGATAAATTCTCATGTAAACGTTGCGGTGCACACCGGTGTGCCGCTGGCTCGTCACCATGAAGCCCACCACGCCGGGAGTTTCGCCGAATTCCCGGATGGTTTTCATCGAAGCGTCGGCATCGTGAAACGGCAGGCTGAGCAGCGTTCTTACGCGCCGCTCGCGCGGCAGAATGGTGCGCGCGAACCAACGGTTGTAGGCGAAAGTGATCGCCGTGACGATGTCCGGCTCCGGATGCAGACCCATTTCGAGCATGGGCTGAGGAAACACGACCTGCATTTTGATTCCCAGGGAATCCATGGCCCGCCGAATCAGCGTCAGGTCGCGGTGCTCGTCCGTCTTCTCGACATCTTCACCGAGTTCGGCCTGATGCGGGATACGGCCGAAAACGTCCTGAAAAGTGAGGCCGACGGGATGATTGCTGAAGGCCAGCTGACGGGCGCGGGGCCAATCCTGCGTCATGGCCTTGGCGTTGTGGCGCAGCACAGGATTTTCGAGATGGTCGAGAATTTCGGCCCAGGAATCAAACTCAACGTGATGCGCATCGACATCCACGATGAAATAATCGTCCAGGTGATAGCGAGCGATATCGCGGCGCGCGTTCGCCAGAATTTCGCGCGAATCCGTGCGCGTGGTGATCTGCTGGACCGGATGCTCGCGCGCCGCAGCAGTTCCGCTCAGCGTCTTGGTTGTGCCCATGACTGGATCCTCACGCCTACCATATCGCTTTTACCCGCCCGACGTCTTGCCGTGCTGCGCCGGAGCAGTACGCGAAAACCACAGAGCCAAATCAAAAGGATTCAAATGATGAGCACGCAGCAGCGCGCAGGCGACCACCATCGCTTCGGTGGTTGAGACAGTCTCGTCGATGACCGGTGCGGTTTCTCCTCCCGGTTCTGCTTCTTCGACGCGCGCCGCGTACATCTTCACAGCGCCGCTCATCAGTTTCGTCATGTCTTCGCCGCGGACTTCTGCCACTTCGCCCGCCCGAATGGTCCGCTCGATCTGTCGGCCCATTTGTCGAGCGAGAGCGGAGAACTTCTCGGATTCCTCAGACGGTGACATAAATTCCGTCCTCGGACTCTTCGACCGCCACGCGAATCAACTGCGCCGCCGGGCGGCCGGGATGCACGCCGGTCTGGATGTCATATTCGAATCCGTGCCAGGGGCAAACGATGTGCGGGTGCGACTCATCAAACGCGAATCCGTGGCTCTCGCCGCCTGGGTCGATCACTTCGGTTACGCGAGGAATCATCTTGCCCTGGCAAACCGGACCACCCTGGTGCGCGCAGATGTTCTGCCAGGCATACAGACGACCTTGGACTCGGAAGATTCCGATGGTTTTTTCACCAACATCAACCACCAGACGACCCCCCTCGGGGACGCGGCCACTTGCGCCTACGTACGCTCGTTCTTGGGTGGTGGGCATCTGGTTCCCCTTGGATCAGGCATCGAACCGCAACGGCGCGTATTGTATGCCGCGGGGCGAGCGCTTATCAACTCGCCGTCCGCCCGAGCGATGTGATATACCCGCTCTTCGTGTTCGAGCAAATCCTCAGCCCCACCAGCCATCTTTGGCTGACCATTGTCGCCGCGCTCGCGCCGCTTCTCGCCCTGATCCTGATGCTGGCCGTTTTTCGGGTCACCGCGTGGCTTGCGACCACGATCGCCGGGGCGATCACGCTGGCGCTGGCGGTTGGTGTCTGGCACGCTCCCGTTCGAAACGCCCTGGAGTCGTATCTCCTGGGAGGGCTCACCGGGGTTTGGTCGATCGACTGGATCACTTTCTGGGGCCTGATTATTTTCAACACGCTCGTTCTGACCGGGAACTTTCAGAAATTCCAGAGATGGATCGTTCACCACGCGACAGCGGACGTTCGCATTCAGACCCTCCTGCTGGCTTGGGCGTTTGGGGCACTGCTGGAAGGGCTGGTGGGTTTCGGCTACCCCTGGGCGGTTGTCGCGCCGATTCTGGTGGGATTGGGGATTGCCGATCTCGAAGCGATCCGCGTGGCCGCGCTCGCAAACAACGCACCGGTCTCTTACGGAGCGCTGGGT
The DNA here is from genome assembly GCA_030037525.1 of Candidatus Acidiferrales bacterium. Taxonomy (GTDB): domain Bacteria; phylum Acidobacteriota; class Terriglobia; order Acidiferrales; family UBA7541; genus Palsa-295. The sequence goes on along the minus strand of JASHRC010000156.1, from coordinate 23,066 downwards.
GCGCCGATCATCGGACTTGCGGCGGTGACGAGTTTGCCGCTCCTGGCCCTTTCCGGCTCGATCGGCAACGTGGTTGCGATTCTGGCGCTGCTGCCGCCGTGGGTTCTGATCTATTTAGTCAGCGGGCGAGCCGGCCTGGCCGAGGCGTGGCCGCTGGCGATCGTGGGTTCTCTGTCCTACATCGCAGGGCAGTGGCCGGTGGCACATTACCTGGGCCCGTACCTGCCGGATATCAGCGGCGCGCTTGTGTCTTTCTGGATTCTTTGGCTGTTTGCCAAAATCTGGCATCCCACCACGATTCGCGGGTTCGGCGGGACGCCCTTGAACCTCGATGCAACCGCCCAGGCGCCCGAGGGCAGCTCGGCAGGCGAGGTTTTTCTGGCGTGGATGCCGTACCTGGTGCTCATCTTGGTGGTAGTTGCCTGGACTGGCCCGTGGTCGAAGCTGCCTGCCCAGAGCTTGTTCAAACTTTCCATCGCGGCAAAATCCTCCGTCACCACGAGGACCACCACTTCGGTTTTCAATTTCGCTCCACTGGGCGGGGGCACTTCCATTCTGGCTTCCTGGCTGGTGATCCTGGCGATTCTGCGACCGCGCGCGGCGATTCTATCTCAGGTGTTTTCGCGAACCTTCCGGCAGATGTGGGCGGCGCTGCTGGTCGCCTTTTTCATTTTCGCGCTGGCTTATGTTTTCGTTTATGCGGGGATGGCCAACTCGCTGGCCTACGGGCTTTCCAAGTTCGGGATCTTTTTTGTGGTTCTGGCGCCCGTTCTGGGGTGGATCGGCGTTGCATTATCGGGCAGCAACACTTCCACAAACGCGATGTTCGGACCTGTGCAAATGGTGACCGGAAGGCTCTTGAATCTGCCCGTACTGCTGCTGCCCTCGCTCAATTCGGTGGGCGCGGAGGTCGGCAAACCGATTGCCCCACAGACGGCAAGCGTCGGTGTATCCACGAGCAAACTGGTGCGCAGCGAGGGTCAAGTGATTCGGCACAACATGGGATGGACGCTCGTGGTGCTCGGTTACCTGATTTTGATTGCGCTCCTGTTCTTTCGCTTTTTCCCGCGCTCCATGTCGCTTTAAATTCCCGGAACGTGGCCCCGGAAATATGCTTGGGAAGGGCGTCTCGCGCTGCTACTGTAATGGTTGAGATCCCGCCAGCGGCATGAATTCCACATTCGCTCGATCAGGCCGTACGCGGCCAGCTTCGGCTATTGAGGGCACAACCCTCCTGCCGCCCCCCTCTCGGAGGGGCGGACGGGCCGGACTGCGGCGCGATTCCGCCGTGACGGCACTGGCCATCACCGGCATCCTGGGCCACCTGGCCCTGCACTTTTTCGTTCATTCCTCCGAGAGGGTTTACAACCTTCCCCTCTATGTCGTGCTGGTGGTCGGTGGCGCTCCCCTGCTTGTCGTGCTGACTCGCAAATGCATGGCACGAGAATTCGGTTCGGACCTTTTGGCCGGAATATCCATCGTTGTCGCCACGATCCAAGCTGAATATCTGACGGGCTCGATTATCGTTCTGATGCTCTCCGGCGGTTCCACACTGGAGGAATATTCGTCGCGGCGGGCATCCGGCGTGCTCGATGCCCTGGCCAAGCGGATGCCGCAGATCGCGCACCGCAAGCGGGGCGAGCACCCGGTCGATGTAGCTCTCCAGGACATCCGCATCGGCGATACGCTGGTTGTGTATCCCCACGAGGTTTGCCCCACCGACGGACAAGTGATCAAGGGCCACGGCCGCATGAATGAGGCGTTTTTGACGGGCGAGCCTTTTGAAATGTCGAAGGCCCCCGGAGCACGGGTCATTTCCGGTGCGCTCAACGGCGAGACCGCCCTCACCATCCGCGCCGACAAGCTTCCGATCGATTCCCGATACGCGCGGATCATGCGGGTCATGGAGGAGACGCAGCAAAGGCGGCCCCGTCTGCGTCGCCTGGGCGACAAACTGGGCGCCTGGTACACGCCCTTGGCGGTGACGATCGCGCTGCTGGCCTGGCTGGTGACCCGAGAGTCGCACCGATTTCTGGCCGTGTTGGTCATCGCCACCCCCTGCCCTCTGCTGCTGGCCATTCCCGTCGCCGTGATCGGGGCGGTTTCAATCGCAGCCCGGCGCGGCATTATTGTCAAAAACCCGGCCTTGCTCGAACAGATCGATTCCTGCCGGACGTTCATATTCGATAAAACGGGGACGCTGACATACGGCCGTCCTTCGCTCTTGGATATCGAGTGTGCGCCCGGCATCGCAGAACTGGATCTGCTCGGCAAGGCAGCGAGCGTGGAACGCTACTCCAAGCATCCGCTGGGCATCGCCATCGTCGAGGCGGCCGAAAGGGCAGGACTCGAGCTTGAACCAGTTTCCGAGATTCACGAACCGCCGGGAGCGGGTCTCTGGGGCATGGTGGGAGGAGAGAAGATCCTGATCACTGGGCGCGACAAGCTTCCGGAGGAAATTCCGGGACTGCCCGCGATGAGCGGAGGCCTGGAATGCTTGGTGTGCCTGGATGGTAAGTTCGCCGGCTTATTTCGCTTTCGCGATGAACCGCGCCCGGGCGCACGGAACTTTCTCGAACACCTGAAGCCGCGGCACGGGATTACGCGCCTGGTTTTGGTCTCGGGCGACCGTCCGCCAGAAGTGAAACATTTAGCCGGCCAGGTCGGGATCGAGGAAATTCATGCCGCCAAGAGCCCGGAGGAGAAGGTCGAGATTGTCCGCGCGGAAACAGAGAGGAATGCGACGGTTTTTGTGGGAGATGGAATCAATGACGCGCCCGCCATGCAGGCAGCGACCGTGGGGGTGGCGCTCGGCCAGACCAGCGACATTGTGGCCGAAGCAGCAGACGCGGTTGTGCTCGACAGTTCGCTGTCCAAGGTGGACGAGCTGATTCACATCGGACGGCGCATGAAACGCATCGCTCTGGAAAGCGCCGTTGGCGGAATCGCCCTGAGCCTAACGGGAATGGCAGCGGCAACTCTGGGATGGCTGCGGCCGATCGAGGGAGCCATCGCGCAGGAAGTGATCGATTTGCTGGCGGTGTTAAACGCGGTGCGGGTCAGCATCCCGTCGCGCCATTTGACCGATTACTGACCGGAGCGCGAAAGTTGCGGTCGGAGCGCAGGTTCGGCGAGGACCACTTCGGAAACGACCTTGATCGTGGGCTCCACTGCGACCTGCGCGGTGATCGAGCGGGCGACCAGGCAGGTCCGCTCGGCCTTTTCGAGCAGCTGGACGGCTTGCTCGCGATCTTCTTCGCGGGTGATTTTCAAGGATGGCCTCAAGTGGACCTCGGTGAACCTCCAGCCGCCGGCGTCTCGTTCCAGGGTGCCTTCGGCTGTCACTTCGAGCGAGACATAGTGGAACAGGGAGAACTCCGACATCCCGGAGAAGGTGGCCACGTAACAGGAAACCAGTGCAGCCACGAAGAAGTGCTCCGGCGTCCAGAGGTGCGGCTCTCCGGAAAATTCGGGCGGCGCGCTGAAAATAATGGGCTGAGAGATCACATCGGATGCCACCACGCCCGCGCACGGCCGAGTCGATTTGGCTCTCACTTGATACTTGTGGACGGTTGCCATGATTCACTTGCGACCGGGAACTATGCGACGGCCGCCGCCTGCGCCTTGAGGCCCGACTCGTTTCGGATGACCACGGTCGAACCGTGCGTCGCGATCAGGTCCTTGCTCTTGAATTCGGTCATGGTGCGCGTCACGGTCTCGCGGGAGATGCCCACGATTTGAGAAATTTCCTCATGAGTCAGCCCGAGATGGAAGCGCTTCCCTTGATTTGTTTGACGGCCGTTCAATGAGGTTTCCAGCAGGAATTGCGCAACTTTCTCGCTGGCCGACCGTGACAGCCCGAGATAGCGAATCTCCTGGCACGCCCTGCGGTAGCTGGTGCTGAGCTCGCGCATCGCGGCAACGGCAACCGCCGGCTGGTCGTGGAGCAGCTTCAAGAAGTCCTCGCGTCGAATAAAGTCGACTTGGCAGGGCTCCAAAGCTTCGGCCGTAACTTCGTACGCTCCGCCGGAAATTGAGGCATAGGCGCCCAAGATTTCCCCCGGCTCGCAGATGCGGACGATCAGGGTCTTGCCCTCGGCGGAGTTCATGGTCAGCTTCACGCGCCCCTTGCAAAGCATGTACACACCGCGCGGAGCTTGGCCTTCCACGAAGAGGACCGCTTGGCCGGGGTAGGTCGTCGTGAATTTCACGTTCATGAAGGCGCTGAGCGCGGCGCCGGGCAACTGGCAAAAGAATCCATCTCCCCGCAGCGGGCAGGTCCTGCAATCCTCGACGAGTTCCATACCATAGGGAACGCGCATGTCATTCTCCTTTTAGCTCTTAGACTTGGGTGACGATCCGTCGAGCTTCAGCATCTCCCGCAAGAACAAAGATGCCTTGATGAGTCCCACACCATGGTCTTGCATGTTGCGGAGGAGCGCACGGCCGCTCGGGTCGGCAAAGGTCACGCTCCCCAAATCCACCAGAATGTGCGGCTGTTTGTCGCGTTCCAGCGTGTCGGTCCAGGTCTTCCGGAGCACTTCGACCCAGGGGCCCTCGAGCCGACCCTCGAGCATTAGCTCCAGGCCCGTTGGTTTTTCATTTGGCGTAATCCGCAGCACGGCATCATCAAATGCACGAGCCTGGCCACTCGGGGCCACTGCTGCGCACTCGGCGTAACCCAGTTGAATACGAGGGGTTAAACAAACGGCAGGCGAAAAACGGGAGACTTCGGAAGATGAGAGACGAGACGACATCTCGTCAGCAGACGAGATGTCGTCAGTCGCCCATCGGCACCTGAGAACGCGGAGAGCCAATGCGAATCACTTCGACCGAGCAGTGCGCGTGCATGGCAATCGATTCTGAGACGCTGCCCATCATCAGGCGGTCCAACCCGTGCCAGCCATGCGAGCCGGTAACAATGATGTCGGCAGGCCAAGCCTTGGCCTCATCTAAAATTACGGCCCTCGGATCGCCGATGAGCGGCTCACCGGGCTCGATGCTCCGGACACCCAGCTCGGCGAAGATCTGAGCGGCGCGCTCCAGCGCCTCGCGAGCCCGTGCTTTCCCTGCTTCTTCGACCGTCTGTGCGGCAAGCGTTGCCTGGCTCGAGTAAATGTAGGACGTTGCGGGATCGACGATGGGCATGAAAGGCGGTGCGGCGCTGACGAGCCGGATGGATGTTTTGGAGGGCCAGGGGCGCTGGGCTACCGACCGAACGGCTGCGAGCGAGCATTCCGATCCGTCGGTGGCGACCAGGAGTTTCACGCCTTCGGTGGGTACCGATTTGCGATCAGGGTTTTGCCGCACGATTTCGACCGAACAGGGAGCGTGTCGCACCACCGCCTGGGCCACGCTGCCCGGCAGGAAGCGGGCGAGGCCCGTGCCACCGTGCGATCCAACCAGGATGAAATCGGCACCCCATTTCCGAGCGTACTCAATCACAGCGCTTCGCGGCGCCCCAGCGAATACTTCGGTGCGCGTGGGCAGGCCGGAGTTCGAGAGATCGTCGGCGAGGGCTTTGGTAGAGGACTTTGCCGCTCGTTCGGCGGCGTCCATCAAATCCGCACCCAGGGAAAACGGAGTGAGGTCGACAACGTGCAAGATACAGGCTTCCGTTCCTGCCGGCCACGGGCGGGCCCGAACCGCGTCGATGACTCCGCGCGAGGTTTGTGAAAGGTCCGTGGCGACCAGTAGCTTCATGTGCGTTGCGCCTCGAGCGCCGACCCGCCATCGGCAGCGGCGCTCATCAGACCGGTGAAACCGTACTGGCGGCTCGAGGGGGCTCGAGCGATGAGAGCATGAACTGCAAATCGAATGCTTCTTTGCGAATGCGCGAATCATAGTACAGCAGAACAATGGCGATCATTGAAATCGGGCCGGTGAGGGCGCTCCCGATCGATCCAAAAACGGCCGCCGCGAAGGCCAGCCACTGGGACCAGTGTCCTTGCGCAGAGGAAATCAACATGGCGATCGTGAAGGGCATCTGAAGCACGAAAATTCCGGCATAGGCAATGATCACAGCCACCAACAGAGCCAGGAAAATGTGGCCTCGGCGGCCTTGGGTCAGACCGACGCTGCGGCGAATCGTGGCCAGCACACCGAGATTCTCGATCATCAGGACAGGAATGGAGACCGCATAGCGGAGCCAAAAATAAACGCAAAAGAACAATCCCGCGACGTAGGCAAAGAACAGGCCCAGGGCCAGAAGCACCGCAAAGACCGGGTTGCCTCGGCCCGCGCCAAACAGAAAGCCGATGGCGGCCATCCCGCCAACGAACAGACCCATGACGGCCAGCATCAGTCCAAACATGCGCAGCAGAATATTGAGGATGACGCCTATCAACCTCCAGAAGCGGCCGTGAATCCTTCCGTAAGAGCCCCGGATGGTGGCGGCGCGGCCGAGATAAACGTCCGCGACCGCGCACGAGGCCGCAGCGACAGCGATCGAATAAACTAGGCCGGAAAGAACAATCACCGCGAACATACCAGCGGCTAGGCCGGTGATCTCGGTGGGAGTCGGAAGGGCCGGCTTGCCCGGGTTGGTGGCGGTCGCGCTCAACACCGAACCCTGGAAACTAAGAAGCAGTACGTTAAAGGGAAGCCAAACCGCGGCTGGAATGGCCATGATGCCGACAAATAAAAAGAAGTGATTGCGATAGAGCCGGAAGGTTCGGTCCAGGAGTTCACCCAGACTGAGAGGTTTCAGGTCGACAGGCTCCATGGAAGCCTCCGTCCAGCGAGTGTGCGGAACCGCGAACGGAAGGTATCTAAACACAGGGTAATGCTGCGCGCAACGGCACTGGGCACACGCCTACCAAGGCTAGTCCCAACCCATCGGGGCTTTGTAGGCTGCCGTGACGATCGCGGCCGTGATTTCCTTGATCTTTCGATTCTGGATCTTGAACAGCTCGGCGATCTGCGTGCTGTTGGGCCAGGTCGAATAGCGTCCCATGGTCATTCTGCCGCGGCCAGGCACATCGACCATCTGCTGCGTGCCGGGATGATTGAAGCGCACAATCGCCAGCACCAGGCCGCGCTCGCGATCGACGATCGGAAATCTTCGCGGGTTCACGCTTTGAATATAGGTGAAGATTTTCGTGTCGAGCTGCGCTTCGCAACCAAGCGCACCCAAAGGGGACGACGCCGACGATGGGCAGGTCTGGATGCCGTTTTCGATGCGGATGCAATCGGGATCGAACGGCACGATATCGCCTCTGCCCTGCTCGATGCCGTCGAAGTATTTGCCGACGATGGAAACCATTTCTCGGCGCGAGGGGCGCTCGGCAGCAGGAACGGTTTCAAGGAACACCGGGCGCGGTTCTGCGAGGTTGTCTGTATTGAGAATGGAAGTGGTTGGCTTGCGCGCAACGAGCGTTTCGATCTCCGTGATCTTGCGCCTCTCGACTTTCAAGCGCAGCGCCAATAGGGCGCCGGAGCCATTCTCCTCGACGACGGCGTACGCGCCCACGGCGCCGGCTTCCGGCTCGGTGAAAACGAGCTGGTAAGTCCCCAAACCTCCCGCCGTCGCCCAGAGCGCTTCTCCGAGCTCGAGCCGCACACCGTCTTCGGTGAATTTGACGTTTCGCGCGAGCGGTAAACGGGTCGGATCATGGGCGACCATCGCCGAAAGATATTGGTTCACCAGGCCATCGAGACAGGCGCGGTCGCAGTCTTGCCCGGCGGCCTGTGCCATCTGGACAGCCGAAGCTGCACACATTAGGAGCAGGAAAGACGAAAAACAGGCCACCCAAGGAGACCAAAACATCCTTTTCATGGCGAATCAGCTCCGCTTGAGATCACCACTGTGGCTGGTCGGAGCGGCAGTCTTCCCAAGAGCTCCATCCGGAGCACATTCCGTACGTGCCTTGGGTGAGCACGGCTTCAATTTCGTGCAACTGGCCGCCGCGAACCTTGAAAATCTCGGCGATCTCCCAAGTAAACGGTGTCGTCGGACCCGCAGTGACGGTGTCGCCGGTTGGTGTCTGGAAAGTGCGCGTATTTCCGGCGGAGTGGTCGAAGAAGCCGAGACTAAAGACCACACCGTGCTCGGTATCCACAACGGGGTAGCGGCGATCGTGGATCCAGGTGACGAAGTGCAGCAATCCGGAGCGGAACTGGTCTTTGCAGGACCAACCGGCGGAATACATGGTGGGCTTCGCTGCGGGATCGTATTGGCGCGTGGGAGCCGGACGGGTGGCGCCAGAGGTGCTCAGACCCGGCAAGGGGTTCATATTGTTGGTTGTCTGAATCCCGTTTTCCAAACGATTACAGTCGTCTGCGAAAAACGAATAATCGCCCTTGCCATCATTTTGCTGCATGGCTGAAAAATACTTGTTGGCTGTCTTGATCAAATCCAGGCGCCTGCGCTCTGCTTGCGGAATGTCCTCGGAAAACGCCGGGCGTGGGCCGCTCATTTTTTCCAGGTTCGCGGCGCCGCCCTGAGCCATCTGGCCGCGGGCCAGGATTGTTTCGATTTCCGAGATCTTCTGATTGTCGATCCTCAGGCGCAGGGCAAGGATCACCGGCTGACCGGCCTCGCGCATCGTTCCCAGAAACCCGACTTGGCCCGCGTCGGGGTCATCGATGTAGAACCGGTACGTGCCTTTCGCGGTGGCGGTTTTCCAAAAACCATCGCCCAGCGAGAGATGCTGCCCGTCTTCGGTGAATTTGGCCAATGGGGTGACGGGCAGGCGCGAGGGATCGTGAGCAACCACCGCATCGAGATACTCGTCGACAAAGCCATTGAGGCACGTGCGATCGCAGGGTGTCGGGGAACCCTGTTGGTTTCCAGAGGCGCGATCGAGCGCTCCTCGAACCAGCAGCATGGTGCCGAGCGCCGCTAGAAGCGCGACGGACAAACAAGCTCTTTGCATTGGCCCTCCCCAAGCGTGTGTAGCGCGCGATGTATACCAAAACGGCGATCGCCTCGCAACTTGTGGGGCAGGGACGAAATCCGGATGAATTATCGAGATGGCCGAGACCCGCCCAAGAGATTTCAGTCGGGCGATTGGCTCTGGGTCCACCAGCGCCGGATGGCCACCGCCGACCACACCGCCTCAACGATACCGAAAGGCCAAGCCCCCTGGAGAAAGCCGTAGGTCGAACCCAGCGCGCAGGCGCCGGCAAACGCCAGGATGTACCACCGGCTGCGGCGCTCCAGGGCATAGAACACCAACATCAAGCTGACGGCAATCAAGCCAAATAGGGTGAGCGGGTTCATACCTCATTCGCCTAGCGGGTCAAGGTTTCTGCGCAACGATCAGCCACCAATTCTCGCCGTAAGAATCGTTTTGTATGAATCGATCTTGCCGGCTGACGATTTCAAAATTCACCTGATGGAGGTCGCCCTCCACTCGGTCAGGAGAAATTTCATGTTCAGAGGTTTGCGGCTTCGGTTGGCGATCGACCACCACGAGCCGGCCACCCGGAACCAGTGCCTGGTAAACATGGACCAGGATCGGACGCGCATCGGTGAACTCGTGATAGGTGTTCGAGATGAGCACCGCGTTGACGCGCGGGGGCAGGAGAGGATCGGCCGGCTTACCGAGCACCACCCGGACGTTGTGTTCACCTCTCTCGGCGGCTCGAAACCAGAGAAAGGCCAACGGCAACCTGCGGATGTCCTCTGCAATGACGCGGCCGCGCTCACCTACCTGGGAGGAGAGCTTCAAGGTAAAGTATCCCGAACCACACCCGAGGTCGACGACCACATCGTCGCGCCGGAGGTCGAGCGCCTGGATGACCGCCGCGGGCCGTTGCCAGTCGTCGCGCTCCGCCTCGATCGCGTTCAGGCGCGAAATTGTGTCGAGCGCAGAAGACCCCACATGAAAGGCAACCAGGACTGCCAGCGCACCGAGGACGAAAACGAAAAGCTTGGCGCGATAGCTCAAGGTATTCTTTTATTCCAGTGACATGCCAGGCGCGCAGGAGTCGAGCAAAAGTACTATTTCTTAGGCACGGGAAATTTGCGATCCAGCTCGATGTTGAGCAGCAGCACGTTGACGCGCGGTTCGCCGAGAAAGCCCCAATCCGCGCGCTCGGTAAACTGGGGGATGAGCCCTTTCACTTGGTCGGGCTCGACGCCCCGAGCCCGGGCGACGCGCGCGGCCTGTATCTCGGCATTCCGAGGACTGATCTGAGGATCGAGACCCGACGACGAGGCCGTAACCGCGTCCGGTGGAATGGGCCGCTGGGCCGTGAAGACCAACGGACTTTTCGGGTCGTTGAACGCATCGATCAGTTTCACGTCGTCGAGGTTACCTTGCGAGTCCTGGAAGCGATCCAGCGGCACCGATGACTGGTAAGGAAGGTTGTTGTCGATCGAGTAATGCACCAGGCGGTCCTCGATGCCGTCGAAGTCCACAATCTCCCGCCCCTTGTCATCCATCTTTGTCGTTCCGTGCAGCAGCTTCGCGCTGGTGGGGCCGAGATTGGTGCCGTTGCTTGCGGTCGCATCGTAGCCGTTTCCCGCCGCCGACGGGCGGGGGTGAAAATATTCGGGTTTGGCAAACGACTGGCCGATCAGGCTTGATCCGACAAGCGAACCGTTCACCCTCACCAGACTGCCCCCGGCCTGCTTCGGAAAGATCAATTCCGACAGGCCGGTCATCAGGGCGGGATACAAAAGGCCCGTGAGGATCGTGAAAACCAGCGTCAGCCGCAATCCTGGTCCAAGCTCTTTAAACATGAGGCCCTTTCTCTACGCGAAGCGCAGCGCGACCAAAATCTTGTCGATCAGCCAAATTCCGGGAAAGGGCACGATGATGCCGCCCAGGCCGTAAATCAGCAGATTGCGCGTAAGCATCTGGCCGGCGCTGACGGGTTTGTACTGCACGCCGCGAAGGGCCAGCGGAACCAAAGCAATGATAATGACGGCATTGAAAATGACGGCTGCAAGCACCGCGCTCTGGGGTGAATGCAGGCCCATAATGTTCAGCTTGTTCAGTTCCGGATAGATGGAAGCAAACATCGCCGGAATAATGGCAAAATATTTGGCCACGTCATTGGCGATCGAAAAGGTGGTCAGCGCGCCGCGAGTAATCAGCAGCTGCTTGCCGATGGCCACAATTTCAATCAGCTTGGTGGGGTTGCTGTCGAGATCGACCATGTTGCCGGCTTCCTTGGCGACCATGGTTCCGGTGTTCATGGCCACGCCGACGTCGGCTTGAGCCAATGCGGGCGCATCGTTCGAACCGTCTCCTGTCATGGCCACCAGGCGTCCCTGCGCTTGTTCCTTCTGGATGTATTCGAGCTTATCTTTCGGAGTGGCCTGCGCCAGGAAATCATCGACGCCGGCCTCTTGCGCGATGGCTGCGGCGGTCAAGGGATTATCCCCGGTGATCATCACCGAGCGAATTCCCATGGCTCGCAGCGAGGCCAGACGCTCCCGCATTCCGCCCTTCACGATGTCTTTGAGGTGAACGACACCCAGCGTTCGCCCCCCGTCAGCGACAGCGAGCGGAGTGCCGCCGTTCCGGGAAATCCGATCGGAAATGTCCGCCAGCGATGACGGCACGGTGCCGCCGGCATCCTTCACAAACTTCGAGATAGCGTCGGTTGCGCCTTTTCGGAGCCGGCGACCGTCGATGTCGACCCCGCTCATTCGCGTGTATGCCGAAAAGGGTATGAACTCCGCTTCATGCTCGCCAACTTCGCGGCCGCGGAGGCTGTATTTCTCCTTGGCCAGCACGACCACCGAGCGTCCTTCCGGAGTTTCATCGGCCAAGCTCGACAATTGGGCCGCATCCGCCAGTTCGCTTTCACTGGCTCCGTCGACCGGGATGAACTCGACGGCTTGCCGATTCCCCAGGGTGATGGTCCCGGTCTTATCCAGAAGCAGCGTATTCACGTCGCCAGAAGCCTCCACGGCCTTTCCGCTCATGGCCAGCACGTTGTGCTGCATCACGCGATCCATCCCGGCGATGCCGATCGCCGAGAGCAATCCGCCGATGGTGGTGGGAATCAGGCAGACCAGCAGCGACACGAGCACTGCCACCGTTGGCGCGCTGCCGCTGCCGACGGCGGCGATCGAATATTTCGCGTAGGGCGGCAGAGTGGCAACGGCCAGTAAGAAAATCAGTGTCAGACCCGCAATCAAGATGTTGAGGGCGATTTCGTTTGGCGTCTTCTGACGCACGGCGCCCTCGACCAGGGCAATCATTCGATCCAAGAATGTTTCCCCGGGATTGGAGGTGATCTTGATCTTGATGTGGTCGGACAAAACCTTGGTGCCGCCCGTCACCGCGCTGCGGTCGCCGCCCGACTCCCGAATCACCGGCGCGCTCTCGCCGGTGATGACCGATTCATCGACGCTGGCGACACCTTCGATCACCTCGCCATCGCCGGGAATCAAGTAGCCGGCCTCGCAATAGACGACGTCCCCGGCGCGAAGCTGCGATGCGGGAACCATCTCGAACCTGTCGGCTGGAAGGAGGCGGCGTGCAATCGTATCGGTCTTGGTTTTGCGCAGGGTATCGGCTTGAGCCTTGCCGCGCGCCTCGGCCATGGCCTCGGCAAAATTGGCAAATACCACGGTGAACCACAGCCACAGCGCGATTTGAACGCCAAAAAAGATGCCGCCGGCGTGCTCCACGGCCTCTTTCACCACGAACACCGTGGTCAGAGCCGCGCCCACTTCGACCACGAACATCACCGGGTTTTTGGCGACGGCCAGAGGGTTGAGCTTTACGAACGATTCCTTGATGGCCCGGCCCAAAATTTCAGGATCGAACAGAGGACGGGCGCGGACACCCCGGGAGATCAGCGCGGCACCTTCTTCCATCTTGATTTCCGGTTTCCGTTCTGCCGGGGCAGCCGTAGTGGACATTTCTAGCTCCTGATTCCTAGGACCTCAAAATAACTTTCCGTTCAGCATCTGAAAGTGCTCGACAATCGGACCGAGGGAAAGCGCCGGGAAGTAGGTAAGCGCGCCCACGATCACAACCGTTCCGACCAACAGGACCACAAACAGGGATCCATTGGTTGGTAGCGTGCCGCTGGTGGTAGGCGTTACTTTCTTCGCCGCCAGACTGCCAGCGATCGCCAGCGCCGGAATGATGAAAAAGAATCTTCCCACCAGCATGTCGAGCGCAAGCGTGAGGTTGTACCAGGGCGTATCCGCATTGATTCCGCCGAAAGCGCTTCCGTTATTGCCTGCGCCGCTCGAGTAGGCGTACAGGATCTCCGAGAATCCGTGTGCGGCATTATTGTTCAGATTGGCTGCCGCGGGTCCCGGCGCATTCCAATAGCCGTTCGGCGCAAACCGTGCGATCGAACTGAGCGCGGTGAAGCCGAGGATGACCAACGCAGTGGAAAGCACGGCGATAATGGCCATTTTGACTTCCTTTTGCTCGATCTTCTTTCCCACGTATTCCGGCGTGCGGCCCACCATCAGGCCGCCGATGAACACCGCCACCACCGCATAAATCAACATGCTGTACAGGCCGGCACCCACTCCTCCGAAGATCACTTCGTCGGTCTCAATGTTGAACATGGGAACCAGCCCGCCGAGCGGCGTATAGCTGTCATGCATGCTGTTCACCGCGCCGCAACTGGCGTCGGTCGTGACGGTCGCAAACAAGGTCGACTGGGCGATGCCAAAGCGGGTCTCCTTGCCTTCCATGTTTCCGCCGGGTTGGCTCCCGGTATACGCACGTTCGATACCCATCGAGGCGAGCATAGGGTTGCCATGCTGCTCAGACGGATAGCAGATGAAAACACCGACAAAAAACATGACCGCCATGGCCCCAAAGACAGCCCAGCCCTGGCGTGTATCTCCCACCGCTTTGCCGAACGTATAGGTGAGCCCTGCGCCGATCCCTAAGAGCATCAGCATCTGCAGCATGTTGCTAAGAGGCGTCGGGTTTTCGTATGGATGGGAGGAGTTGCTGTTGAAGAAACCGCCGCCGTTTGTTCCGAGCATTTTTATGGCCAGCTGGGATGCCAGCGGACCCTGCTCAATCACCTGGCTGGGCCCTTCGAGAGTCGTCGCCGTTACCGGTCCTCGAAAATTCTGGATGCATCCCTGCGAAACCAGCAGCAAAGTCGCCACAACGCAAATCGGAAGCAACAGATAGAGCGTGTAACGAGTCACGTCCACCCAGCAATTTCCGATCGTCTTCGCCGTGCGTCGCGCAAATCCACGAATCAAAGCAACGGCTACGGCAATTCCCACGGCAGCTGAAACGAAGTTCTGAACCGCCAGGGCCACCATTTGAACGAAATAGCCAAGCGTGGTGTCCGGTGAATAGGACTGCCAATTGGTGTTGGTCAAGAAACTGACGGCCGTGTTGAACGCCAGATCGGGCGTCAAGGGGGTAGCGTTGGCCGGAGCGCGGGGGGTTGAAAAGTGCATGGGGTTGAGCGGGAGATGGCCCTGGAAGCGCTGCAGCAGATAGACAGCAAGGAAACTGAAAATACTGAATGAGATGATCGAGCCGGTGTACTCTACCCAGGATTGCTCGACATCCTCTCGAACCCCGCCGAGCCGATAGATCAGACGCTCCAGGGGACGAAGAATGGGATCGAGGAACGTCCGCTCCCCCTGAAAAACGCGATACATGTACAGGCCCAGCGGTTTCGTGATCGCCAGCAAAACCAGAAAGAAAATCAGTATTTGGGCAAGACCCAGGAAAGTCATCTCGGCACCTTTAGAACCGCTCTGGCCGGATCAGCGCGTACATCAGATAGATGAAGAGAAAAACCGCGACAATTCCAGCGATGGTGTACTCCATGGGATCCTCCTCCTACAGGTGTTCGGCTGCTTTGGTGAAGGCCCAAAGCAAGAGAAAGCAAACAATTGCTACCGCGATATAAAAAACGTCCCACACGGTTCACCTCGCAAGGAGCGATGTTGCATCACTTACCCCGTTCTGCCACAAGGCTCGATGGCCTTCCGACCAGACGGCCCTCCGGCGGGGGCCACCGACGCTTCGATCATCACCAGTCGATTGGGCCGCGAAATCTCCGACGGAGTCCGGGCTGGTTCCCCAGCCCAATCTCCCTCCCAGCAGGCTACCCGGGTGGCTCGCCGATGGCGGAAAAATCACATCCGCTTCGAGCTGAGCTGGGCCGCTTCCCAGGCAGGCCCTGCCGCTTGGCAGGGGGGCAGTATTCTGCCAAGCCTGATACTGTCCGAACGGAGATAAACGAGGCATAAATGAGCCCTAAGGGGGACATAAAGGCTTGTAGCGACCGGGATTAGATGATCGGGGGGCAACTACCCGAGAGCCGAGTCGTGCTTGGGAAGGTGGAAACGGTAGCCGGCCCAGGCATCGGTCACCAGGAACTGAGGTTTGGCCGGATTGGGCTCGATTTTCTTGCGCAGCCGATTGACGAATACGCGCAGATACTCCAACTCGTCCCCATAATCGGGCCCCCACACCGCCTGCAATAGCTCGCGATGGCTGATGGTGCGATTCGGCCGGGCGAGCAGGTACGCCAACAGATCAAATTCTTTTGCCGTCAGGTGGGAAGTGCGGCCGCGCACGGCGATCTGTCGCGAAGAAAGATCGATTTCGACTCCTTGGGAGGCCAATTCTCTTAGGTCCGCACTGCCGGGCGGCTGCGGCAGGCGGCGCAGAGTCGCGCGGATGCGGGCCAGCAGCTCGGGCATGCTGAACGGTTTGGTCACGTAATCATCAGCGCCGGCATCGAGCGCCCCCACCTTGTCCCGTTCCGTGTTGCTGACGGTCAACATGATGATGGCCACATCGGAGCCGGAACGGATCAGGCGGCAGGTTTCGATTCCGCCCATGCCCGGCATGTTCATATCCAAGAGCACGAGGTCAAATGCGGCGGATCGCAGCTTCTCAAGCCCTTCTTCGCCGGTACGCGCATCGGTAACCTGATAATCGCGCGCAGTTAGGCTGGTCCTCATCGCCCGGCGAATCTGCGGATCATCATCGATCACCAAAATCCTGGCCGCGCTCATGGCTGGCCGTCCTGGCATGCCACCGGCAGGCGAAAACAAACTTCCGAGCCCCGGCCCGGCTTGCTCGAAACCCAGATCTGTTGGCCATGTGCGCGAATGATTTCGCGCGCAATCGCCCATCCCATGCCGGTGCCTTTCCGATTCTGCTCCCTGTTGCCGCGACGGAACCTGTCGAAGATTCGCGGCTGCTGTTCCTGGGTGATTCCCGCGCCTTGATCGGCGAAACAAATCATGACAGCCGGGCGCCGCCAAGACGCGCGAATCGCTTCCGCGAGCAAGCGTCTGGTCGGAGCTGTGCCTCCGGCATCGCTCGACTCGCGTCCCACCGATCTCGGCTACTTCGGAGCAGAATACCTGAAATTTGCGCCACCGAGCGAAAACACCGAGCCAGCCGGTTTTTCTAGGAGGGCCCAGTCCTCTGTGCTAGAGTTTGCTCGCTGAACGCACCCTCTGCGGACGAGCGCCTCGCGCCGCCGAGATTCGGTCCGATATTTCGTGGCGGACTTCACCACAGGGCACCCGGCCGTGATCGAACGCCTGCGTCTTCTCTTTCGCCATATCGGCTATAACCTGCGGGGCGGATTCCTGATTCGCCCCGTCCTGATTGCGCTGGCGCTCGGCTGCGGCGGTGCCCTGCTCTCCGAGATGGAGGAGTCCAACCCCTGGATCGGCGACTGGGTGCCTCGTGTGCTGTTCTTTTCTCACGGCGACCCGGGAGTAGCGCAGGTCATCCTCAGCGACATTGCCACCTCTACGATGACGGTTGTATCCATCGTGTTCGCGATCCTGCTGATGACGCTCACGCTGGCATCCATGCAGTTTTCACCGCGCATTATTGTCAGCTTCGCACGCGACCGCGTAACCCAGTGGACGCTCGGCATTTTCCTGGGAACATTCCTGTATTGCATGGTCGTGCTGCCGGCGACGCACACCGTGCCGCATCCTTTCGCGCCGGTGGTCACCGTGATGGGCGCCATCCTGCTGGCCATTGCCTGCGTGGGGCTGTTGCTTTTCTTCATTCATCACATTTCCCAGGCCATCGGCGTGAATCACATCGTGGACAGGATCGCTTCGGAAACCGAGGCGGCGATCGACGATGTGATGCCGCGCCCGCGCAGACAAATCCATCTGGAGACCAGCGACTGGGCCGAGGCACGAACCTGGAGAACGCCGCTCGTGAGCAATGTCTCAGGCTATATCCGATTCATCGATCTGAAGCAGCTGCGATCGCTCGCCATCTCCTGGCACGTAAAAGTTCACCTGGTCCGCCGCGTGGGTCAGTTCGTCCCGGAAGGCACGCCGCTGCTCCTGGTAAACAAGCCCGAACGCCTTTCGCCGGAGGCCGCCGAGGCGTTCCGCGCAGCGTTCGACTTCGGGCCTACGCGCACCCTGCAGCAGGACGTGGAATTCGGTGTTTTGCAAATTGTGGACATCGCGCTGAAAGCCATTTCGCCTGCTGTGAACGATCCCACCACGGCGATCGGTTGTATCGACCAGCTCAGTCGAATCCTGATCCGCTTTGTCTCGCGAGAGCCGCCGGAACCCTTCCTGTACGACCTGCGCGGCGTGGCACGGGTCAGCGTGCCCTGGATCGATTTCGCGCACCTGGTTGATTCGGCCTTCGAACAGATTCGGATGTACTCGAGAGGAGACGTGGCTGTCAGCCTTCGTCTACTTCGTGCGCTGGGAGACATTGCGGTCACCACCGAGGACCCCCTGTTCCGAAAGTTGCTTCTGGATCGGGGCCGGCAAGTTCTCGACGGGTGCTCGGAACGATTGGGTGCCGAGGAGATGAAGCCGCTGCTCGTGCGCTTCTCCGCCCTAGAGGGGCTCGCGGCGCTCGAGAGCTCGTCACGCCGCTGAAAACTCAGCCTTTTGTTCCGGCGCGACCCGCCCTGGCCGAATCGGGGCGCCGCCTGGGGGATGCGGAAGCCGTAGGGAAAAGAGCACGAAGTTCGCCTTCCAGCCGGCTGAGATCGGTCGAGAGCGCGCGGAACTCTTCTGGTGCACCGTCGAACCGGCCCTCACGGCCCATGGCTTCCAGTTTGCGGGTGGCAGCGACCGATTTCTGGGCATTGAAAATGGCGAATGAACCTCGCAGGGCATGCGCTGCCGAAGCAAGTTCCTGCGCGTTCTTGCGGGCGAGGGCGCGCTCGATGGCAGAAAGGGTCCGCGGGAAGTCCCGCAGAAAGCCGCTCACAAGCTTTCGCGCGAGTTTGTCGTCGCCTCGGGTGATCTGGGTGAGATGGGCGCGCAGATCGACCGTTTGCGGCTCGGGCGCGATGGTGCTTCCGGTCGTGGAAATTTCAGACCCCGGCGGCCGCTCGATTATCTGAAACAAAGTGTCGCGCTCGAAAGGCTTGCCTAAAAGCGCGTCCATACCCGCTTCGACGGCGCGGCGCTGATCTTCCGCTGAAGCTCCGCCGCTCAAGCCGACGAGCATCGCGCGTCTCCGAGCGCCAGACTCGCGCTCCATCCGGCGAATCGCCCGGGCCAATGCGAGCCCATCCATCCCGGGCATCTGTTGATCGAGCAGCAGAACGTCCGGCTGGACGCGCTCGAAGGCAGCCAGAGCCGCGCGTCCATCCGCTACGCCGGTTACGGAGTGGCCGCGCGTACGCAGTATTTCGACGGCTAGTTCACGAACTGCTTCATCATCGTCGGCCACCACAATGCGCAGAGGAGCTCCCCGGCGAGCCTCCTGCGAGGTTGGCAAATCCCTGGCGTCCACCTGTTTGTACGATTCTTGTGTCTCCGCGCGCGGGAGCCGGAACCAGAAACGCGAGCCGCCTTGGGCGCGATTTTCGGCACCGGTCGAGCCGCCCCAGCGCTCGACGGTCATTTTGCAGAAAAAGAGACCAAGGCCCGCTTTGCCGGGCCGGTCCCCTCCCTTGCTGAAGAGCGCAAACAAGCTGTCGGGTGAAACATCCTTGGGCAGGCCCGGCCCTTCATCCTCCACACGCGCGACCAGCGACGAGTCGCTGGCTTCTACCCCCACGGTGACGGTCGAGCCGCTCGGGCTGTAGCGTAGGGCGTTTTCGAGCAAGTTGCCGAAAATGCGGTCAATACGAGGCGCATCTCCCACAACGCGCCAGCCCCGCTCGGAGTCCTGATAGGGCGCAAGACCGAGCTGAATTCCGCGTCCGGTGAACGCCGGCGCAAATTGTTCGACGGCCCGCCGCGCGCAGGAAACCAGATCGGCCGATGGGGCGTCGGCCGAATGCGGAGCGGGTTCCGGTGCAAGATCTCCGGAGAAGGCCTCGAGGATGCCGCGAATCATCCGTTCCTGACGTTGGGATTCGCGCTGGCCGGTTTGCACGTATTTTGCGAGCTCGGGCCCCAGCTTCTTGCCCATCAGGAGATCGAAACAGCCGCGCATGGAGGTCAGCGGCTGCGAAAGGTCGTGAACGATCGTGTGAAGGAGGATCTCCTTTTTCTCGATTTCGCGCATCAGCCGCTCGTGCGCGAGCAGGGAATCGCGCGCCGTTTGAAAGAGCTGCTGCTGCCCGGTAAACGTTTCGGAAAGATCGCGGACGAGCAGGACGCGCTTGCCCGCAAGCCAGAAAGCCGATGCTTCCAGCGGAATTTGCCCTCCTGCCCTGCCCCGCTCGATCCAATTGCCCGAATGGACGGCTCCAGACCCTTTCAAGTCCCAGAACTCTCGAGCTTCTCCCAGGAAATTTTCGAGGAATGGCGATTTTCGGGCGAGCTGCGCGGGCTTGTTCCGCTTGACCCTCCAAAGCGAGGTGCACCAGCCGGGAAGCGCCGCGAGCGGTTGGAAAACGCCGCTGCCCCGAAATTCAAACAGGGCAATCCCCTGGTGCACCAGGAAGGCATCGTAGATCGATTCCGGCGGCAAGCGGTGGGACCTCAGGACGGTGAATGTAGCATAGCTTCGGCGAGACGGGAGAAAGCCTCTTCGACGCCTTCGCCTGTTTTGGCGCTGGTTCGAATGATCGGTTGGCCAGCGGTTTCGAACTTACCGATCCGGTCGAGATCGATTTCCCAATCCGCGATCAGGTCGCACTTGTTTAGCAGCAGGATCTGCGGAATTCGGCCCAGGGCTTCCTCGACGCGTGCTTTGAGCCCAAGCGCCTCCTCAAGAGTCGCGCGTCTGGTAGGATCGACCACCAGCAGGTAGCCGGACATGCCGCGCAGGTAGGTCATGCGCATCTTTTGAAACACATCCTCGCCGTGAATGTCCCAAAGGACGAGCGTGATCTCCTGTCCATCCACCTGCACAACCTTTTTATCCACCTTCACGCCGATGGTGGTTTGATACCTTTCGTCAAAAAGGCTTTCCACGAATCGCCGGACGAGGCTGGTCTTACCGACGGAAAATGATCCGAGCATGCAGATTTTCTTTTGCAGCATGGCCCGGACCGATCAGGGCGCCGAAGCAAGCGGCGAGAGCTTGACCTGGAAGGTGACACTGCGGTTGAAGTGCCGAGCCTCTTCGCTGTTTTCCGCGCGGAGCGGCTCGGTGGCGCCGACACCGCGCACCACCAGCATTTCGTTGGGAATCCCGTTCTTGGCGAGCATCGCCGCGACTAGGTCGGCTCGCTCGAGGCTCAACACCTGATTGGTACCCTCGATGCCTGACGAATCGGTATGGCCGATGATTGAGACGCTCGCGCTTTGATTGGTGCGATCTGCGTAGTGGCGGATCGCCTTGAGATCCTCCGCCGCTCGGGTCACCGCGCTCTCCTCGCCTGACTCGAGCTTGGCCTGCCCGAGAGGAAAGGTGAGAACCGCCGACTGGAGCGCGGCGATTTCGCGATTCCGAAGTTCGGTGGTGTCCAAGGAGACAACGCCTGGAATCAAAGGCGCGCGCTCCCTAAACCCTGCTATCCAAACCGAGGACGCTGTGCCGGAGGCCGCGAGCGTCCCGGCATGCTCGGCGAGATGCACGCCGGAGGGCGGCGCGAGAAGGCTTGCGGCTCGCAGCGTGACAATCTGATCGTCGAGCGAATAGAAGGGAGCAAACTCGAGATCGGCTCTCCGGGAAGCAAGGCCGTAGGGCGCCAAATCCCTGGCAGGATCGTTCGCCAGCGGATCGCGAAAACCGCGAACGTGCCAGCGTCCGCCCGATTTCTCATAGGAAGTAACAACGATTCCCGGACGCTCGCTCAATCTGCGCACGTACTCGGACCACTTGTGATTCTGATACGCAACACCAGAAATCCAGCCGGCCGCCACTGCTGCCAGCAACGCGCCCGCAGCTATGGCCAGTCGCACGGAGCTCGAGCGCTCGCGGTGCGCGGTGATCAGCAGGCTCTCCAGCCTCCGATCGGCGGCGCGAAAAGCACCCGTGTCGCCTTGAAAGCTCTCGAGCGCGGCGCCCCAGGTCCCCTCGATCTCCTCCAGCGCTTCCTTCATCCGGAGCCGATAACTGGCCGGCGCATGGCCGCGGATAACCGCGGCGATCACGGCATGTGGCCCCTCCTCGATCCATACTTCAAGCCCACCCACCGTCATGCTCGCGAGCGACTCTTCACGCGGTGAGGCGAACGAGTCGCGAACGAATTGCTCGATGGCCGAGAGCATGCCCGCGACCATCGAAGGATCCTCGGCCCGAACCGATGCTGCCGTGACGTGAACGAGCGCCAGGCCGGTCTCGCGATGAATCAGAAAAACCTGCTCCACGCGAAACAGCAGGCTGTGCATCAGCACGATCTCCGCGAACGGCCGCCCGGTGCGCAGCGCTTCGATGCGCCAGGCGATGCCGCGAAGGGAGATGCTGTGCTCGAGCGCTTCGTTGAACGACTCGAGCATCGAGCGCAGAGTCTCTGTGATCGACTTGCGAATGGCCGGCCCCATGACCGGAAACAGCGCACCGGCCAAAACCTCGGGATCCCGTCCGACGGATTCTCGCAGCGTTTCTTCAACCGTCGGTGCCAGCGCTGCCGCGAGAGCGGCGCCGCCGCCCTGCTCACGGCGCATTTGGATGGCCTCAGCCACCACGGAGCTGACGTCTTCGACTCTCCGTTGGGGATTTTCAATGCGGCTGCGAATTTCGACGATCTGTTCCTGCTCGGGCGAGACAATGATGTGGCGCAGCTCTTCGAAAGCGTGATCGTCGGGTTCGGGTGTTTCCCGAGGCTCGGGGAGGTCAGCGCGGCGTTGAGCTTGTTCGGGCATGTGCGAAGATGGTGGGATCGGCCACGCCGGAACGCATCATTCGTGCGGCAAGTTGAAATTATCCTTCAGGCGCAGCGACAACTCAGCGAAAAGATCGGCCAGCGCGGCGCGATCGGTCTTATCGTGACGCAGGCCCTGGACTTCGCGATCCAGCGCCGCATCTGCCTCGCGCCGCAGCCTTTCCACTTCCCCGGCAAAATTCTTGGCGTGTTCCAGAATTTTGGCGCGCAGCTCGCTTTGGCTGTCGGAGAGTTGCTCGTCCAGCCCAGCGATCTTCTTTTCGAGAGCCTTCGAGGCGTCCTTCAATTCCTGGGCCAGTTCTTTGGCCCCCTCGCCGCGCTCAGCTTTTTCCGTCTTGATTCGCTGGCCGAGCGACTCGACTTCTTTCTGCACAAAGCTGCTCAGAGTCTCGATCCGCTTGGTGAGATCGTCCCGAAGCACGTCAAGCGCTTTGTTGATGTTCTCTTCCAGGCGCGCGAAGCGCTTCTCGTAATCACGCATCTGGGAGCCGAAAAGAATGTCGCGAATCTTGTCCACGTTCGCGCCCTCTTTATCGGTTGAATTGGGCAATCTGGCTTCGCCGGGGGATGCCATTTTCCTACCTCTCGCCTTCGATTTCGAAATGCCCTTGCGAAGAGACGCTCGATGGACGCGCTGGGGCATTTGGGGGATCTGACACTACTACGAAAGCCTGGCGGGCGCAAGCAGAACAAGGCCTTCCGCAGAGATATAAGAATGGGTATTATCGATCCGTTTATCTCCATTACCCAGCACATGCGGTAAATTCGCGCGATCCTCTCGCCAGCTTGGCACCGCGCCCAGCGATCCGACGGCCATCGCTTGCCGCGAACGAGCTTCCGCGTTTCGGCGTCCCGGGGAAAAACGGAAGGTTCCTTTCCCCGTTTCACAATCGGAATCGTGCGGAGGCCGAGCTTGCGATCACACTGCGATGCATATAAGGTAGGAGGCTCCGATGAGAGCCAAACTGGCG
>JASHRC010000155.1 GCA_030037525.1 Candidatus Acidiferrales bacterium | reverse complement strand
CAGTTCATGGGACATCACATCCTTCTGCTCGTCGACGGGAATCCAGTCGGCAATGTAGAACTCCTTGGCTTTGGGGTCGTAGAGTCCGGCGACTTGTTCGGTGAGTACGTCGAGCAGGAAACTGTCGAGCGGAAAGCCCTTGGGCACGAGGCCGAAGGCTTCGAGAGATTTCTGATCGGCATAGCGTTCGGCCTCGGTGCGGTCTTCTTTCTCTTCGCGAATGAGGTAGTCGCGGATTTCGTCCTTGGAGCGGAGGCTCTTCTTGAGCGGCTCCTTGATCGGCAGATGGAGGATTTCGCTCATCTCGGCCAGTACTTCGTCGGCGGCTTTCAGGAACTCCGGGGTCGTTTCCGTACGGAAGGCCAGTGGTTGGGCCTGGCGAGCGGGCCGGGTGGTGAGCTCGGCGGCCGCTGCGGCCAGGCCGAACAAAAGCACTAGCAGCGCCAAAATGCGCTTCATCGATGTCTCCGTAGGTCCCCCAGCAGCATAGCAGGTTTCCCGCAAATTCCCGCAGCTCGGCCCCGCGGGTTCTTGCCCCGGCTCGCTCGAGCCTCAGGATTTCGACGCGCTTGCAACAGGAACGGCCAGGATGGCGCGCACGACCTCACACAGTTTCTGGGGCGGGAACGGTTTCCTCAGCAGGACGAAACCGGCGTTGTGGAATTCGCTCGGAAGCTGATCGCCCGGTTGCGATGTGGTCAAGACGATGCGGCCAAAAAGCTCTGGCCGATTGGCTTCAATCCAGTGATACAGGCTCAGAGAGGGAGACCCACCGGAGGTGTCTGCCTCCGCCACGACCGCGTCGATCGATTCCCTCTCGAGAACGTCGATCGCCTCGCGCGTGCTGCGCGCCACTCGGATGCTGCCTCCCGCCCCCGATAGCACTTCGCGCTCGACCTGGAGCACGCTCTCTTCAGATTCGGCCAGCAGAACGGTGCCTGAAAATGACGCGACGGGCGCCGTGCCCTTGGTCGCCGGGGCCCCTTCGACTGGCAACAGCGGCAGGGTGATCGTGAAGGTCGCTCCTCGCGGCGGCGAATTGCGGACCTCGATTTCGCCTCCGTGCTCCTTCACGATTCCGTAGCAGATGCTGAGACCGAGCCCGGTCCCCTTGCCCACCGGTTTGGTCGTGTAGAAGGGATCGAAAATGCGGTGCGGATTGGATACGCCCGGGCCGTTATCGGTGAACTCGACTCGCAAGCGATCATCGGCCGCTGCGGTGCGAATCCAAATCTCGCCTGGGCTGCTTTGGTCCCCAATGGCATCGACCGCGTTGTTGAGAATATTTAGAAAGACCTGCTCGAGCTGATGGAAATCGCCGCGCGTCGGAGGCATGTTCGGATCGAATTCGCGGTGCACGACGATGTTGCTGAGCTTCATATCATATTCCCGCAGCAGCAGGGTCTCTTCGAGGATGTGATTGACCTGCACGGGAGCGCGCTGTGGCTTGTGCTGGCGGGCGAAGCTCAGCAGGTTTTGCACGATGTGGTGGGTGCGCTGCGCCTGCTTGTATAGCTTGTCGAGATAAGCGGCGTTCTGCGCAGGAAACGACTCGTCCGATTTCAGTAGCTGGCTATAACCGAGGATCGCCGTCAGCGGATTGTTCAGCTCGTGCGCAACGCCCGAGATGAGCTGCCCTACCGCCGCCATCTTCTCACTTTGCAGCAGCTGTTCCTGGGCCTGCCGCAGGGAATCGTAAGCCTGGCGAGTCTTCTCGAGCAGCAGCGATTTGTCGATGGTCGTCGAAATCTGGTTCCCTACGGCGAATAGCAGATTCAAATCGGCGGTCGAGAAGACGCGCTGATCGCGGCAGCCGACCACCAGGATGCCCATGATGCGGTCCTTGGCCCACAGCACGACAACCTGGGAAACGTCGATCCCCTCCTGTTTGTGCAGATCGTAGATCCGATCAGGCAAGCTCGGCAGCGCCCCCGCGAGCACGGTCGCGTGTGCTTGTCGAATCTGCTCGATCAAGGAGGCCGACACAGGAACCAGCTCGCCTCGCCCCAGCCAGTCCGATCGATATCCCACCGCGGCGGCCTGCTTCAAGGCTACCGAGGTTTCGTCGAGGAAGTAGACGGAGGCCACGTCGGCAGAAAAAAGCTCGGTAACCTTCGACAGCGCCGCGGTGAGCCCCTCCTCGAGCACGGAGGACTGATTCAACAGCTCGCCGATCGCATTCAGTGCGAGCAAGGCGCGGTTGCGGCGCCGGATGTCCCAGTCGGCCTGCTTCTGTTCGGTGATGTCGAGCAAAAAACCCTGATAGGCGATCACGCGGCCGGCTTCGTCCCGGGTCGCGAAGCTGGATTCGTGAGCAGTGCGAATTTCCCCGTCCTGCCGACGGAACTGAAATTCGAAATCGATCACCTCGCCGTACTCATCGAGCAGACGCTGGCGGCGCTCGCAATCGGCGGGATTCACGTAAAGCTGCGCATAGATATCTTCGCGCAGCAGCTCATCATGGTTTTCGTACCCCAGAATCCGCATGAACGCGTCGTTGAAGTCCAGAAACTGACCCTGCGGCGTGGAAATGAAGACGCCTTCCTGCACCTTCTCGAAAAGCGTCCGATACTTATTCTCGGCCTGGCGGCTCAAGGTGACATCCTTTAAGACATGAATGGTGCCCAGACGCCCGCCTGCCGAATCGTGGAAAACAGAATCGGTCGCCAGGAAATAGCCGCCAAACAAGGGATCGACAGCGTTGTCCTTCCCGGCCACCCCCTCGCAATAGGGACAACGGGACCACGGCGTGTCGCCCTGCCGCAGAACCTCGCGCACCGACCGGCCGACCATCGTTATCGCTTCCAGATTCAGCCGGGACGCCAACGAGCGATTGGCACTCAGGATTCGGCCCTCCGGCGAATGGACCATAATCAGATCGTCGATCGAATCAAACGTATCCAGCCATTGCCGCCGCGCCGTAGTGGCCGTCTCAAACAGGGCCACGTTTTGAGCCGTGAGGCCAACCAGATTGGCCACGTTCCCGAGAAAATGCTGCTCCTGCTCTTCAAACGAGTGCGCTGTCGACGAACCGATGCCCAACACGCCGAGCGGTGCGTTCTTCCCGGGGATCCGAACGAACGCCACGGCGAAAAGCTCCTGGGTCACGAGCCAGTCGCGCACCGGCATTTCACCGGTATCGGGATGGAAGACGACGGGTGAGTCCTGCCCGAGCACTTGTTCCACCCAGGGCGCCTTGGAGGCAATTTCGCCGCTGGGCTTCATGGTTGGCTCGCTAAAGCCGACCAACGCGCGAACGACCAGTCTGGACGGGTTCGCGGGGTCATCAAAGAGAAGGACGATTCCGTGACTGGCACCCAGGCTTTCGACCAGGTGGTTGAGCACGCCCTGGAGCGCTTCGTCGACACGGAGGGACTGGGTGGCCTCGGCCGTAATCAGGGCCAGCCGGCGCAGCTTGTCGCCGAGATCTTCGGTGCGGCTTCGATCGGACTCGAGTACCAGCACCGTCATGGCGATGCCCATCATGATTCCGAAAAAGCCCTGAAACGCCACGCGGAAGAGCTCAACGGAATGCGCTGCCCAATCGGGTCGGTCGAGCCCGTGCAGACCTCGTAGCAGCAAGGCTCCGGCAAGCAATTTCCAGCCCGCACCTCGGTGGCGTGAATGGCCGCGCCAGAAAATCCAGCCGGCCGAGATATAGAGCAAACTCTCAAATAGGGATTCGGCCCACTGCTCGATGGCGGCCGAGCGTGCTACGGTTCCGAGCGCAAGGAATACGCTCGCGGCAATGATGCCGAGCGGCCATAGCTGGGCAACGCTTCTTTCCGGCCCCAGGGCATCGAGCACAGCGCCAAAAAACAGAACCGCGGCCAGCACTTCGATCGCCGGGATCAGATGCGGTGCACTAGGCCTCTGACTCCAGAGCGAATAGATGTGCAGGCCCTCGATTCCGGTGTAGAGCGTCCAGCCAGCTATCCAGTAGCGAAAAAAGCGCGTCGAGAAATTTGCCGCCAGCAGCAAATAGAGAATGAGCAGGATAAAGGCGGCCGAGCCTTCTATAAAGGCAACAGCCAAAAACCCCGGGTTCGTGGAAAAAGTCATCCGTCTCGCCAGGCCGGCTCGAAACGTTTCTGCTTACTAACCCAAGCAAAATCCGCGGATGTCGGGAAGCCATTGCAAACCTAGCACACGCCCTCAAATTCCAGCAACGAAGCCGGAACCAGGATGTGCCGTGCTTTATAATGACATCTTGGGAGGGGTGGTCCCGGTGGAAGCCGAGAAAATACTCATCGTCGATGACGAAGAGGCCATCCGCGAGGTCATTTCAACCTTGCTCCAAGCCCAAGGCTTCAGCTGCACCACCTGCGCCAACGGCCGCCAGGGTTTAGAAGCCTTCCGCAAGGACACCTACGATCTGGTCTTGAGCGACATCGTCATGCCCGAAATGGACGGGCTGAAGCTGCTCGCAGAATTGCGTGTGGCCGAACCGGACGTGCCGGTCATCATGGTCACCGCGATGCACGACATTTCGATTGCGCTCGAGGCCATCCGTACCGGCGCTTACGATTACGTGCTGAAGCCATTTGAAAAGGATCAGCTCTACCTCAGCGTCCGACGCGGGCTCGAGCATCGCAGGCTGGTGCTGGAAAACCGGATCTATCAAAGCGATCTCGAGCAGCTGGTGGCCGAACGCACGCAACAGCTCTCGATCGCGCTGCAGGATCTCGAGCAATCCTACGACTACACACTGGAGGCGCTGGGCGGAGCGCTCGACGCAAAGGATGCGGAGACCGAAGGCCACTGCCAGCGCGTCACGGCCTTTACCATCACGATCGCGCGGGCCATGGGCGTCGACAAGGGCCAGCTACGGCAGATTGCCCGCGGCGCTTTTCTGCACGACATCGGCAAGATGGGCATTCCCGATCACATCCTGCGCAAACCCGGACCGCTCACGGCCCAAGAGCGCGCCATCATGCGCACGCACTGCGAGATCGGCTATGCCGTGCTCGAAAGGATCCCCTTCTTGAAGGAGGCGGCAGAGATCGTGCTGGCCCATCAGGAGTTTTATAACGGCTTGGGCTACCCGCGTGGACTCAAGGGCGAGCAAATTCCCCTGGGGGCCAGGATATTCGCAGTGGCCGATACGCTGGACGCCATGATTTCCGACCGGCCTTACCGCAAAGCACTGCCCATTTCCGCGGCCCGCGAGGAAATCAAGAAATTCTCGGGAATTCAATTCGATCCGCGCGTCGTCGAGACCTTTCTCGCACAGCCCGAGCGCGTCTGGCGCGCCCTGCACGAGAAAACCGGCGACCCCTTCCGGCTGACGCAGCTCGAACACGTCTAAGAAGCGAGTCGCCTTCCAAGCCCGTTGGCCTCTTCCAAACTAAAGCTGATCGCCGCTGATGGTTACGGCGGCATTCGCGTAGGGTTGCAGATCATGTCGTAGCTCGACCTGAAAGGTTTCGAGCGACTGATTCTTGAGCTTCCTCACCGAACCGGGACCTACGCTCGATGCGCGTGTTGAAATACCGAACCTCTGGAGGGTGGCCGCACTAACCGACCGGGTTGCGGCGGCGATAGATCAAGACAAAGATGCCCAGGAAGAGCCCAACGGCGGGCAAGAGCAGGATGAGCACGCCGTGGCGGAGCGCGGCGCGGCCTGCGGCGCCGGAGGCCGCGGCGCCCTGGTAGCACATGGCGCAGCCCTGGGCGGCGCACACCGCGACAAAACCCGGAACGAACAAACACACAAGCGCCAAGATTAGGGCTCGATGGTTGACTTCGCGGCGCAAAAGCTCAGACTGCCACCACCGTCGCGCAATCGGGGCCTCTCGCTTGCTGCTGCAGTCGATGGCTCGAGTCCGAACACTGATTTTGCGCAGCGCCATGGTCGTCATTTTCACCCTTCCACAATGAGCAAAGCAAAGATCAAAACCCAGATGGCACCCAGAAAATGCCAATAGAGCGCAACCACGCGGCTGGCAGTCGCTGGCGCGAGGTGCCGGGGAGAATGGAACGCGACGAGGAGCAGCGCGGCAATTCCACCGAGGATGTGCAGGCCGTGCGCAGCGGTAAAGACGTAGAAGAAGCTGCTCGCGGGGTTGCTGGCGAGCGAGAGTCCCGCGTTCGACATCTGCCGCCAGGCCGACAGCTGTCCTGCCAGAAAGAGCAGGCCGAGAATCGTCGTAACACCCCACCACTGGCGGTACTCCTCGCTGTGGCCTGCGGCAAGGCAGTGTCGCGAGCGAGCGAGAGTCACGCTGCTGGCGGCGAGGATGAGCGTGTCGAGCCAGAGAATAGCTGGCCACCTGACCGACTCCCAATCAGGTGCCATCAATCCACGGCGCACCACCCAGGCGCTCGTAAGCGCCATGAAAAACATGAGGATTCCGCCCAGCGCGATGATCATCCCGGTAACGTACACCCGCTGCGAAGCCCCGCCTGTCCCATGGTCGTCGCCGAAGAAACCGTAGTTTCCTGCGCTTCCGCGCTTGGCCGATCGAGCCGTCATGCTAGTTGGCATGATTTTGCTCCCCGTCGTGCGGCGCGCTGGCGTCCTCGGGAAGATGCTGAGGGAGAAAATCCTCGGAGGCACCGGGAACGCTGTACTCGTAGGGCCCACGGTGAACGCTCGGAAATTGCCCGGCGAAATTACCGTGCGCAGGTGGCCACGTGGTCGCCCACTCCAGGGTCGTCGCATTCCAAGGATTCGCAGATACGGGCTTGCCCCTGTTCAAGCTGGCGAAGAAATTGTAGAAAAAGATGAGCTGCGCCGCGGCGGTCGAGAAGGCCGCGATGGTCATGAACAAATGCAGTGGCTGGAGCGCGGCGAGGTACATCGCCCCTGTGGAATCGGCATAACGGCGCACCCCACCGGCAATTCCGACAAAGTGCATCGGCAGAAAGATCGAGTAGGCTCCAGCGAAGGTGAGCCAGAAGTGGAGTTTTCCAAGGGCCTCATTCATTTTGCGGCCGAACATTTTGGGGAACCAGTAGTAGGTCGCTGCAAAAATTCCAAAAATGGCGGCCACACCCATGACGATATGGAAATGCGCCACGACATAATAGGTGGCGTGCAGCTCGGTATCCAGGGTGGGCTGGGCGAGAAAAATGCCGGAGAGACCGCCGGTAACAAAAAACGAGACGAAGCCAACGGCGAAAAGCATGGGCGCCGGAAACTGAAGTTTGCCGCCCCAGAGTGTGCCGAGCCAATTGAACGTCTTCACCGCGGAGGGAACCCCGATCGACAGCGTCAGGAAGGAAAACACCAGGCTCGAATAAGGATTCATGCCGCTCACGAACATATGATGGCCCCATAGCGTGAATCCCAGAAAGCCGATCGTACCGAGGGCCAAAACCATGGCCCGGTAGCCGAAGACAGGCTTGCGGGAGAAATTCGCAAGGACGTGGGAGACCACGCCCATGCCCGGCAGAATTGCGATGTAAACCTCCGGGTGGCCGAAAAACCAGAACAGATGCTGCCAGAGCAGCGGCGAACCGCCACCGTGCATTTCGAGTTCGCCGCTAACGACCAGGCCTGCGGGCAGGAAGAAGCTGGTACCAGCAACGCGATCGAGCATGAGCAGGATGCCTCCCGCAAAGAGAACCGCGAAAGCGAGCAAGCTCAAAATCGCCGTGACGAACCAGGCCCAGACGGTCAAAGGCATGCGCATGAGTGTCAGGCCGGGGGCGCGCAGGTCGATGGTCGTGGAAATGAAGTTGATCGAGCCCAAAAGCGAGCCGACACCAAAAATCAAAATGCCCACCAACCAGAGCGACTGGCCGAGGCCCTCGCCGGGGCCGGTGGCGTCATTGATGCCGCTTAGAGGCGGATAGGCCGTCCAGCCACTAATCGGCGCGCCGGCGGGAACGAAGAAGGCGGACAGCATGACTAGGAATGCCGCCAGCGTGAGCCAGAAGGAAAGCATGTTGAGGCGAGGGAAAGCCATATCCGGAGCGCCGATTTGCAGGGGAAGAAAGTAGTTGCCGAAGGCGCTCTGCGGAGCCGTGTTCAACACGAAGAAAACCATGATCGAACCGTGCATGGTAACCAGGGCGAGATACTGCTCGGGGGTCATGATTCCGCCGCTTGTGAACGGGAGATGCGCCGCAGGCCACACCAGATGAAAGCGCATCAGGAGAGAGAGAATGATGGCGACTGTCACGGCAACAAGCGCGAGAAAGAAATACTGGAGGCCGATGATTTTGTGGTCGGTGCTGAAGAGGTAGCGACGTAGAAAGCCTAGCGGCCGACCGGATGAGGCCTGAAGCGTGGAGTCGGCGGAATTCACCAGACGAGCACCTCGCACTGTACCGAACACGGGATCGATTGGCAGATTCCTACTAAAGCGGCCGGGACACAGAACCCCGTGCCCCTAGCGAATAACGCGCGCGGCCAGCTGCCCGTCATGGTGCCGGCGACTCACGCCTGAGAAAGGATTCGTAGTCAGACAGGGAGACGACGCGGAGGAGGCTATGCATCCTGTGATGGCCGAGGCCGCAGAGCTGCGTGCAAACGATTTCGTAGGTGCCGATGCGGCTGGCCGTGAAATGTAACGGTATGAGCATGCCGGGAACGGCATCCTGCTGGAGACGCAATTCGCGCACGAAAAAGTTGTGGATCACATCCTGCGAACGGAGCAGGAGCTCGACCGGTTGGTTCACGGGGACAGTTAATTCGGCGACCACAATATCGTCTTTGCCAGCCGGATCATTGGGGTCGATGCCCAGGGGATTTCCGGCCGGCGCGTTGATGAGCGTCGGATCCAGATGCCCAAATTTCCCATCCGCTCCCGGATAACGAAATGTATAGACGAACTGATTGGTGGTCGCTTCGACTTGAATCGCACCCGATCGGGCCGGCGTGAACCAGACGTCGGCCCAAGCACCGCGGCCCAATACTCCCAGGCCGGTAAACACGATCAATGTGACCAAGGTCCAGAGGATTTCGAGCAGAAGATTCCCGCGAGTGAAGTGGGCCCTCTGGCCACAATCGCGAAAGCGAACAATCGCGTAGGCGAGGCCAAGCTGCGCGAGAATGAATGCCGTGCCCGTGGCGTACAAGGTGAGGTTGTATTGACGATCGACCAGGATGGCGTTGTGGGAGATGGGAGGAGGAGCCGGATAGAGCCGCGCGATCCAGACAGAGGCGGTCGAGACCACCAGCAGCAGGAGGAGCACGGCGAGAAGAACCGACGTGGCGGAATCCCGCGAAGTTAACCCGGAACGTGCAGTTGGCACGCCATCATACAAACAAAAGCGGAGCGAGAATTCAAGCCGTGGAGACGTTTCTGTTCGGGAATGGGAGCGAAGCCCGGCCGCGTGGTCAGGCGAAACCGCAGCCAATTTTCAGAGGGCTCGCCATGGATTCGCTTCGGTGGTTGGTTTTGCTGCAAGGAACTACTCGAAGCATTCCGTGCTTGCGAGCACTTCCTGCAACTGGTCATGCGGCAGAGCTGGGATATTCGGTTTGCCGCGCGGCTCGATGGAACCCGACGGTGATGAATTTTGCGCGAGCGGCGCGGCGAGCTGACGATTGAAACCAGAACCACCGCTAGGACACGTCGCATCTCGATTGCGAGCAGTCTGCTAATGGCTTTTTCCGTCCGGCTTGGGTCTCCACACCCGCGGTACGGGCTGCGGCCGACAGGCACTACTTTCTCAGCTCTTGGCTGGAGGAATCTGGAGCGGCGTGCCGCGCTCTTCGTTGACACGAATGGTTGCCGCGGCGTCGAGATCGGCGAGCGCGATGGTGCGGCGCAGGCCGTCGGCGGTCACATAGATAATCCGGTCGTTCGCGCTAGTGAACGCCACGGTTTGGAGCTGGGTTCCATTGCGCAGCACCAAAACGAATTGCCCGACATCCTCGACGGGTACGGAAGATTCCGAAGCCGGCTGCTGCTCAGGGGGGGCGGCCTCGGCTGCTTCGCTTTCGGCAGGTCCGCCCGCCTCTTCAGCCGGAGGCTGCTCGGCCTCGGGGGGCGCGGCCGGCGGTTCATAATACGGGCCGCCACCCCATAGATAGAAGCCGGGGACGCCGACATAATTCCGGCCGAACCGCTGACTCTCAAACAGACGCCACTGGGTCGCCGGGTCGATGGCTGCCTTGATCCACAAATCCTGGTTACCGAAGTTGTTAAATCCAAATCCCGGAGTCAGCAGACCGAATGCTCCCGTGCCGCCCCAAAAACCCTGGGGAGAAATGGTAGAGTAAGTTGGCACAGGCGACGCGGATCGGATCGCTCGGCTCTTGGCGCCCCCGCGCACCGGTGCCCTCCGCGTACGAATCGATGAAACGCGCGCCGCGCTTCGATCTGCTGGGCCAAGCGCGGCTCGCTGCGCTTGGGCAACCTGGGCAGCGGGAGCAAACCACAGCCACAGAAGCGCAGCCTGAAGCCAGAGCCGACTGCCACTCATCGCAGCACCTCCGCCGAAACGGCTAATACGATCAGACGTCCGGAATCGACCGGAGGTTGCAAAGCAGACCCCAGGCGGGCATCGCCGCGAGTCGGCCGAACGTTTCTGAGCGTTTGCTTTGACCGATGGCCTTAATATGCTATAAACATGCGCCTCCGGAAAGGCCAGGAGCCGATGGACGAGCCCGCGACCAGCATGAGCCAAACCGAGGAACAACCGGAATCAGGCGAGCGGCAAAGAGACAGGCGCGATCGTTTGGCCATGAGCTATTGTCCACGCTGCTCGGCGCAGCTTGCGGAGCGTAGCTGTAAGCTGGTCTGCCCAGACTGCGGCTACTATATGTCCTGCTCGGATTTTTACTGAGTGAACTCTGAAGGATAAGGACCGGCGCACCGCAGCCTGCGGGCTGCTTTCTCATGCGAGTTAATTCAAGAACCTAGGAGGTGCGAACGTGGCACTGCGAATGACCGAACGGGATGTCAGTGGAGTGGCCCTGCTGGATATCGAGGGACGCATCGTCTTGGGCGAGGAAAGCAACTCGTTCCGCGAGAAGGTGAAGAGTCTCTTGGCGGCGGGCAAGAAGAAAATCCTGCTGAACCTCGCCAATGTGACCTACATCGACAGCGCCGGCTTGGGAACGCTGGTCGCTACCTTCCACAGCGCGCGCTCGCAGGGTGCGATACTGAAGCTAGTGAACCTCGGCTCGAAATTCAAGGAAGTGCTGCAAGTGACGAAGCTGATGACTGTGTTCGACACCTACGACAACGAGGCCGCGGCCATCCAGAGCTTCGCGAAATAGCTCGGCTGCGCTCCGTCACTTCCGTCTTGCTGAATCGCTCTGGATCCGTCCCTCGACGCGGTAGATCACAAGGCCACTAAGCAGCTTGGGGTAAAAGTCCGTGGATTTTTGCGGGAGCACATCGCCGGCCAGGGCGATATCCA
>JASHRC010000154.1 GCA_030037525.1 Candidatus Acidiferrales bacterium | reverse complement strand
GTCACCAGCTCTTCGGGCAATATACCGAGATAGGCGAAACCGGGAACAAACCCGAGAAAGTAGACGACGTAGGTGACCGAGGAATGCAATTCCATGACCCCGGCAGGTGTCATTCCGTGCAGCTGCGCTACGTCCTCCAGGTCCGGGCCGAACTCTCCGCCATAACAGGTCGGAACGCGCACCTCCCGAGGGTCGGGCAGCTCTAGAGCCGTCGCTCTTCGGACGTAACCATGCAGGACTGCCGTCAGCTCCCGGTGTCCCGTTTTGATGGCGTCGAAGTCGACCAGGAGGGAGCAATAGGCAGGATGAAGGTTTCGCACGCCGGGAATCGGTTCCGCTTCCAGTAGGTGCAAGAGCTTTCGGACCTGCCGATGGGCATCGAGCGTGACTTCCCGACCGAAGTACACCAAGACCGATTGGTCGCTGGCCGGCTTGAATTCGACGGCGTCGCTCATCGCTGAGGCTCAAACGCAGTATATAGCAGGCAGAACTCCGCGCTCGTAATCGGCGATCCCACGAAGCCGCCGTTTTCAGCAGGGCCGTTGAGCCGGAACAACTGGCCGGCAGCCAGGGAAGTTTGCAGCCAGAATCCACGGGCCTTTTCGTTTCCGAAGAACTGGCTTTGACGACCTCCGAATCTGACATTGACAGAAGAGAACGGTAAGCATAAGGTCTCGCGCCAGGATATGGTTCGAATCCAAAGCTCCGCGCTTTACAAATCAGGAGGCTTGCGTTCATGAACAAACTCACTCGATTGCTACTAGGACTGTCATTGGCGGTTGCATGTTGCTCGATTACTGCGGCCCAGGAGAAACCGCTGGGGAACCAGTCTGTGTTGCAGATCACGCGCGAATACACAAAACCCGGCAAAGCCGGCATGGCGCACGACCAGACAGAAAGCGCGTTCGTCGAGGCCATGGCCCGCGCCAAGTGGCCGACTCACTACCTGGGCATGACCTCGCTCTCGGGCCAGCAGCGCGCCTTATTCCTGACCTGGTATGCCTCCTTTGATGCCTGGGAAAAAGACAACAAAGCAACCGACAAGAATACCGAACTCTCTGCTGCGCTCGACCGAGCCAGCGTGGCCGACGGCGAGCTGCTGAACTCGGTGGACCAGAGCGTTTTCCTTTTCCACCAGGAACTGAGCCTTCGTCCCATGTCCGTGACAGACCTCTCGCCCATGCGTTACCTGGAAGTTTCCGTTTACCACATTCGCCCGGGCCATGACGCGGAATGGAATGAAGCCGTCAAGATGGTCAAGGCAGCGTATGAGAAGGCTGTCCCCAATGCCCACTGGGGCACGTACGAGGAGATGTTTGGGGGTGACGGCGGCACGTTCATAGTGCTGACCGCACTGAAAACTCTTGCCGAAATCGACCGTGCCTCTTTGGAGGACAAGCAATTCCAGGCGGCCATGGGAGAAGACGACATGAAGAAGCTCGAGGGACTTGTCAGTGCCTCGATCGAGTCTTCCCAACATCAGCTGTTCGCCTTCAACCCACACATGAGCTACGTTGACGAGCAGTGGGTCAAAGCCGACCCGGATTTCTGGAAGCCGTAGACGACAACAGTGGGCTTTGCTCTGTGACGGCCGGCCGAGCAGCTTGCAATAACTCCAAAGGGCGCTCTCCGATACCGCGTGAGCGTCCAGGCTTTGCACGCCCAGGTCCGGCCTTGGCGCACAAGGCGCGGGGTTTCCTGCGCACACGAGGAGCCGTCGCCCGTCAGGCGGCGGAGTGATCAGTTCCCTTCCAGCGAAGTATGGGTTTGCGCGCTGCCGTCACCTCATCCAGCCGCCCGACCCGAGTTGTGTGGGGGGCTTGCTTCACAAGTTCCCGATTCGAAGAAGCCTCTCGTGCGATCGCGCGCATGGCCTCCACGAAAAGATCACACTCCTCCTTGGACTCCGATTCGGTCGGCTCGATCATCATGGCGCCCGGAACAATCAGCGGGAACGCGGTCGTATAGGGATGGAAGCCGTAATCGATCAGCCGCTTCGCAATGTCCATGGTATTGACGCCTGTGGCCTTTTGCCACGCGTCGCTGAAGACGACTTCGTGCATCGAGGGCAGGTCGTAGGGCAAGTCGAAGACATCTTCTAGGCGCTTGCGAATGTAATTCGCGTTTAACACCGCATCTTCAGTTGCCTGGCGAATCCCTGGGCCGTAGGCCAGGATGTAGGCTAGGGCTCGGGCCAGGACGCCGAAGTTTCCCGAGAAGGCTTTCACCCGGCCGATCGACTGTGGCCGGTTTTCCTCAAGCGCAAGCTCTCCATTCCGTTTCCCGATCAGGACAGGGATCGGGCGGAAAGGCTCCAGAATCTTCTTCATGGCCACCGGGCCAGCGCCCGGCCCGCCGCCGCCGTGCGGGGTTGAGAAGGTTTTGTGTAGGTTGAGATGCATCACGTCCACGCCGAAATCACCCGGCCGGGTGATACCAGCCAGGGCATTCATATTCGCTCCGTCCATGTAGAGCAGGGCACCGCGGGAGTGCAGAGCCTCGGCGATATCGGAAATGCGTTGTTCGAAAACGCCCAGAGTCGACGGGTTGGTGATCATCAAGGCTGCAACATCTTCGGTGACGCGTTCTCGCAGCTTTGCGAGGTCGATCTGGCCGCGCGAATCCGACTGGATGTTCTCGATCCGATAGCCAGCGATTACGGCGGAGGCGGGATTGGTGCCGTGAGCCGAGTCCGGGATCAGCACCGTCTTTCGGGGATCGCCCTGTGATTCCAGATAGGCGCGAATCAGCAGAAGTCCCGTCAGCTCCCCCTGGGCTCCCGCCGCCGGTTGCAAGGTCACCGCATCCATACCGGTGATTTCCCTCAGGCAGTCTTCCAGGAGCTCGAGAATCTTGAGGCAGCCCTGTGAAAGTTCCGACGGCTGGAGGGGGTGTTCGGTTGAAATGCCGTCCAGGCGGGCGATGAATTCGTTGACGCGCGGGTTGTATTTCATCGTGCACGAACCGAGAGGGTACATTCCCAGGTCGATCGCGTAGTTCCAGGTCGATAGCCGCGTGAAGTGGCGCACAACTTCAATCTCGCTCACCTCCGGAAAGCCCGCGACGCCTTCGCCCCGGTGGCGGTCGCCCAAGACCTCTTGAGGGTCCACGGGAGGAACGTCGAGTGAAGGCAGATCAAACGCCCGTTTGCCGGGGGAGGATTTTTCAAAGATCAGCCCTTCGTTCTGGCTCACGTGGCGCGTAGCTTTGGTGATTTTGTCGCTCATGCTTCGACCTGGACGGCCGCGAGCGCCGCTCGCAGAGCAGTGGCCAGCTTCTCGATCTCCCCTCGGCTCGTCGCTTCGGTAACGCACAGGAGCCCGTGGTTGGCCAATTCCGGGTATAGAGGTTCGAGCGGCAACGCTCCGATGATTCCTTCGCCCAGCAGTTGTCTGTTTACATCCTCAACCGGACGAGGCAGTGCGACGGTAAACTCATTGAAAAAGGGGGCGCCGAACGGCCTCCGCACCCCGGGGATCTCGGTGAGTTTGGCGAGCGCGAATTGCGCCTTGGAGAGATTCTGGTGCGCGAGTTCCCGGAGTCCCTGTTTGCCGAGCAAGCTCAGGTGGACGGTCGCCGCCAGCGCGCAAAGCGCTTGATTGGTGCAGATGTTGGAGGTGGCCTTCTCGCGGCGGATGTGCTGTTCGCGGGCGGCCAGCGTCAGCACAAATCCGCGGCGACCATCCGTGTCGACGGTTTGGCCTACCAGACGCCCCGGCATCTGCCGCACGAACTTCTCGCGAGTGGCAATCACACCGAGGAACGGCCCTCCGTAACTTGGCGGCAGACCAAAGCTCTGGCCTTCGAGCGCCACGATGTCAGCGTCTGCCGGGGGACGCACGAGACCGAGCGAAACGCCCTCGGTAACCGCAACGATGAGCAGCGCCCCGGGCGAATGCGTCGTCTTGGCCAGCGCGGGTATGTCTTCGATGGCGCCGAGGAAGTTGGGCGACTGGGCGACCACGGCGGCGACATCGTCCCGGATTTGCGACTCAAGGCTTCCCTGGTTGATCGTGCCATCGGCGCCAAAAGGAATCTCCTCGATCTCTAGCGTCGAGCTCTTGGCATAAGTCCTCAATACATCGCGATATTGCGGATGAACGGACCGGCCAACCAGGATGCGCCGACGCCGGGTCAGCCGTTCGGCCATGAGCACGGCTTCGGTCGTTGCCGTGGAGCCGTCCCACATGGAGGCGTTGGCCACTTCTTGCCCGGTGAGCTGGCACAGGAGGGTTTGAAATTCAAAAATGGCCTGGAGCGTTCCTTGCGAGATCTCCGCCTGGTAGGGCGTGTAGGAAGTCAGAAATTCGCCCCGTTGAATGATCGTGTCGGTGACGACCGAACGCAGATGGTTATACACGCCGGCGCCCAAAAAACTGCTGTAACCGACCGAGTTCTCTCGGGCGCGCTCGCTGAAATAGCGAACGATTTCCGCCTCGGAGTAGGGGCCGGGAAGCTTGAGCGGTGCTTGCAGCCGGTAGCGTTCGGGGATCCGCGAAAACAGATCGTCGATCGACTGCGCGCCGATGGCCTCCAGCATCTGGTCACGCTCGGCGGGGCTTTTCGGCAGATAACGCATCAGCGGGCACTTTCCTCCCTGCCCGGCCCCGTCACATAAGTTTCGTAAGCAGGCGCATCCATCAGGTCGTTCATCTCCGCGGGATTCTTCAGTCGCACTTTAACCAGCCACCCGTCACCGTGCGGATCGGCATTGATCTTTTCCGGAGCATCCTGGAGCGCGCTGTTGATTT
Source organism: Candidatus Acidiferrales bacterium (assembly GCA_030037525.1). GTDB lineage: Bacteria > Acidobacteriota > Terriglobia > Acidiferrales > UBA7541 > Palsa-295. The sequence continues at coordinate 4,917 of JASHRC010000154.1, read as the reverse complement.
CCACGACTTCGCCGGACACCGGTGCATAGATCTCGTTCGCTGCTTTCACCGACTCCACAGTTCCCAGGGGCTTGCCGGCCTCTAGCCAGTCGCCCGACTTGGGCAGTTCCACAAAGACGATGTCTCCCAATTGGCCCTGGGCGTAGTCGGTCAGGCCAATCGTTCCCAATCCGTCCTCAACCTCGATCCATTCATGGTCTTTGGTGTAGCGGTAGTTCCAAGGATACGCCATCACCTGCCTCCCTCAACTAGCCTCGACCGGCTGCGGCTCCTTCCGGCCCGCTCTCCTGTAAAACGGAGTCGGGATGACCCGCGCCCTGTATTTCTGGCTGCGGATTTCCACGTAAAGCGTCGTGCCAACCGCGGCGAGGAGGGGCGGCACGTAGGCGAGCGCAATGTTCTTCTCCAGGGTTGGGGAAGGCGAGCCGCTCGTGACCCGTCCAATCTCTTGGCCGCCCTCATCGAAACAGCGATAGCCGTCACGCGCAATCCCCCGATCCACCATTTCAAGTCCAACCAGGGTACGCATCAACCCTCCTCGCTTGGCTCGCACCAGCGCGTCCCTGCCGATGAACCCTCCCTTGTCGATTTTACAGAAACGATCAAGCCCTGCTTCCCATACGTTGATCGTCTCGCTGATCTCGTGACCGTATAGGGGCAGGCTGGCTTCGAGCCTCAGCGTGTTCCGCGCTCCTAGACCGCAGGGGCGTATCTCGAACTCGCGTCCGGCTTCCAGTACCGCTTCCCAAACCTCTTGACTTGTCTTGGGATCAGAAGGCACGTAGATTTCAAAGCCGTCTTCCCCGGTATAGCCGGTCCGCGCCATCAGCACATCCTTCAATCCGCAGAACGTGCCGCGCACAAACCAATAACTCTTCAGCGCGCGCACGCCTCGGTCCGCCAGCTTTTCGATTACATCCACGGCGCGGGGGCCCTGGATGGCCAGTTGTGTATAGGCGTCGCTTTGATCGTTTACGACACAATCAAACTGCTGGACGCTGGCTTGGACCCAGAGGATATCTTTCGACCGCGTGCCTGCATTGATGACCAGCAGGAAATCGTCCTCTGCCAACCGGTGTACGATCATGTCGTCAACGAACGTCCCCTCTGGGTACAGCATGGCCGAGTATTGCGCTTGGCCGATGGCCAGCCGGGAAGCATCATTCATGGCGACATGCTGGACGGCCGCGAGCGCCGCGCCCGGCGGGTGTCGGCTGGCGAGTTGAATGTCGCCCATGTGACTGACGTCGAAAAGGCCGACAGCGCTCCGCACGGCTTTGTGTTCGGCGAGCAGGCCTCCTGCCGGGTATTCGACGGGCATGTCCCAACCGCCAAAATCCACCATCTTCGCACCCAGCGCGCGGTGCACAGCGTTCAATGCCGTCTTGCGAAGCAACTCACTCTCCCTGCGATCCGCACCGAAGGTTCACTATAGCGGAGAACGCACACGGGTGTCTTGATACGCCTGCCGTCGCTCGGCAGGGGAGGCAGCAACTTGCCCGCGCAAGTGCAATCGAGGCGAGTTCAGGGGACAGGGCCATCAGAGGATCCGCAGACGAAGGCTCGATGTGTAGGATTTGTATACGACCCCGGCTTTCAAGCTGGCCTTTGTTTTTGGACACGCGACAGCGTAGACTGAGCTCTACGTCCACGCAAGAAAGGCTATGCTGTGATCGTGGCCATGTTCTAGGGCTCGGTCGAGGCGGAAACAAGACGGGGTTCCGACTCACCCGCACGAGCAGAGCCAGCATCCCATGATAGTGAAATCGTGGCAAGACGGACGGGCTCGAGAAGTTTCCGTGCCCCTGGGGAAGCAGCGTGTGGTATAGAGGAAGATTCGAAAGTAGCAGGGGTTGATCGCTTGGCTGAGATAGCTTCCAATCTGGGCCTTTTCGCACCTTCGACGGCTCGCTGCGCCCCGAGACTGAGGAAGGGCCGCGCCCTGGGGCTATTGCTCTTTTCGCTTTCTCTCTCCCTCGGTCAAACGGCTCGAGCAGAAACGAACGTGCCGACCTCGCCGAGGGGACCTGGTCTGTCGTTTGCGATCGCCGATTTCGATGGGGACCAGCGCCCCGACCTAGCCGCTATTGAGGGGGGAACCGGCTCGGAGGCGACCTCCTATTTGATCGAACTCCATCTCAGTGCTAGGGGGCTGCAGTCGATTCGGCTAGTCGCGCCAGCGGGCGGATTGCTACTCGAGGCACGAGATGTGAACGGCGACCACGCCGTCGATCTGGTCGTGGCCACGGCTTGGTTCAGGCAGCCCGTGGCGATATTTCTCAACGACGGCCACGGGGGATTCTCTCGTGTCGAACCCAGCGCGTTTCCAAAGGCATTCGATCCAGACGACCCCAGCTGGGGTTCCGGCGTTTGCCACCGAGAAGATGCTATTGGTGCTTCATCGCAATCGCGCAATGGCACTTGCTCGGAGATGACTGTTTTTTCAGGTGTTCGGCCAAGCCGAGAGTGGACCCCCAGCAACCGGAGGTTCGTCTTTAACACCTTCCTCGCGTCCTCGGCGGGACGTGCACCACCCTCGAGAGTTTCTCACCTCTAAGCGTTCGGATCATCGCCCTAGACCTATCACCTTTCCGGCGTGGTTCGCGGTCTATCGAGCGATGGCCAAGTTGCAGAAAGCAGAGGGCATCCAGCTCGGGTGCCCCAGATCAAACCTGAAGGTCGAACACGATGAGATATCCGACTCTGAGCGGCAAACGAGTTGCCGCTGCTCTTGGAATGGTTGCGGCATTGATTGGAGCGGTGATGCTTTTGGAAACTGGCCGCGGTCACGGCCAAGCCGCCAACGCGAATCCGCAAACGGGGAGCTCCAAGGTGCCCACAAACACGCTCGAGCTGTCGGCGAGCCAGCTCGGCGCCGTCAAGATCGAACCGGCGGGAACCTACCTGTTCCCGATCGAGGAGGAGGCGGTCGGCAGCATTACTTTCGCCGACGACCTCAACGTTCAAGTGTTCCCTCCCTATCCGGGGAAGATCACCGAGAGCTTCGCGCAACTGGGCGACAAGGTTCAAAAGGGACAGCCGCTCTACACAATTGAGAGCCCCGACCTGATCCAGGCCGAATCCACGCTGATCGGCGCTGCCGCCACTTTGGAACTGACGGCAAAAGAACTCGCGCGCGCCACAGAGCTTCGCAAAACAAACGGCGTGTCGGAACGCGAGTTGGAGCAGGCCACTTCGGATGAGCAAACCGCCGAAGGCGCTCTCAAGGCGGCGCGCGATGCGGTCCGGGTTTTTGGCAAAACCGACGCGGAAATTGACCAGATCGTCCAGTCGCGCAGAATCGATCCGGCGATGATGGTCCGCAGCCCGATTTCCGGCGAGGTCACGGCGTTCGACGCCCCTCGGGGGCTGTTCGTCCAGCCGGGAAATCCGCCTGCGCCTTATACCGTCGCCGATGTGTTCATCAAGTGGATGCTAGCCGATGTGGTGGAAAGCCAGATACCGCTGGTTCGCGTCGGAGATCCGGTCAGGGTCCAAGTGATGGCCTACCCCGACCACGAGTTCGAAGGCAAGGTGTCGAAAATCTACGCCAGCGTGGATCCCAATACGCACCGGGCGACGATTCGCTCGGAGATTCGTGACCCTCGGGACGAGCTGCGCCCGGGAATGCTTGCCAATTTCGTGATTCGTGTTCAGAAACCTGTCGAATCGGTGGCCATACCCGAGAGCGGAGTCGTCCGAGAAGGCGATGGAACGATGACCGTCTGGGTGACCACCGACCGCCGCCACTTTTCGCAACGAGTCGTTCAGGTGGGTTTGCGAGCCAACGGAGAGGCCCAGATTCTCGAAGGCCTTGAGCGCGGTGAACTGGTGGTCAGCGATGGTGCCGTTTTTCTCAGCAATATGCTCGAAGCCCCGCCGACGGATTAACTCGAATGTCCAACGTCACTGTTGACGACCTGCCATGTTCAACTCTCTGGTAGCCTTCTGCCTCAGCCGGCGCGCCATCGTGGTGTTTGGGCTCGTGTTGTTCGCCGGCGCCGGGCTGGTTGCCTTCGAAAGGCTCAACATCGAGGCCTATCCGAACCCAGCTCCCGTCATCCTGGAAATTACGGCGCAAGCCGCGGGGCTTTCCGCCGAGGAGATGGAGCGTTACTACACGCGCCCGATGGAGATAGGCCTCTACTCCACGCCGGGTGTCGATATCATCCGCTCGACTTCGTTCTACGGCCTGTCCTTCGTTCGGGTGACCTTCAAATACGGCGTGGACTACTACTTCGCCTACAGCAACGCGGCCATCGCGCTCCAGCAGAACGTCAGCCTGCCCGGCGGGCTGGTGCCTACGATTCAAGGCAGCAGCCTGGTCGGTGAAATCTATCGTTATCAGGTGGTCGGCCCACCGCACTTTGGAATCACGAACCTCCGCACGGTTCAGGACTGGATCGTGGCGCGGCGATTGCTGACCATTCCCGGCATCGCTGCAGTCAACAGCTGGGGCGGACCGACCAAGGAATTCCTGGTGGAGGTCGACCCCCATAAGCTTGAGGCCTACAGCGTAACCGTTCCTCAAATGATCACCGCGCTCGGCAACGCGAATATCAATGTCGGCGGGCGCGAGATCCGAGTCGGCCAGCAGTCGATCAATATCCGCGGCGTGGGCCTGATTGACGATGGCGGCGAGGACGATCTCACCCACGGCTACAAGGTAGGCGATATCGAGAACGTAGTCCTGGCCCAGAGCAGTGGCGTCCCCATACTGGTCAAGGACGTCGGGCGAGTTTCAGTCAGTTACCGCCCGCGGCTCGGCATTTTGGGCCGCGACCATCAAAACGACGTGGCCGGCGCGATTGTGGTGATGCGACGCACGGAAAAGAGCGCCGACATGATTCCGAAGGTTAAAGCGGCCGTCGATGGCTTAAATCACGACGGAAGCTTACCGCCGGGCGTCCGGATCGT
>JASHRC010000153.1 GCA_030037525.1 Candidatus Acidiferrales bacterium | reverse complement strand
TGGTTACCTCCCCAAGCAGGAGGCCGTATCGATTTTCTGGCATCGCTGCCAGTTATCGCTCCGAGTAGGCGACTTGTTCGAGCGAGGCGATGAAGGCTTGCGGCTCGGCAGGGCTTAACAGAAGCGAGTAGCCCTCACGCGTGGGGACGTAAACTGCTTGCTTGCGGTCGGTCAGAAAGACGAGCGCTTTTTCGCCGTCACCCAAACGGAACCATCCCGCCTGGTAGCTCGGTAATCCGATGGCATTCGTTCGAATTGCGGGACGATGCGCCGAATCGAATGTCAGATCAAGCTGCTTGGCTTGTCCGGCAACGAGCGATGCAGCCGGAACGAATCGCCCGTACAGGTCGCCACGGACACGCAGCCCTTCGGAGGAAACTTCAAAACGGACATGGCGCGCCGAATGAGCAAAGTAGAAAAGTGAAGCCGTCAATCCCAGCAGCAGCAAGCTCAGAGGTCCGAGGACCCAGAATGTGCTGCCCGGTGCAGGGGCGATCGGGAATGTCTGTGCCATGGTCGGCTCCTCGCGACGGCCGGTGGAAGATGGAACGTGCTTGTTTTCTGGCGACCGAGGACGCCGCGGTCCGCTTTCGACGTCTGTGCCTTCGGTCTGCCGTCTACGCCGAAGGGCCGGGCCGCAAAACGAACCTAACAAGCACGCCGAGCAGTTTCAACGGGGTAACCGCTCGGGGTTGTCGGTTCGAAAAACACGGGTTGCGGCTGCCCGAAGGTCCCCGCTTATCGACCCACACCGACATGCGATGGGCCGGAGATTGAAAACCAGGCGCGGCGACCGTATGCTGTTCTGCCACCATGAAGATAGCCCTAGCCCAGTTCAATCCAACCGTTGGCGATTTCGAGGGCAACCGGGAGTCCATTGTCGCGCTTGCGCGTGAGGCGCAAGCGGGCGGCGCGGAGATCGCAGTCTTTTCCGAGTTGTGTCTGTGCGGCTATCCGCCGCAGGATTTGATCGAGCGACCGTCGTTTGTGGAGCGGAACCAGCAAGAGCTGGTTCGGCTGGCCCGGGAGATTCCTCTCCTGTCACTGGTGGGATTGGTCGGGAAAGCGCAGGACGACACGGGCAAGCCCGTGGCGAACTCGGCGGCGCTGGTCGCGCCAGGAAAAATTCTGTTCGAGCAACGCAAAATGCTGCTGCCCACTTATGACGTCTTCGACGAGACGCGTTATTTTCAGCCCGCGCAGATGCAGTTTCCTTTTCGACTGGCCGGCGAAACGCTCGGCATCACCATTTGCGAAGACTGCTGGAACGACAAGAATTTCTGGCCGGAGCGGCTCTACGACCGCGATCCGGTCGCGGAGCTGGTGGGGAAGGGAAGCTCGATCCTTTTGAACATCTCCTCGTCCCCTTACACCTTAGGCAAGCGCGGACTGCGGGAGGACATGCTGAGTGCCGTGGCGCGGCAGCAGCGCGTACCGTTCGTGTATGTCAATCAGGTAGGCGGAAACGACAGCCTGATCTTCGACGGATCGAGCGTGGCGTTTGCGGCGGATGGTCGCATAGCGGCGCGAGCAAAGTCATTCGACGAGGACTTGGTCTTTTTCGACAGTGTGACCGGCGTCGGCGACATGCGGCCGCTGATGGCTGACGAGTTTGAAGCGGCCTACCGGGCGTTGGTGATTGGCACGCGAGACTATGTTCGCAAATGTGGGTTCCAGAAAGTTGTAGTGGGGCTGAGCGGAGGCATCGATTCGGCGCTGGTGGCGGCGATTGCGACCGACGCCGTTGGCGCGCGGAACGTGACCGGCGTGTCGATGCCGGGACCGTACTCCTCGGTAGGCAGCATCCGCGACTCGCAACAGCTGGCCAGCAATCTGGGAATTGAACTGATCGCCCTGCCGATCTCAGAAACGTTCGAAAGTTATCGTCAGGTGCTGGCTCGAACCTTTGAAGGCTACCCGCAAAATGTGGCGGAAGAGAACATCCAGGCGCGAATTCGAGGCAATTTGCTGATGGCGCTTTCGAACAAGTTCGGTTGGCTGGTGTTAAGCACAGGGAACAAGAGCGAAATGGCGGCGGGGTACTGCACGCTTTATGGCGATATGGCCGGAGGGCTAGCCGTCATTTCCGACGTGCCCAAGACGATGGTGTACGAGCTGGCCCATTTCGTCAATCGCAAGCGGCCAATTATCCCAGCAGAAACCCTAACCAAGCCGCCTTCGGCGGAGTTGAGGCCGAATCAGACCGATCAAGATACGCTCGAGCCCTATGAGGACCTGGACCGAATTCTGAAAGCCTATGTCGAAGATCTCAAGAGCCCGGAGCAGATTGCCAACGAGTGCCTGCTGCCGCTCGATGTGGTGCGGAAGGTCGCGCTAGGGGTCGATCGAAGCGAGTACAAACGGAAACAGGCGGCGCCAGGACTGAAGCTGACATCGAAAGCGTTCAGCGTGGGACGAAGATTTCCGCTGGCGCAGAAATTCACAGTTTAATCCGGAATTCGCAGCCGCAAGACCACCGACCGATCCGGCACTGCTAGACTCCGATCACCTTCACAAGTTCGCGGACTGAGGCTGCGGATTTGTCGAGAGCGGTTTTCTCATCGGGCGTAAGCTGGATCTCTATGATCCGCTCGACGCCTTTGGCTCCGAGTTTCACGGGCACGCCGACGAATAGCCCGTTGATTCCATATTCGCCCTCCAGATAGACCGCACAGGGAAGAATCTTCTTCTTGTCCTTTAAGATGGCCTCCACCATTTCAACGACGGCTGCCGAAGGTGCGTAGTAAGCCGAACCGGTCTTCAGGAGATTGACGATTTCCGCGCCCCCCTGGCGTGTACGCTTGATGATGGCTTCAAGTTTTTCTTTAGGGATCAATTCAGTGATGGGGATGCCGGCAACGGTGGAGTAGCGCGGCAGGGGGACCATGTCGTCGCCATGGCCCCCGAGCACGAACGAGTGGATATTCTCAACCGACACGCCGAGTTCGCGAGCCACGAAGGTACTCATGCGCGCGGAGTCGAGGATGCCCGCCATCCCGATCACGCGCTGCTTGGGGAATCCGCTTGCCCGGAAGGCGGCCTGCGCCATCGCGTCGAGGGGATTGGTGACAATGATCAGGATCGCCTCTGGCGACAGCTTGACGATAGCTCCGACGACGGCCTTAATCACATCATAATTTGCTTTAAGAAGATCGTCGCGGCTCATGCCAGGCTTGCGCGGGAAGCCGGCCGTGACGACAACGATGTCGCTGTCGGCGGTTTCCTGGTAGTCGCCCGCCACGGTCGAGATTCCGACGGCCAGGGCGTTTGCGCCCAGGATCGGCGCCGATTCGGCCATGTCGAGGGCTTTGCCCACCGGCACTCCCTCCAAGATATCGGTGAGGACTACGTCGGCTAAGTCGGCGTCATGGATTCGTTGAGCGGTGGTCGAGCCGACGAAGCCGCCGCCGACAACGGTCACTTTCCTGCGCATGGCAATTTCTCCTGAGCGATAGGGCGCAACCCGAACGCGATTTCTGCTTGCGATTTCGAAATCAGCGGCCGACCGGTGCGAGCGCGCTCATATTTTCAATGATGGCGGTGGCGAAATCGGTGGTGCTGACCTTCGTCGCGCCGCTCATCAGCCGTTCGAGATCGTACGTCACGCGCTTTTGCTGAATCGTGCGCTCGATGCCGGATTCGATCAGTCGACCAACCTCTTTCCAGCCCATAAATTCGAACATCATCACTCCGGAAAGCATTACCGAACAGGGGTTGATGACGTCCTTATCGGCGTACTTGGGAGCGGTCCCGTGGGTGGCTTCAAAGCAGCCGAAACCGTCGCCGATATTGGCGCCCGGCGCGATCCCCAGGCCTCCGACCTGCGCAGCGCAAGCGTCAGAGATGTAATCGCCATTGAGATTGGGCGTCGCGAAGATTTGATATTCGCTGGCGCGCGTCAGCACCTGCTGGAAAACCGAATCGGCGATGCGATCATTGATGAGCAGCTTCTTCTTCCACTGGCCGCGGCCATGAGTCGCATAGATGGCATCAAGTGTTTGTTGAACTTCGGCGGCGATTTTCTTTTTGAAATCTTCGGTGGCCTGTTCGAGCCCGGGCTCGATGAGCGACGCATTTTTCTCGATGGAGATGCTGGGATCGCTGTCTTTATTGCCCAGAATCCAGCTCTCGCGCTCGGTGACGATCTGGTCGCGAAACTCCTGGGTGGCAAGCTCGTAGCCCCAGTCGCGAAAGGCGCCTTCGGTGAACTTCATGATGTTGCCCTTGTGAACGAGGGTGACGACGCGGCGATTATTCTCCAGCGCATATTGAATCGCGCGGCGCACCAGGCGCTTGGTGTTGGCGGGCGAAATGGGTTTAATGCCGATGCCGGCAAGAGGGGGCAAGCGCTTGTTGGTGCCTTTCAGCATTTCGTCGTTTATGAAGGCAGCTATTTTTTCGGCTTCGGCGGTGCCGGATTTCCATTCGATCCCCGCGTACACATCCTCGGTGTTTTCACGGAAGATGACTACATTCATGCGCTCGGGGTGAAGCATCGGCGTGGGAACGCCCTCGAAATAGCGCACCGGCCGCACGCAGGCATAAAGATCAAGCACCTGGCGCAGCGTTACATTGAGAGAGCGGATGCCCCCACCGACCGGAGTCGTGAGCGGCCCTTTGATGGCGATGCGAAAATCGCGGATGGCATCAACGGTATCCTGCGGGAGCCAGTCCTTAAATAGATTGTAGGATTCCTCGCCCGCGTAGAGTTTCAACCAGGCGATTTTGCGCCGTCCGTTCGAGGCCCGCTCGACGGCGGCTTCGAATACACGGCGCGATGCCCTCCAGATATCGCGCCCCGTGCCGTCGCCTTCGATGAAGGGAATGATCGGCCTGTCGGGCACGCGGAACTCACCGCCGATGTACTCGATGGGCTTCCCTTCCGACGGGACGTGGATGCCGCTATAGGAACTCTTCATCGAAAATCCCCCAGCCAATGGAGACCGAGCCGCTCGGCTACCGATCGCGAGAACCGATTACCTTAGCACAAGTTTGACGAGATAAAGACGACGTTCCGCAAGCGCACCGTCTCGGTTCCCCAGCATGGTCGAAGCAGAATCGGGTCACGCACTGCAAGGGCTCTCGCAACAGCCGGAATTCCAGATCCGAGCCGCACAGCCGTGACCCATTCTCGCTCCCTGACGATTGGCAAACTGAGTCGGCAACGACCAGGTTCCGGATCCAGATGAGGCATGACAGGCGGAGAACCTCATCCGTTTGTTCAAGTCTGGGCCTTCCCAGTCAGCGCTTGCTCCTGTGAGTGGAGACGGGAACTTATTTTTCTACCTCAAACAAGGCGGCCGTTGATTGATCTCAGTTTTGACTCGAGATGTCGGCATGGCGACAAGAAAGTTCAAACATAATACGAACGGGCGGGACGGCGGGTCTGACCGCCCGCCGCACGCACGAGTAAGGCCACGGCCACGCCGAGCAGAAA
>JASHRC010000152.1 GCA_030037525.1 Candidatus Acidiferrales bacterium | reverse complement strand
CCCTGAATCTGAGCGGCTCTATCGCTTCCGCGGCACTTCGCTCATGAGCGCCATCACGTTTCCTTCGGTGTCGCGAAAGAAGCTCATCCAGAGGTCGTGATCCGGCATCGGCGCGACGATGCGCGGGGCTTCCAAGATGGAAACGCCAGCCTCGCGAAGCTTCTGGTGCGCGGCCTGAATATCGGGAACGCTGAAATAGAGGATTGAGCTGGGATGATCGAATTCGGCGTTTTCGGGCTTGTCCAGCATGAGGCGAACGCCGCCGCAATCAAAGAAGGCCAACTGCCCGGCGGAGAAAAGGAATTTCAATCCGAGCACGTCGCCATAGAACGCGGTCGCACGCGCGACATCCTTTACGTTAATCGCGACTTGGCCTACGCGACTGATTCCGAGCCCCCCTGCTTCGACGCTCATAAGCGTTTATCTCCAACTGCTTTTACGAGTAACGCGGCACACGACTCCCTGCAGGAGTTCGCGGCTTCCGGGGCGGAAGCCCGCGAGAATGCGTGTTAACGTCAGAGCGAAGGCTCCGACCTCTTAAAGAAGAGTCTCCGATTTCAGGCGCGAAACTGCGAGACGAAAAAAAGCCCGGAGGTTTGCGACGAACCGGGGCTTGAAGTTCGTTCCAGTTACTTGACCTTCAGGAAGATGATGGCGAATGTATAGAGCGCCATCGACTCGATCAACACGAGACCCAAAATCAGCGCGAAGCGAATCGCGGCTTCCGCGCCGGGATTGCGCGCGAGGCCTTCGCAAGCGTGAGCCGTGGCAATGCCTTGGCCGATCGCTCCGCCTGCAGACGCGATCGCCATGCCGAATCCTGCTGCGAGCGCGACCCAGTTCGGAATCGCTTCTGCTCCGCCGCCCGCTCCTTGTGCGAATGCGGCCGGCGCGAACAGCACGATCACCATCGCCGCCAGCAGCAACAACGCGTACCTTCTCATGGTGTTCTCCTCGTTATGAATTTGCCGCCAGGAGGTGGTTCCCGGCAGCCTTGGGGGGAGCCGGTCTCACACTGAAGCGACGACAATGCCGGATTAGTGCTCTTCGACGGCGCCTGCCACGTAAATGATCGGAAGAATCGTGAAAACAAATGCCTGCAAAATCGCCACGCCGATATGAAGCAAGATGAAAGCCAGCGGAATCAGCAGGGGGAAAATTGCCGCCGCTTGCCCGGCGGCACCGAGTTTCGCCAGCGCCACGTAAATCGAGAGCATCATGCCGAGGAAGATCACGTACAGCATTTCGCTGACAAGCATATTGACCCAAAGCCGAACGGTCAGCGAAAGCATGCGGAACAGATGGCTGAAGATTTCGATGGGCAGCATCAGCGGGGCCATCACGGGAATCGGACCGACAAAGTGCTTTCCATGGCCGCCGAAGCCGCGCTTCACGATGCCCATCAGGTTGTAATAAACGAAGACGATTACAGCGCAACCGAGCGGGACGGTGACCGTCGCCGTCGGGGCGTCCAGCGTGGGAATCACGTTGATCAGATTGCAGAACAGAATAAATATGCCGATGGTTCCGATCAGCGGAAGATATTCCTCACCGCCGTGATGAATGTTGTCGTGAATCAAGTCGCGAATGCCGACGCCCATGGGATTGGTGATGATCGTTTCCATCACCTGTTGCGTTGCGCCAGGACGGTCGACCGAAATGCGCGCCTTCAGCCAGAGGAAGAAAAGCACGGCCACGACGAAGACGAGGATCTCCATCGAGACCGAATTTGAAATAGGGTAGTCGGGATTGGCGGACCGAACATGCAGGGCGTGGAGAAGCACCGCGACAGGTTTGCCGAGCAGCTTATTTACCACCACCGCGACCCAGATTGGCTGTTCCATCGTCCCTTTCAGAGACTTGGTTTATGGGTGCCGAAAAGCTGCCAGACAATTTCCCCGAGCACGGCCACCACCAGCGTGCCGAACCCTACCAGAAGGCTTGCCGCGGGTACGTTAAAACGAGTCAGGATAACATACGCCGCCGCGATCAACAAAACGTAGCGGCCCATGAATTTGAAGTAGACGCTGCGTGGCACGCGTACTCGCTCGGCGCCTTCCTGCGCTTTGACGAGGCCCGCCAGCGCGCCGACTCCCTGCTTCAGCCAGCGGTAATTCAGCCAGGCGAGAATCGAGCCGGCTGCAACTCCTGCCCCGAAGCGAATACCCCAGCGAACGACGGCGGCGATGGTCGCAGCAGTGCCGATTCCGAGTGTGATGTACTCGATGCGGCGCTCCGCGGCGGCGTAGTAGCTGTTAGCTTCCACCACGGCCGCTTCCTTGATTCCGCCGTTTGGTCTCGTGAGAGAGGCGGCGAAGGATGTCCCGGAGCGCGATTCCGAATCCAAACGCGCCGCAGAGAAGCGTGAGGGCCGGCGACGTGCGCAGCCAGCGATCGAAAAAATAGCCGACTGCACCGCCGACGAGAATCCCGCCCACCATGACGAATGGAAGCTCCATGGCCATCGAGAGCTGGCGGAGAAAGGAAGCGTTCCGCTTGTCCGGTCCGGGATTCTCTGAACTCACTGGCCCGTTGATTTCGCTTTCTTGATTCTGAAAACGCGCTCGGCGTTCTCGTGATAGATCTTCTGCTTGTCTTTTTCCGGGATGCGGGCGGCATCCAGGAACTCGACCGCGTCCTCGTGATCCTGATATGGGTAGTCGATGGCAAACATGATGCGGTCCGCGCCAAGAACCTCGATGCAGAATTTCAGTGTCGGCTCCCAGTTCATGCCGCTGGTGGTGATGAAGTAATTGCGCTTGATGTATTCGCTGGGAGTGAGCTTGAGTTTCGGGCGATCGAAGCCGATGCGGACGCGCCCGTGCATGAAATCGAGGCGGTAGAGCCAGTAGGGCAGGCCCTCGCCCATGTGCCCGAGAACGATCTGCAGCTTCGGAAACTGGTCCAGCACCCCGCCGGTAATGATTCGCAACCCGTGAAGGCCGGTCTCGGCCTGATAGCCCCAAATCGCGTGCTCCAGATGATCGGTACGATACGCCTTGGCCATCAACGGGATCGGCGCACGTGGGTGGATGTAGAGCGGCACGTTCAAGCCTTCGATGGCTTCCAGAATCGGCCAGTATTTGCGTTCGCTGAGATATTCGCCGTTGGTATGCGAATTGATCATGATGCCATTGAGCTGGAGCTTGCTGATGGCGCGCTCGGCTTCCTGGATCGCTCGCGGAGGATCTTGCACGGGAATCGTCGCGAGGCCCGAGAAGCGGTCGGGCTGGTGCTGGATCGCTTGGGCGAGGCGGTCGTTAGCGGTTTCGGCGACGGCGGCAGCTCGATCCGGCGCCATCATTTGCACGCCGGTCGAAGTCAGAGCGAGCAGATGCATCTCGACATCATATTTGTCCATTTCCTTCAGGCGCATGTTCTCCAGATCAAGCAGTTTGTGGTGGACGGGCCCGTTCGGGTCCGTCTGAATGCGCCAAAGGAAGAGATCGGGATCGTATTCCTTGGTCGTGGCGACCAGTTCGCGCTGCGCGTCCATCTGTTCGGGAATTGACCAGGCTTCTTCGGTTGCGATGCGGCGATAATGTTTTCGTTTCGGGCTCGCTTTGGATTTGCTGGCGCGCGGGTTCCTTTGCGGGCTCATTTCCACCCCCAAGATTCCCATAAAATCTTATGACCAGAATGCTCACAAACCGACCCGGAGTCTAGCGCAGAACGGTTCGGCTTGCACGTTGTGCCACTTCGCTCGAGGGGTGGGTCCGAATTCAGAGCGGTTCAGGAGGCCTCTGGGGCTCGAGCCCCTCTCATAACGGGCCGCTTACGGCCTGAAGACCCGCCCTTCCACCGAAAGGCTTATGGGCAGCTAGCTGTGGTGGTGGCCGTGGAGAACGTCGACAGAGTGCGGAAGAAGGTTCGCGATCACATCGAGGGATTCGACTGCACCGGCGGGACTGCCTGGCAGATTGATGATGATGGTTGTGCCGCGGATGCCAGCTGCGCCACGAGAAAGAATCGCCCGCGGAGTTTTGGCCGCGCCTGCCGCACGCATCCGCTCCGGAAAACCTGGGATGGTGCGCTCGATCACGGCGGCGGTCGCTTCTGGCGTCACATCGCGAGGACCGAGGCCCGTTCCGCCGGTGGTCAAAATGAGATCCACGGAACGGGAGTCGGCGGTCTGCTTGAGAAACGACTCGATCGAGCCGCGGTCGTCGGCATGCTGGGCCGTCGACACAACTTGCCAACCAAGGTCCCGGCAGCGCTGGGCGACGGCCGGCCCGGAGCGATCCTCGGACTTGCCCGACGAAACCGAGTCGCTGATCGTCAGAATGGAAACGCGCATGGACAGCGTGAGCTAGCCGGCGGTCTCGACGCCTTCGACGGAAGTCGAGTCGCGCTGGCTTTCGTCGACCAAACGCAACGCCTCCATCAACAGGCCGGTCGTGGTCCGAGAGATGGTGGAGCGAGACGCGGTGGAATTGAAGTCGATCTCAAATTCACCAGCGGGCCAACGTACCACCTGGAAAACAGCCTCTTCGCCCTCCACTGAGCCCAGCGTTGCGTCCGCGCATTGCCCGGAAGCAAAAAACATCTGGCAGGCTTCACCGTCGCGACGGACAGTCAACCGGCAGGACTTCTGACCCATCTCGAGCGACTGCATCAAGTCCAAAATGCTCATTTCCTCAAGCCGGCCCTGAATCACGCCCGGCCGAACGGCACGATTTTGCAGCTTTTCCAGCTGGAGGCGGTCGATCACTTTTTTGGTGCGGCGAACGACGTCCTTGAGGAAAAACGGTTTGACCACGAATTCTTCGACACCTTCCACGATGGGCCGGAGTCTCTCTTCCATATCGCTTCGGCTGGCAAGGAAGATGAACGGAATATGGCGCGTTTGCTGACGCGCACGCAGTTTTTCGTAGAGCTGACGACCGTCGAGTCCCGGCATGCGGTAATCGCAAAGAATCAGGTCGGGCGGATCGTCGACGATCTTCAGCAGCGCGTCGGCGCCGTCAGCGGCCGCGGAGGTCTGGCAATGCGGCGCCAGCCCTTTCATCAGCAGGTCGAGGATCAACGCATTATCGTCCACGACCAGCACGCGGACATCTTTTGCCGGAGCCATCACCGATCGCTCACTCGGTCGCGCACGTAGGTGCCGCTCCGGCCGCCTGATTTTTCTACCAGATGCAATCCGGTGATTTCCATGCCGCGCTCGAGGGCCTTGCACATGTCATAGATCGTCAGAGCAGCGACTGCGGCGCCTGTGAGCGCTTCCATTTCGACTCCCGTTGGGCCGGTGGTCGTTGCTTCCGAGCGAATCCCGATTCCATTCTTGCACAGCTTCGCGCGCACATCCACGTGCGTCAAGGCGAGGGGGTGACAAAGTGGAATCAGCTCGGAGGTGCGCTTGGCAGCCGAGATTCCAGCGATTCGAGCCACTTCCAGCGGGTCGCCCTTGGGCGATTCCCAGCGCTGGAGGCTCCGAACCGTGGCGGGCTTCATGCGCACGAAGGCGTGCGCCACAGCCCGGCGAGCGGTCGAGGGCTTTTCTGAGACATCGACCATGCGCACGCGGCCGGATCGGTCATAGTGCGAGAGCGTCTGGCCACGCTTCATTGTTTCAGCTCCCCAAGAAAATCAGCCGCCAGAGACAAAGCCAGAGAGACCGCAACTCGAGCGGCACTCCTCTGTCCACGCCCTCGCAGAGACCTCGCTAGTTGCTCTTGGGTGGAGGCGGAGTAATCGTGGCGCCGTCCCAGTGCTCGTCGGCTTTGCCGTCCTTGAAGCGCCACATGTCAAACCACGAGGTGCTGTATTTCTTCGAGGGGTCGCGCGGGTCGGTGAACTCGCGCGGCGTAACGACAATCACCAGGTCGCCTTCGGCAACGACCGCGACGATTTTCGTCCCGAGGTGTTCGGGAATCGGAGTCGGCTTCCGAATCGACTCGAAGAATTTCACGACGGGATCGCGCCCGGAAGCGACGTTGGGGTTGTGCTGATGGTATTCCGCCGTCAGCCACTTGTCCGCCAGCTCCCAGTGATTCGCTTCGAGCAGGTCTTTCATGATGTGATAGGCGGCCTGCTTGTTCGTGTTCAGTTGGGGATTTTTGCTGGTGAACAAGGCATCAGCCTCGGCACCGGCAACGCCGACGACCGGCTCCTGAGCCACGGCGGACACACAGACAAACAAAGTCGCGAGCGGAATCAGCAGACGAAATTGTGTTTTCATGATTGCCTAAATACATCCGTTTCGCAAAGCGTGTCAAGAAAAGTGTCTCTTGAATCTGGGACTCCTTTCAAGCGGCCCCGGACCCAGGAGAGCGTCGCCCGATGGCCCAGCCTCGACCGAGCAGGCAGTCATTTCTGTTCCGCAGGGGTCGTAGTAGCGGGGCCTTCCCCGACAATCTCGATGACCGCGGGCTCGTCCTTGGCACCGTCAAAGTGCGGTTGCTTGGCCAGATCCACGACATAGCTGCCGGCAGGCATCGGCATGGTCGAATCGGGATCGAATTTTGTCCCGCTGCCGACCCACCAAGTGCCCGAGAGCACCATTGCGTAGCGGTCGTTCGGATGCGTGTGCGGGTGGCTAAAATTGTGCGGGTACCATTTGATGAGAACGATATACAGACCCGGCTTGGTCGGATCGCCCATCAGGACGGCCTGCTCGGCAACGCCAGGCCTGCCGGTCCATTTAATTTGATCCGGATGCAAATAGGTGACCATCGCGGGATTGAGATCGGCGTGTGCGGGTGGGCGGGCCGGGGGAGCCGAATCAAGCGACCGGGCCAGAGCAAGCACAAGCAAAAGGACGACTGCTGCGGCGACCGGCCACCGACGAAGGGAATTCAAAAAGGCAGGCATATTCTCCTCCTCGAAGGGAAACGCTCCTGCCACCTTGGGAGACGGCAGGAGCGTTGATCGTGCCACAAAATTTCGCGCGATTTACGCCCCGAGATACATCACGTGGACGTAGGTTCCCAGACGCACGTTGTAGGCCAGGTACCAGCCGATGTGGTCCGGATCGTCGTAAATGATGATCTCGTCGGAACCCCAAAGCCAGTCACTGCAGAAGATAACGTCGTAGGGGGCCACGCTGAAATAGAAGCCTCCAAACCAGAAGCGGCTCGGTCCGCCACCCGCGAGGTGCCACACATGGGCGCGCCCGATGCCTCCCGGAAAATGACCATGTTCCCAGGGATGATCGAGGTGATAGTGAGGATCGTTAGGACCTGTATCATGTCCGACCCAGTGATCTCCTTTCGCCTCCACGTGCGGCGCGTTGGGGTGGCCCGGCTTCTGATCGTAGCGGCGATCAGGAGTCGCTGGATGCGGCGTACCTTTGTAAGGAGCGGGGCCATGAGCTGGAATGTGGCCTCCACCGACTTCGGGGTGTCCGCCCCCCTTCTCCTGCGCGATCGCGTGAGTTGACAGCAAGAACAAGAAAAGAAAAGCGGCAGTACCGAGCCCAATGAGCTTTCGCATGTGCCCTCCTATTCTGATTACCGCGTCCGGCTGAGGCGGTGGCGCGCCGTTGGCCGGTGGCGGCGCGCCGGAATTAGGACGCTTGGCGCAATCCCAGGGTTACCCGGCCAACTTCGGAATCAGAGTTTACCGCGACGAGGAAATACGTCCACCCATTCGCCGGCTTCCAATTGAAATCGCGAGGTATGAATGACCAGAAAACAGTTTGCGCGCACGACTGCGCCGACATCCCCCGACCCTTCCCAAAGGAGGACCTCGACCTTCGGGTCGCCGCCCGTTTCTCCGGAAGGCCAGCTGACGCGCGCCGGAAGGAAATGAGCCACCGGCCCCTTTTCGGCAACCGGATGGGCAAGTTTCGCTTTGAACAACGGCAGAGACTTGGGCGCATAACCGCTAAGAGATTCGATGGCGGGCACGACAAAGAGCTCGAACGTGACCATCGTCGAAACCGGATTGCCGGGAAGGCCGAAAACGGGTTTGCCGCAGCACCAGCCGAAAACGGCTGGTTTTCCGGGGCGAATTGCTACTGCATCGAAAAAGATTTGCGCGCCGAGATCCTCGAGAACCTTTTCAACAAGATCGTATTTCCCTGCAGAGACGCCACCGCTCAGGATGAGCAGGTCTGCCTCGAGGGCGCGTTCCATGCGCGCGCGGAGCTCAGAGACTTCATCGCGTGCATTGCCCGCCAGAACGGGTTGGCCTCCGGCCAGGGCGACCTGAGCTGCCAGTGAGATGTTGTTGCTATTGCGGATCTGAAAAGGGCCGGGTTTATCGTCGAGCGAAATCAGTTCGTCGCCCGTGGAAAGGATGGCCACCCGCGGCCGGCGGCTCACCTGAAAGCGGGCGCGACCCACCTCCGCAGCCATGGCGAGCTCGGCATAACTCAAGCGCGTGCCGCGCGGAACGACGATTTCTCCGACGCGCGCCTCGGCACCGGCGAGGACGTAGTGCTGGCCAGGGTGAGCCGGCCGTTCGAGCACGACAAAATCGCCTTCCATGCGAGCGTGTTCTTGCGTCAGAACTGCGTTGGCACCCTTTGGCACCGGCGCGCCCGTCAGGATCCGAACGCACTCGCCTTGGCCGACGGTGCCAGCAAAGGCCACGCCGGCTCGGCTCTCACCGATCAGACGCAAACGAGCCCCGGCCGACCCGGCGTCCGCGGCGCGAAGGGCAAAGCCATCGCGGATCGAACGATTGAAGGGGGGATAGTTGCGGTCCGCCAGAATATCCTCGGCCAGAACACGCCCGAGCGCTTCGGCAGGATCGCGGCTGATGTCGATCGTTTCCGTCGCTGCCATTTTGCCGCGAGCCGCGGTGTGCGCGGCGATTACTTCGATTACCTTGGCCCGGGCCTCTTCGAAGGAAAACATGGCGAGCTATAGCCAAGCGGCGAGTTTGCTGCCGCGCGGGATGATGGTCGAGTCGCGCTCCGGGCCCGTCGAGATCATTCCGACTTCGACCTGCAGTCGATCCGAGATGAAACTCAGATAATCGCGAGCCGCAACCGGCAGATCGCGCACATCGCGGATTCCCGGAGTAGGCTTTTTCCAGCCGGGAAGAGTTTTGTACTCAGGTTCGATCTGGGCGAGAGTCTCCACATCAGGCGGCATTTCGGAAATCGTTTGGCCCTTGTGCCGGTATCCTAGGCAGACCTTGATTTCCGGCTGCTCATCGAAGACATCCAGCTTGGTGACCACGAGCGAATCGATGCCGTTGAGCATCTTCGCGTAGCGAAGAACGACGAGATCAAGCCATCCGCAGCGGCGAGGACGGCCCGTGACCGCGCCAAATTCCTTACCGCGCGCCCGGACCGCCTGGGCGTCCAGATCCGGCATCTCGGTCGGAAACGGGCCGCTTCCGACGCGCGTGGTGTAGGCTTTCGTGACGCCCACCACGCCGGTCAGACGCGTGGGAGGGACGCCCAGTCCGCTCGCGGCGCCGCCCGAAATCGCATTCGAGGAAGTAACGTAAGGATAGGTGCCGTGGTCGATATCGAGCATCGTTCCCTGCGCGCCCTCGAAGAGCACAGACTCGCCGCGGTCTAGCGCGTGATTCAGTAGGACCGCCGTATCGGCCACCAGCCCGCGAATGTGCGCGGCAAGTTCGAGATACTGCTCGAATAATCCTGCGGTTTCAAGAGGGTGGCCGTAGGCAGCCGTGCAAATGGCGTTCTTCTCGGAAATCATCCGCTCGAGCTTCAGCCGGAAGCATTCCGGTTCCAGTAGATCGCAGATCCGGATTCCGCGGCGGGCCATTTTGTCCTCATAAGCGGGACCAATGCCGCGAGAGGTGGTACCGATCTTTGCTTCGCCACGCGCCGCTTCGGCTGCCTGATCGACTTCGCGGTGGTAGGGGAAAATGACGTGAGCGCGGTTGCTCAGAAACAGCCGGCCGCGGACATCCACGCCCGAGCGTTTGAGATTTTCGAGCTCGCCGACCAAAGCGGCTGGGTCGACCACCGCTCCGGCACCGATCACGGCCTTTTTCCCCGGGCGCAGGATTCCGCTCGGAACGAGCTGAAGGATGTAGCGATGATTGTTGAAGATGACGGTGTGGCCGGCATTGTGGCCGCCGGCGTAGCGCGCGGTGAAATCAAAGGAGGAGGCGAGATAGTCGACAACTTTGCCCTTTCCTTCATCGCCCCACTGGGCACCGACCACCGCGACCGCTTTCGCTCGGACGTTCTCTACCAATGCTGCCACCCGGCAACCCACACAACTCGTACCTTCCCGTTCCAGCTCACACGAGAAACATTACAGGAGGGCAGAGGCGATAGGCACCCGTTCCCAATCCTACGCTGCACGCACAGGGAAAGCAAATCGCGCGAGGAGCTTAAAGCTTGCCGAAGATCTTTTCGGCAAGGTCCGCAGCAACCGGTACGCGGAATCGCTCGCCCTGATAGGCCTTGATCATCAGCAGAATCCACAGAACCAGCGCGACGATGTTGATGAGGCCGAGGATGGCCCAGGTCGCTGAAAATCCGGCGAAACCCGTTGCAAACATGCTGACGCCGAAAAACATGCTGAGAACAATCGATACGATGTGAAGGCCGCCGAAGACCACAATCGACTGCGCGGCGTGAAAGCGCACATAGGGACGCTTGTCGATCACAAGGAAGATGATGCCGGTGATCCAGCCGACGATGTAGCAGAGCAAGCCCGCCGTATTCTCGGCCATCGGCTGGGATGGGGCGTTGGCAGAGGCCGCCGGCGACGGGGCGGTTGGAGGGACCGCTGGTGCCGACACCGGTGCACCGCAGCTGCCGCAAAAGGCGGCGTTGTCTGCAATGGTGGCACCGCATTTCGTGCAATGTGGCATGGCAATCTCCCCAGCACGTGTGTTGCGCCGGAGACTATCAAAAGCCGTAGGGCGGGGCAAGCGCAATCGGGTGCGCCGGGCCAGGGAGCGCGTTGCGAGCAGCCTAGGACGGGCTCGACATCGAGGCAAGGAATTCCCCGTTGGTCTTGGTCTTGGCCAGGCGGCCGAGAAGAAGCTCCATGGCCTCAACGGTCGAAAGCGGGCTGAGCACCTTGCGCAGCACCCAGATGCGGTTTAGCTCCTCGGCCGGCAGAAGCAGTTCGTCCTTTCGCGTCCCGGAACGATTGATGTCGATCGTGGGGAAGACGCGTTTGTCGACCAAACGGCGATCGAGGTTAATCTCCATGTTGCCGGTACCCTTGAACTCTTCGAAGATGACATCATCCATGCGGCTGCCGGTATCGATCAGGGCCGTGGCGATAATCGTGAGCGATCCGCCTTCTTCCACGTTTCGCGCGGCGGCGAAGAAGCGGCGCGGGCGCTGCAGGGCATTCGCGTCGATCCCGCCGGACAGGACCTTGCCCGAAGGCGGGGTCACGGCGTTGTAGGCGCGGCCCAGGCGCGTGAGCGAGTCGAGCAGGATGACCACGTCGCGCTTGTGCTCGACCAGGCGCTTGGCCTTTTCCAGCACCATTTCCGCGACCTGAATGTGACGCTGCGGCGGCTCGTCGAATGTCGAGCTGATGACTTCTCCTTTCACCGTGCGCTGCATGTCGGTGACTTCTTCGGGCCTCTCGTCGATCAGCAGCACGATCAGCGCGATTTCCGGATGATTGGCCGTGATGGAATTGGCGACGGACTGCAGCATCATGGTCTTCCCGGTGCGCGGAGGCGCCACGATCAAACCACGCTGACCTTTACCGATGGGACAAAGCATGTCCAGCACGCGCCCGGTGAGATTCTCTTTGGCGGTCTCCAGGCGAATGCGCTCCTGCGGATAAAGCGGTGTCAGGTTGTCGAAGAAGATTTTGTTGCGGGCTACTTCGGGGTCTTCGAAATTGACCGCTTCCACCTTGATGAGGGCGAAGTAGCGCTCCCCGTCCTTCGGCGGACGGACCTGGCCGGAGACGGTGTCGCCGGTGCGCAGGTCGAATTTGCGAATCTGCGAAGGCGAGACATAGATGTCGTCCGGTCCAGGCAGATAGTTGTATTCCGGCGCGCGGAGGAAACCAAAGCCGTCGGGCAGGCACTCCAGAACGCCCTCGGAAAAAATGAGGCCGTTTTTTTCCGTCTGGGCGCGAAGGATCTGGAAGATCAGCTCCTGCTTGCGCATGCCCGAGGAGCCGGGGATGTTCAACTCCTTGGCAATTTTTGCCAGATCGGTGATGTTCTTATCTTTTAGTTCTGCAAGGCTAACACTCATTCGATTCTTTCCTTCGCAAGCCTGACTTTCGTCAGGCGCAGCGGTTTCTGTGAGATCGATCCGGGGCGGGCGCGTTCGTTTGAGGCACTCTATCCCAGATTTTGAAACGGGTTTACTTCCCGAAATTCCTAGACTTCGGTCGCGGGCCGAACCCGCCAAGCAGGGTGTCGGAGGGCCGAAGATTCTAATTCGTCAGTTCATTATCCTGTGCAACATCCGCGCCGAACTTGGGCTCCACTCCGGCCACCGGGGGGCGGCCAGCGATGGGCAGCGGCTGCTCCAGCGCGAACTCGAGGACCTCGTCCATCGACTCCACGAAACGGATGGACATTTGCGCCTGAATCTCCGGCGGAATATCCGCCAGATCCTTTTCGTTGTCTTTCGGGAGAATGATCGTGCGCAACCCCAGTCGGTGCGCCGCCAGCAGTTTTTCTTTCACGCCACCGATCGGCAGTACCTTGCCGCGAAGCGTGATTTCTCCCGTCATGGCGACGTCGCAGCGGGCCGGGATGCGAGTGAGGGCGCTGACGATCGAGGTACAAATCGTGATGCCGGCCGAAGGGCCGTCCTTGGGGATGGCCCCTTCGGGCACATGGACGTGAATGTCGAGGTGGCGATAAAAGTCGTGCGACAAGCCGAACAGATGGCTGCGCGAGCGGACGTAACTCATGCCCGCTTGCGCGGACTCCTGCATCACGTCACCGAGTTTACCGGTAAGCGTCAAGCGGCCTTTGCCCTGCATCAGGGTGGCTTCGGTCGTCAAAACCTGTCCGCCTATTTCCGTCCAAGCCAAGCCCGTGGCCAGGCCGACCTCGTTTTTCTTCTCGGCGAATAGGTCGCGGTATTTCAAGACGCCCAGGAACTCATTCACATTGGCCACCGTGATTTCGCTGCTGAAGCTGGGACCCTCGGCCACCACCTTGCGGGCGACCTTGCGGCAAATGTTGGCAATTTCTCGGTCGAGATTGCGAACCCCCGCCTCGTGCGTGTAGTGGCGGATGATGTGCGTGATGGCCTCGTCGGTGAACTGCACGTTCTGTTTGCGCACGCCGGTCGCGGCCAGCTGCTTGGGCACCAGGAAGCGCTGGGCGATCTGGTGCTTTTCCAGTTCGGTGTAGCCCGGCAGCCGCAGAACCTCCATACGATCCTGGAGAGGCTGCGGGACGGTGTGCAGCACATTGGCCGTACAGATGAACATCACCTTGGACAGATCGTATTCGACGTCCAGGTAGTGGTCGGTGAAGCTGTGGTTGAGTTCCGGATCGAGCACTTCCATCAAAGCAGCCGACGGGTCGCCCCGGAAATCCATCGACATCTTGTCGACTTCGTCCAGCACGAAAACTGGATTGATGGTTCCGGCCTTGCGCATCATCTGAATGATCTGCCCGGGCAGGGCGCCGATGTAGGTGCGGCGATGGCCTCGAATTTCGGCCTCATCGCGGACGCCGCCCAGCGACACGCGCACGAATTTTCTACCGGTGGCACGGCCGATCGACATGGCGAGCGAAGTCTTGCCCACGCCGGGAGGCCCGAGGAAGCACAGGATGGAGCCCTTGGGGTTCTTCACCAACTGGCGCACGGCGAGATACTCCAAAATGCGCTCTTTGATCTTTTCAAGCCCATAGTGATCTTCGCTCAAAATCTGCTCGGCACGCTTGATGTCGCGGATCTCCTTCGATCGCTTTTTCCAGGGGACCGCCAGCAGCCAATCGAGATAATTGCGGGAGACGGTCGATTCGGCCGACATCGGCGGCATCATTTCGAGCCGCTTCAGCTCCTGCATGGCCTTTTCGGTGGGCCCCTCGGGCATGCCGGATGTTTCGATTTTCTTCTTGAGCTGCTCGATTTCGCTGGCTTCGCCGCGACCCAGCTCCTTCTGAATGGCCTTGAGCTTCTCGTTGAGGTAGTACTCTTTCTGGGCGCGCTCCATCTGACGCTTGACGCGCGAGTTGATGGAGCGGTCGACGTTGAGCTTCTCGGTTTCGACTTCCAGAATATCGGCGATGCGATGCAGGCGCTCCAGAGGCTCGAAAATCTCCAGCAATTCCTGCTTCTGCTCGACGGGGATCTGGAGGTTGGCGGCGATCGCGTCGGTCAACTTGCCGGGATCCTCCACGCGAACTGCGGCAATCATCGTGTCATAGTTCAGACTTTGCGAAAGCTTCACATATTGTTCGAAAAGATTGGTGACCCGCTCGGCAGCTTGCTTGGTTTCCGGCGACGATTCGGCTCGCACCGGCGCCAGACGAATCGTGGCGCGGAAAAAGCCTTCGTCGTTGGCCACCTGCACGATCCGCGCTCGTTCGGTGCCTTCGACCAGAACTTTGATGTTGCCGTCGGGAAGCTTTACGCTCTGGACGATATTGGCGAGCGTCCCTACCTGGTAGATCTCTTCCGGCTTCGGATCATCGACCGAGGCATCGTGTTGGGTGGCCAGAAAGATCTTCTTGTCGCCCGCCAGCGCCTCTTCCAGGGCGCGCACCGACGCCTCCCGCCCGACGATGAACGGGTGCATCATCTCCGGGAAGATGACCATATCCCGCACCGGCATCATCGGTACGCGCTTTACCTCGACTTTTTCCCTATTGAACATTCAAATCCTTTGCTCACAGCAAATCACGGACATCTCAAACGATCGGTGGATCGCAAGGGCCCTCGAGCGTTAGCCCGCCTTTTCCAGCAGGCTCCAATTGATCTCGTGGCCCTTCACCATGTCTGCAGTCACAACGAAGTCGCGGAGCTTCCGCTGCGCCGGCATGTGATACATCATCTCCAGCATCAGATCCTCCAGGATCATGCGCAGGCCGCGCGCGCCCACTTTGCGCTGAAGCGCCAGATCGGCCACGGTCTCGAGAGCGTCGTCGGTGAAGCGGAGGCGGACGTTTTCAAACTCGAAGAGTCTTTGATATTGACGCACCAAAGCATTCTTGGGTTCCGTCAGAATCCTCACCAGCGCGCCTTTGTCGAGATCGCTCAACACTCCCACCACCGGCAGCCGCCCTACAAACTCGGGTATCAACCCGTAGCGAATCAGGTCGGTCGGCTGCACCTGTTCCAATATCTCGATGTTGCG
Source organism: Candidatus Acidiferrales bacterium (assembly GCA_030037525.1). GTDB lineage: Bacteria > Acidobacteriota > Terriglobia > Acidiferrales > UBA7541 > Palsa-295. Next base: position 39,406 of record JASHRC010000152.1, on the reverse strand, counting down.
GCGCGACGGTGTCGCCGGCTGCGCGTCGGCGTGGAACCCCAGCGATTTCTGTCCCACCCGCCGTTCAATGATCTTTTCCAGCCCCACAAAGGCTCCCCCACAAACGAACAAGATATTCGTAGTGTCGACGGGCGTGAACTCCTGATGGGGGTGCTTGCGCCCGCCCTGTGGCGGAACATTCGCCACCGTGCCCTCGAGAATCTTGAGCAGCGCCTGCTGTACGCCTTCCCCGGAAACGTCCCGCGTAATCGAGGGGTTCTCGTCCTTTTTTGAAATCTTATCGATCTCGTCAATATATATGATGCCTTGCTGGGCCTTTTGGACGTCGCCATCGGCAGCCTGCAGGAGTTTCAGGATGATGTTCTCGACATCCTCGCCGACGTAGCCCGCTTCCGTCAAGGTGGTGGCGTCCACGATGGCGAACGGCACGTCGAGCATTCGCGAAAGCGTTTGTGCCAGAAGGGTCTTCCCTGTGCCGGTGGGCCCGATCAGCAAAATATTCGATTTGGTCAGTTCCACCTCGCCCGGCTGGCGGTTGAGAAAGATTCGTTTGTAGTGGTTGTAAACCGCCACCGCCAGCTTTTTCTTGGTCTTGTCCTGCCCGATGACGTATCCGTCCAAGAAGCCTTTGATCTCCGGCGGGCGCGGAAGGCGCCGATTCGCCGGAGACGCCTGCTCGCGCTTTTCGTCCTCGAGGATCTGCTGGCAAACGCCCACGCACTCGTTGCAGATGTAGGAACGCGGATACTCGGAGGGAGAGCTGATCAGCTTCTCCACTTGCTCCTGCGTTTTATGGCAGAAGGAACAACGCAACGGCTCTTCTGGGGTGAACCGTTTCACCGGCAAAGCCCCTTTCGCTTGAAGCCAGCCCAGCGATGAACCTGCTGCCCATTGTAGGACAGAAATCGCTCTCCGTCCCGCGATTCATCGCCTCCGCTACTAACCGATTGGAACGCCATTATCGGTGCTTGGTGATGATCTCATCCACAATGCCGTAGGCCTTGGCCTGCTCTGGCGTCATGATGAAATCGCGCTCCACGTCCCTTTCGATCTTCTCGAGCGGCTGTCCCGTGTGATGTGCCAGCAGGCGATTGAGCGCCGCGCGGGTGCGGAGAATTTCTTTGGCGTGAATGTCGATGTCGGTGGCCTGGCCGGAAAGGCCCGACATCCATGGCTGGTGGATGAGCACGCGGGAATTGGGCAGAGCGTAACGCTTCTTGGCGCTGCCGGCCGCAAGCAGAACGGCAGCAATCGAAGCACATTGGCCTATGCAATAAGTTACCACATCGGGCCGAACAAACTGCATCGTGTCGTAGATGGCCATCCCGGCCGAGATGGAGCCGCCCGGGGAGTTGATGTACAGGGAAATGTCTTTTTCCGGGTCCTCGGACTCGAGAAAGAGCAATTGGGCGGTGACCAGGTTGGCTACATGATCGTCAATCGGCGTGCCGATGAAGATGATGTGGTCCTTCAGCAGACGTGAATAGATGTCGTAGGCCCGTTCACCGCGGTTCGTCTGTTCGACGACCATGGGAACCAGGGTCGTGGCACGCGGACTCGCGTCGTCAGTTTGTCTCATGTGGAAAAAAATATCTTGCGCGCTGAGGAATCCCGGATCGAAGTTACTTTTCACCCTTGGCTGTCTTTTCGATTCGGGACGTGCGGTAGAGCCACTCGATCGTTCTATCGCTTCGCAGCTTCGATTTCATCCTAGCGAGCGCTCCCTGCTTTGTCAAGCGAGCGCGCAACGCGGTTGCGGACTCACCGCTACGCTCGGCCAGCACCGCGATCTCCTGGTCGACATCTTGATCCGTCACGTCGATCTTCTCGGCCGTGGCAATCCGATCGAGAATCAGCTCGGCCTTCACGTCGGCGACGGCGCGGTCCCGCTGCTGGCGCCGCAGTGCAGTCCAATCGACATTGACCGCCCGCGGATCCACACCCTGAGCCGCCAGCGACCGCACCGTACGTTCCAGTCGCGTGTCCATCTGGCTCTCCACCAGCGCTTCCGGCACCGGGAAATCGTGCTGCTTGACCAGCTGTCCCAAAATCCGCTCCGCGGCCTGCGATTTCTGCCGTTCCTCCTTGGCCAGGTCGAGCCCCTCGCGAATCTTGCCGCGCAATTGGGCGAGAGTGGTCACGCCGCTGGGAGCGCCTCCTTCCGCAGAAGGTGCTCCGACGACGTCCTTGGCGAATTCGTCGTTGAGCTCGGGCAACTTCTTCTCTTTAATTGCTTCGACCTCGGCTGTGTAATCCAACGTTTTGCCGGCCAGCTTCGCGTCCGGATAATCGGCCGGGTAGGCGACTTCGAACTGCTTTTTCTCCCCTACCGAGGCGCCTCGGAGATTTTCCGTGAAGGCTCGGAGCGTCTCTTCCGCACCGAGCGGAACGAGAACGTTATCGACATGAACCACCTCGCCGCCGCCCCGAGGCGTGCCGGTCAATTTCACCAGGACAGAATCGCCGTCCTGGGCCGGACGCCCCTCCACGGGGACGAACGTCGCGGCGCGCTCGCGCATTTCCTCGAGCGTTTTGCCCACCTGCGCGTCGCCGATTTCGATCTCGTCGATTTGTATTTCCAGATTCTTGTAATCGCCGAGCTCAAATTCAGGCAGAACTTCGAAAATCGCGTGAACCCTGAGCGGCTCGCCGTCCTTGAAATCAATTTTGTCGACCTCGGGTCGCGTGATGGGCACGAGTTTCTTTTCGCCGAGAGCTTTCTCGAGATACTCGGGAACCAGCGACTGCACCACTTCGCCCTGAATATCGTCTGCAAATCGACGCCGCACCAGAGCTACCGGTGCCTTGCCGGGACGGAAGCCGGGAATCCGGGCGATTCGCGCAATGTCGCGGGCGACCTTTTCGGTCTCCTTCTGTACGTTTTCGGCGGGAATTTCCAGATCGATTTCGCGCCTGCAAGTCACTTCAGTCATCGCAACGGTTCTCGAAAGCGAAAATGGCCCCGGGTTCAGTCCGCCTTTCGCCTTTTCGGAATCTGGCAGGAAAAGCGCAGGGGGAGAGCGGCAGGGCCGCAACAATGGTTGAGTATAGGAAAGCGTCTGGGGCCCGTCAATCCGGTTCCCGCCCTGGACATCAGGCCGATCACAGAAGGGTGTCCGCAAACCGCTAAACCGCTGGTTCTGCGAAAGGGGTGTGGAAGAAAAGCAGGAGAATTTTTCTTTCTGCTGGTGTGTACTCTCCTATGGGCGATCGTTCCAAAAGCCTACGGTCAGGCGACGGCGAGCCTCTCCGGCGCAGTTGTGGATAAATCAGGCGCAGCCGTATCGGGAGCGTTGGTGCAGGCGATTTCCCAGGACACAGGCGCTGTTCGCGACGCCAAAACCGATCAGGGCAGCTACCACCTGATTACGCTGATGCCGCGGGAAACCTACACCATCCGCGTCTCCTTCCAGGGTTTTCAGCCTGCCGAGAACAAGAATATCGTGTTGCAAGTGGATGAACACCGGAAGCTGGATTTCACGCTCGCGCCCGCCTCCGGGAGACCAGCACATCGTCTTCCTGCAAGTGGACTTCATATTGTTCGAGCGGCCGTGGGGGCGCCTGAAATGTTGCGGCCGTTGAGATCATAGAGTCCGTTGTGGCAGGCACACCAGACCTGCTGCAAGTCACTTCGGTATTGCACAATGCAGCCCAGGTGCGTGCAGGTGGCCGAAAGTGCTCGATAACTTCCGTCGCTGTTCCTGATCAGCAGGCCTGGGCGGCTGCCGAAGCGAAAGATCTTGGCTGAGTTCAGTTCGTCCTTCTTGGCGGCAACGACCTGGTGGCCTCCCAATTCCGCAACGGGCGGCGGGATTAGGTGCCGAAATACGGGATAAGGAAAGACCCAAGCGAAGCAAGTAGGCGGCTGCCGAGGTGCGTTTCGACCACTCGCCGACGCGGCGGCTTGGCCTGGGGTTTCGGTTCAGCGGCCATGGGCTGAGCTCCGTCTAACCGTAATCGTTGTGGCCAGGACCCGCGATCTGCGTGGCGTGCTTTTCGACGGTGCGTTGCATCTCTCGCAACCACATGGCCTGGAACAGCTGCAGGCGATGGCCGACGACAACAGCCAAATTCAAAGTGACTTTGTAGCCGACTGCCGGATTCGCAGCGAAGTACTTGCGCAACGCCTCCCGCGGCAGAGCGATGATCACCGTTTCGAGCGGAGCGGTGGCGGCTAGCGTGAATTTATACGGCGGAATCAGGGCGGACCAGCCGACGGCCTGACCCGAGGTCGTCTCCTCGACGATCACATCTTGGTCTTTCCCTCGCACGCGCATGGGAAGCGTGAGCGTAATCTGCCCCCGCTCAATCAGATAAAGGCGGTCGGCAGGATCTCCAAGCCGAAACAGGGAACCTCCGCTCGGCACGGTCATCTTGGTTCCCAGCGCTAGAACCTCTTGAGTTTCCTCTGCCGTGAGATCCTTCAGCAGCTCCGGTCGCTCGTAGATCATGGCCGGAGCCTCAATTTACGAATGGGGTGGTCGTCTTTGTGTGCAACTGAGTGTGCGAGGGAGCCTCGAGAAAGGACTGTGCAGCCGCCTGCTCCAATCGAACGTGGTGGTCAATTTGTGCCAGCAGCACTTCGGTTGGGACATAAGTCTGCGGTTGAGAAGGCAAGACCTGATCGACAAAGAACCGTCCGGGGGCCACTGCCTTGGCTGCTGGTCGAAGCTCAAGTTGATCAGCAGAAGAGGATTTCTCCGGACGTGTTGCCGCCCCAAATGCGATGGCTGTTACAGCGAGAGCTAACATACTCATGCACGAAACCATCAAGAACATTTCCATAGTCGATCACCTCCGTTGCCTGTTCGTAGGCACGTCGCTCGCCAAGGAAGCATAGGTTCTAACTTCTTTGCTTTCAGACGGGACAAATCCCCGAGAAGAAATGAAGTGACAATTTGTCAGGACAGATGGCTGACAAACTGTCAGTCTATGCAGCCGAAGGAAGGAAGTGGAATTTGAGCGGAGCCGCCCAATGATTTGCCAAGGGTTCAGATTGCCTTTGTGGGTCGAGATAGATTGAAATCCAGTTAGTAGGTGTGCACCTTGGCAAGCAAGGCGCTGCGCGGCTGGCAAAGTCTGCCACATCGAGAACAGTACCGGCTCAGTCAACAGTCATTGACCGGCTGAAGCCGCGTATGCCATGCTCCTCGTCGAATCGGGTATCGAACCGCGTGAAACTACGTTCCGCCAGCGTGACGGTCGTCCTTGCCCTCGGAATTACGGTGGCTGTGGTCATTGCTTGTTCTGCAGCTTCTTACCTCTATTCTGTTCACCACTTCCAGAGCCTTCTGCAATCTGAGCGCAACACAGCACTGACGGAAGGCAACCTGATCCGCGTCGCCCTCGAGCACCAGATGTTGGAGAACGACCGGACGCTGATTGCGAGCATGATTGAAAGTTTTGGAAAGCAGGAACGCGTTGAACAACTCATTCTGTTGGACCGCAACGGTGTGGAACGATATTCGAGTAAGCCCGAAACGGTTGGAAATAATTTCCGGATCGATTCTCCCACCTGCCAAGCCTGCCATCGTGATCCGCCCGACCGTCGGGCCACCAGCCGGGTCATCGAAACCCAAGGTGGTCAGATACTCCGAACCGTGGTGCCGATTCACAACCGCGATGAATGCCACAGGTGTCACAACCCGCAGCAAAAGATCAATGGCATCCTTATTGTCGATTACAACGCCGGAGAAGTTCGTGCCGCGATGACGCGGGACCTGCGCTGGATGGTGGCTGGCGCTGGCACATTGACCTTCGTAATCGTGGGAACCATCTTGCTGCTCCTCCGTTTTTCCATTCTGCAACGTCTGCGCCGTTTCGAAACCACCGCGCGCCTGATTTCGCAGGGCGACCTGGAACGTCGCCTGCCGGCGGAAGGTTCGGACACGCTGGCCTGGATGGGCCGCGAGTTCAACGCCATGGCTGATTCCGTCGCCGGTCTGGTCGGTGAAGTTCGCACACAGCGGGAACGCCTCGAGACCGTGATCAACAGCATCGATGACGGAATCGTCGTCCTTGACCCAGGACGAAGAATCATGGCAGCCAACGATGCCTTCCTGCGGCGCACAGGAAGCGCCCGTGACCACGTCCTGGGCTGCTCCTGTGAGGAGGTTTGCTCGGGCCCCTGCAGTGTGAGCGATTGTCCCACGCTGGCTTGTCTGGAGTCGGGTGTGCGCCAGGTGCGTCTCTGCGTGCGCAAAAACACCGACGGTACGCAGGCCTGGGAAGAGATTCACGCCTGTCCGATTCTCGACGCCTCAGGCCGCCTGAGCCAGGTTGTGGAGGTCTGGCGAGATATCTCTGAGCGCAGGGCAGCGGAAGCCAACCTTGCGGAGTCGCACCGCCTGGCCTCGCTGGGAGTGCTGGCGTCCGGCTTTTCGCACGAATTGAACACACCGCTGGCAACTGTGCTGACGTGCGTCGAGGGAATCCTGCGCGACACTCCTGCCGGGGACAACCGGGACGCGAAGAGCGACCCGGAAAGGATCCGGACCAGCGCTACGATCGCCCGTGAACAAATCATGCGCTGCCGCAGCATCACGCAGCACTTCCTACGATTGTCTCGGGGGCAGCGTTCATCGGGGGATATCGTGGAGCTTGGGGTTGCCGTGGAGGCAGTAAGTGGGCTCATCGATCCCACGGCTGTCGCCCACTCGGTGAGCATTCGTGTGCGCCCGTTTCCGCCGGCCTTGCGCGTGCGTGCCGATGAGGCAGAACTACAGAACCTCTTGGTAAACCTGATCCTCAACGCCATTCAGGCCTCCAAGCCTGGAGGCAAAATCATCATAGGGGCCACGGGCGGAGATGCCGTGCGGATACGCATCTCTGACCAGGGATGCGGCATTCCGGCAGAATACCAAAAGAAGATTTTTGAGCCCTTCTTCAGCCTTCGCTCCGGTGGCACCGGCCTTGGGCTGTTTCTTTCGCTGAATGCTGTGCGCAGTTGGGGCGGGGACATACACGTTGAGAGCACCCCCGGAAAGGGGTCTGTCTTCGAAGTCGTGTTACCAGCTATCCCGACCGATCTGCCAAAGGAAGCCAGAGCATGAAGCCGGCCTCAGTTCTGCTCGTCGATGACGACCCAACCTTTCGGCAGGTAATGAGCAGCGAACTGTCTCGTCTTGGTTACCAGACCGAAGCGGTCGGGTCCGGCGAAGAAGCGGTTCGCCGAATTGCCGCTTTAGAACCTGACGTCGTTCTGCTCGATCTGCGCTTGCCAGGGATGAATGGGCTAGAAGTGCTGAAATCCGTTCACACCAACGCACCGGCTACCGAAGTCGTCATCATGACCGGCCACGGTTCGATCGATACTGCGATTGAATCGATTCGCAACGGCGCCTTCGACTATGTGGTGAAGCCTTGCCCTCTCGATGAACTTCACATTCGTATTCAAAGAGCAATCGAACGTCGCTGCTTGCGGCAGCGGGCGAATCTTCTCGAGCGCGGGCTGACCCCTCCGGATCTGGGGAGTTCCTTTGTGGGCGAAAGCCCTGAATTCCGGCGGTTGCTCAAATTGATCGAACTTGTGGCGCCCAGCGATGGGACAGTGCTCATTACGGGAGAGACCGGCGCGGGAAAGGAACGTGTTGCAAAGCTCCTTCATGCGCGCAGTCCGCGCCGATTCCGGCCGTTTGTGGTGGTGGAATGCGCCACATTGCAGGAAAACCTGCTCGAAAGCGAACTGTTCGGCCACGAGCGCGGCGCGTTTACCGGCGCGGATCGCGGAAAACCTGGTTTGTTCGAAGTCGCCAATGGCGGCACGATTTTTCTGGACGAAATCGGCGAGGTCAGCCCCGCCACCCAGACGAAACTGCTGCGCGTGTTGGACACTTCCACCTTTCGGCACGTTGGTGGGACTGCGGAGATTCGCGCTGATGTTCGGGTATTGACAGCAACCAACCGCAACCTTCCCGCCATGGTCCGACAGGGCCTGTTCCGTGAGGATCTTTTCTACCGGCTCAGCACCATCACGGTGGAAGTTCCTCCGCTGCGGGCCAGAGGCGCAGACGTCGAATTGCTGGCGCAACACTTTGTGTCCATGCTCAACGAACGGTTCGGTTCCAAGAAGCGGATCAGCGAGGAGGCTTTAGAGCTGCTTCGGCGCCACAGCTGGCCGGGGAATGTGCGCGAACTTCTTCACGCAGTCGAAGCAGCGATGGTGTTATGCGAAGGAGCTTGCGTGCTCCGTGAGCACTTTCCCGCCAATATCCAAAGTTCGCCCCCGGCGCCCGTTTCCGGCTCTGTGTCAGATGGCATTTCGCTACCGACATTGGAACAAGCGGAACGGGAACATATCCGAAGGGCCCTCGAAGCCAGCCACGGCCACCGTGGAAACGCTGCCAAAATTCTCGGGATCAGTGAACGGAATCTCTATCGCAAACTTCACGAGCACGGTCTGCTGTCCTAAGCTCGCCGTGCTGCGAAAAACTTGCTCGCTTCGCCAGCATCAATCGCAGACTTCCTTCACACTTCTTGGATCCAACCGTTCGGTTCGCTGAACGCGCGCACGTTGCCCCTTCAGGGTTCGCCAGAATCGGCAAGAGACGGCGGTCGCGTCACCTCGAACTATGCCCCGAGCATGAGGTTCCGCGCGATGCGCACACCGTTCACCAGCACTTGGCGTTCAGAATGGCGTCGGGACTGAGCAGGTACACGGACACCAGTCCTCGGTGCCCTTGCGCGGCAAGGCTTGTTTAGGTGGGGAGGCCTGCATGCTACGACGCAGGTCACAGCAAACTTGGCCGAGGTCACCGGTTTCCGTGACTCAAGTCACAGCGAGCGGGCGCTACTTGCCGGCATCTATTCTTTACTCCACGGATTTCTCGCCGTTCTCGGAGGCAGCGCTTTCCTTGGCGATCAGGGCCGCCCGTACGTGCGACGCGAGAATCTGTGCGCTGCATGTGTTGATGCCCACTCGCATCTTCAAGACGCGGGAATCTGTTCCCTTTCGAGTCAAGAACAGAAAAATCGGTTGAGACCGCGATGGAACCAGTCAATCTTAGTCTCGGCAGCCTCAGGCACGAGATCGTCGTGGAGAAGGCTGTCGAACTATGGCCATGCGTTGAGCAGCCACTCAGAAAGCTCCAAATCAACCTTGCATTCTTGACGTGTTGATCTGATTTTCTTCTCAGACCGTGGGATATTCCCTCGGCGACCTGTACCTGAATAGTATTCCGAACCGTATGTTAGGTGTTCGCGGTGCGAAGCGGCGAGTCGTAGTGAAGCCGCCCTGGCCGGAGGCCACGAATACAACCCCACCTCAAGTTCCGCCGTCTATTTGGGTATTGTTGACCTGCTGACCGAGGTAGCGGCAGGAGGGCCATGTGCGGGTCCTGTTCGTACATCCCAGTCCCCTGATGTACTCGGAAATCTATCTGCGTTTGGAGCCGTTGGGGCTGGAACTGGTTGCGGAATCGGCGCGCAGAGCCGGACACGAAGTAAAATTGCTGGACCTTCAGATTTTCCGCCATCGAGACTACTTCCGCACCGTCGAGTACTGGAAGCCCCACGCCATCGGTTTTTCTCTCAACTATTTGGCGAATATTCCCGAGGTGGTGGACCTAGCCAAGCAAACCCGTGAGCGCGCGCCCGAGTGCTTCCTGTTCGCTGGCGGCCATAGCGCTTCGTTTACGGCGCGAGAAATCCTCGCACACGCCCGGGGCGCCATTCGCTGCGTCGTACGCGGAGAAGGCGAAGGTGTCACGCCGCTGGTGCTGGAGGCAGCCTCCGATCCGGTACGCTTGCAGAGCGTGCCGGGAGTCACCACAGTCGATGGCGAGGGCCCCGCCCCGCAACTGGTTCGCGATTTAAATGCGATCCACCCCGCGCGCGATCTCGCGGCACGCCGCCGCAAGTACTTCATCGGCGTTCTGGATCCTTGCGCCTCGATCGAGTTCACCCGAGGCTGCCCCTGGGATTGCGCGTTTTGCAGCGCCTGGACGTTCTACGGCCGCAACTATCGCAAGCTCGATCCAAAAGTCGCTGCCGACGATCTCGCGAGCATCCGGGAGCCAGGCGTGTTCATCGTCGATGATGTCGCCTTCGTTCAGCCCGAGCATGGGCTGGCGCTTGCCAGAGAGGTCGAACGCCGCACGATTCGAAAGCAGTATTACCTGGAAACGCGCGGCGACGTTCTTCTGCGCAACAAAGAGGTCTTCCGCTACTGGAAGCGCCTCGGCCTGAAGTACATGTTCCTGGGCATCGAGGCGATCGATGATGAAGGGCTGAAGAGTCACCGGAAACGGGTCAGTGTCAAGAAAAACATCGAGGCACTGGAATGCGCGCGATCTCTGCGCATTCATGCTGCCGTCAACATCATCGCCGATCCCAGCTGGGACGAGCGCCACTTCGAGGCGGTTCGCAACTGGGCCATGAGCGTACCGGAAATCGTGCACATCACCGTCAACACTCCCTATCCGGGCACGGAAACCTGGATGACCGAGTCGCGCAGGTTCACGACGCGCGACTACCGCCTGTTTGATGTCCAGCACGCCGTGCTGCCGACGGCGCTGCCGCTGGATCGCTTTTACCGGGAGCTCGTCCGCACCCAACAGGTATTGAACCAGAAACACTTGGGACTGAGTGCGCTTAAAGACACCTTCTTTTTAGCGGCAGGCTTTCTGGCACACGGGCAGACCAATTTTGTGAAGATGCTCTGGAAGTTCTCCAAGATCTATAACCCCGAAAGGCAGATCGCCGATCATCGTCGCGATGTGAAATACCAGATGACCCTTCCAGCGGCGCCGGTCCGAGTGACCGATCAGAAGCTTCTCTTCATTCACAAGCCACAAACGGTCGCCGGCGCCGCCTGACAAGTTTCACCGCAGCTGGAAAGGCAGCGTTGGCTGCCGTGGGAGCACGCGGGGCGGAGGAGTTCCTGCTTCTTCCTGCCATATTTCATTTGATTCTCCGAACCGCCGCTGCACTTCGCAGCGACAGTCGGCATTGCGGATTTGACTTTCCGTCCTGTCTTCAGTATAGAATTTGCCAACTCGAGCGTAGCCCGCGGGAGCAACGGGTGAGCGATCATACGGCCTTTTAGATTTTGATCCGCCGACGCCGAGCCTGCCGATGCTTTCGGGCAAGTGCTTATGCGCATCGACTCTCAAGAAAACAGTCGAAGCTTGCAGAATTCGGGCTCACGAGAGCCCGCAGAACCGGCACGTAGGCCTTTTCTTGAACTCCTTCTGGGGAGCAGTATCGTCGCTTCCCTCATCTCCTACCTGTACCCGGTGATCCGATATCTTATTCCCCCAGCGCAAGCAGAGCTGGGCCCCGATTTGGTGGTGGCCGCCAAGATTGGCGAATTGCGACCGAACTCTGGGAAGATTTTTCCGTTCGGAGGTCGCCCCGCCCTCCTCATTCTCACGGCCGACGGCAAATACCACGCGCTTTCGGCCATTTGCACGCATCTCGGCTGCACGGTTCAGTATCGCCCTGACCTGCATGAGGTTTGGTGCCCGTGCCACAACGGCGTTTATTCGATCGACGGTGCCAACATCAGCGGCCCTCCGCCACATCCCCTCGAGGCGTTCGACGTGATTGTGAAAGGGAACGATCTCTACGTGCAAAGACCGCAAAACACGTAAATGAGCGCGCCTGGCAACATTCGCAACTGGCTCGACCAGCGCTTTGGATGGGACGAGCTGATGGCGTTTCTGCGTCACAAAACCGTTCCCATTCACCGGTTTTCCTATTTTTATTTTCTCGGTGGCATGACTCTGTTTTTGTTCGGCATTCAAGTGGTTACGGGAATTCTTTTGTTGATGTACTACCGGCCCGTGCCGGATGGAGCCTTCGAAAGCGTGCAGTACATCATGACCCGCGTGCCGTTTGGCTGGCTGATTCGCTCGATTCATTCTTGGGGCGCAAACGTCATGATCCTGACCGCCATCGCGCACATGTTCAGCGTCTTTTTTCTCAAGTCCTATCGCAAGCCCCGCGAACTCACGTGGCTGAGCGGCATGATCTTGCTGTTTCTGGTTCTGGGCTTTGGTTTCAGCGGATACCTGCTGCCATGGAACATGCTTTCGCTTTTTGCTACGAAAGTCGGCACGAACATGACCGCGCAGGTCCCTCTCATCGGCCACTGGATTCTGGTCTTTTTGCGCGGAGGCGAGGACGTCACCGGCGCCACACTCACCCGCTTTTTCGGCATTCACGTCGCCGTTTTGCCGGGCCTGGCAACCCTGCTCATCGGTTTGCATCTGCTGCTGGTGCAGCGCTTCGGCATGAGCGTTCCACCCAGCGTGGAAGATGAAACGAAAGCTCACCCCGAAAAAGCGCGCGAGCTCCGTTTTTTCCCGAACTTTTTCCTTCGCGAACTGATGGCCTGGTACGTCGCTCTGGCTGTGCTGGGATGCTTGGCGGCGTTCAAGCCCTGGGAGCTGGGACAAAAGGCGGATCTGTTCGCCTCTGCCCCGGCCGGTATCCGGCCAGAGTGGTATTTCATGTTCATGTTTCAGACTCTGCGCTTCCTACCCGCGAATGTCGGGCCGTTCGCCGGCGATTTCATCGGCGTGCTGGTGTTCGGCGTGGCCGCCGTCGTGTGGACGTGCTTGCCTTTTTTTGACAACGACAGGCGAGGGCGCAGCACGCGCTGGTTTACCGGAGTGGGCATTTTCGCGCTGGCTTACTTTGTGGGCATGACCGTGTACGCGTATCTGGGGAAATGAATTTGGGCGGATTTTGCAGGAACGGACGCGCGCCGCGCGGGCTATTCCCACCTGCGTTCTTGCTCTGTGGCGCGCTCTTCCTCGCTTCCCCCTCGTCGCTTTCCGCGCAGACAAAAAATACTTGCCTGGATTGCCATTCCCAGCTCGATGCGCCCTTCCGGGTCGATCTGGCTGCGTTTGCGCAGAGCATTCATGCGCAAAAGGGCGTTAGCTGCGTCACTTGCCACGGTGGTGATTCGACGTCCGACGACATGTCCGTCGCCATGAGCCCGGCGAAAGGCTTCAAGGATTTTCCGGCTCGGGAGCAGGTTCCCACCTTCTGCGCCAAATGCCACGCCGACGCCGCCTACATGCGAAGCTTCAATCCTTCGCTGCGAACCGACCAGTATTCGCAGTATCTCACCAGCATTCATGGTCAGAGGCTTGCGAAAGGGGATCACCAAGTCGCTGTCTGCGTGGATTGCCACGGGGTTCACGACATTCTCCCGCCCAACGATTCGCGCGCGAGGGTCTATCCGACCAACGTGGCCGAGACCTGCGGCCGATGCCACGCCAATGCCGAGTACATGAAGCCCTATAACATTCCCACCAATCAGCTCGCGCTTTACAGCACCAGCGTGCATCGCGCCGCATTGGTCGACAGAGGCGATCTGAGCGCGCCCACGTGCTCCACATGCCACGGCAGCCATGGCGCTGCGCCGCCCGGAGTCGCTTCTGTCGTCAACGTCTGCTCCACATGCCACGTCTTCCAGGCGCAGTTGTTTGACTCCGGCCCGCATAAGGATGTTTTCAAGTCTCTGAACCTTCCGGGCTGCGTGACCTGCCACTCAAATCACGGAATCCAGCATCCAACCGACGCGCTTATCGGCGCCGACAAAGGCGCCGTTTGCCTTCAGTGCCATTCCGCCGGCGACCCCGGTTATGAAACTGCAGCGAAGATTCACGCACGGCTGGTCCAGCTGGATACATCGATCGCTCGTTCCCGAGAAATTTTGGACAGGGCCGGCCAAGCTGGCGTGGAAGTCGGCCCGGCGCAACTCGATCTCAATCAGGCGCAGGACGCTCTCACCAAGGCGCGCGTCGCGATTCACACCGTGGAACTCGAGTCCGTGGATGAAGATATCAACGCCGGCCTCAAAGTCACCGACGTAACCTACAAGGCCGGTGAGAGCGCTCTTGCGGAAGCCTCGTATCGACGTAAGGGGCTCGTTATTTCGCTCGCCATTTCGCTATTGGTGTTGGTCGGAATAGCACTGATGATTCGCAAAGTCGAATCGAAACAGTAGGAGTCACGAATCCGGAGGTGCGCCAAGGAAACTACGATTGGTGCTCGTGACTGCCCCACCGCGCCGCCTCCGCTCAATCGAAAGGGAGATGGCAAGCAATCCTACCTGCAGCATTGCGCCACGTGCCAGGCCGCCGAAGGAAACGGCAAGCCTATGATCGCGCCGCTGTAGAACATCACCTTTCCTCCGCTCTCCGGCAAAGAAGTTCAGTTACTCTCCGACTCTGGGCATTCCAAAGTCATCGCCGAGGGCAAGAACAAAATGAGGCCGGCGCAAAACGCCAGCAAGAAAGGCGTTCTTCACAATACCACTTCCGTTCGCACCATGAAGAAATAGCTCGCCGTAGAATTCTCGCCCGTAAGCTCGCTCCCGACGGGACGTCTGATTGCTTCCAACCGCGCCGGCCGAAAGCAGATCCCAAGAAGACTGTTTGATGCTCGAAGTCGGGAAATCCTCTCGGTTCGATTGGCCGACAAAACCAGCGCGTTGCTAAAAAAAAAGATTTCGCCCGTGTGACAAGTATCACAGACGAACCAGATGTTTCGCTCTAGCATCCGGGCCAGTTCGTGTTTGTTGCGGGCAGGGGGTGTCCAGAACGATGCGCCTACTATACCGGTTCGCTCTCAGCCGCTTCCCAATAGTCGTTATCGCTTTGTTCCTGCTAAGCGGTGGCCCCGTTCGTGCTCAGGCGGGCGCTTCCCAGTCCCCGGCAGCCTCGTCGCAAGCTGCCGAGTACCTGGGCGCTGAAGTCTGCAAGACCTGTCACGAAGACCTCTATAACAACTGGGAGAAGACTCCACATTGGAAGACGACTCTCGATACCAGGGGTGGCCCGTCCCATCAGGGATGCGAGGGGTGCCATGGTCCCGGGGCAGCTCACGTCGCCGGCGGCGGTGACAAGACCAAGATTTTTGTCTTCGCGGAACATTCACCGGAAGAAATCAATGCGCGCTGCCTCACCTGCCATGCTTCCGGGCAAACTCACCTCAATAGCGCGAATTCGTTCCACCGGCAGAACCAGGTGAGCTGCATCGATTGCCACTCGCCGCACCACGCGACAACGAAAGAAAATTTACTGGTCAAGGGGGAGCCAGCACTTTGCTACGGCTGCCATCAGCAGCAGAAATCTCAATTTAATATGCCATTTCACCATCGTGTGAATGAAGGCCTCATCAAGTGCAGCGACTGCCACAACCAGCACGGAACGGCTGGAGTTTGGGAGTCAGACCATTTGGTGCGGCAAGTCCGAACTTCAGATAACGGCGATACCGTCTGTTTCAAGTGCCACAAGGACAAACAGGGGCCCTTCGTGTTCCCACACTGTTCTGTGAAGTTGCAAGGATGCGCGACCTGCCATATCCCACACGGTGGGGCAAATGTTCACATGTTGAGGTACAGCCAGGTCAACCTGCTCTGCCTGCAATGCCACACTGCAGCCCACTTCGGACCCATCACGACAGCCGGCAACAACGGCCAGCCAACTGGTTTTGCGGTGATGAATGGTCCGGTTCCGAACAACGCTATCTACATACAGGCATGCACAATGTGCCACACGCAAATTCACGGATCCAACTTTAGCGACATATATTTCCGATAGGTTAAACGGGACGAATATTTGGCGATGCGGGAGGCGCAGCAAGTCAAGTCATGGAACCGAGTGGCGGAAATCGCAACTTTTACACGTTGGAGTACAAAATCATGAGCCCGCGTACAGGCATCAAACCGCTAAGTTTGCTGTCCGTGGTGGCAGTGTTTCTCTTCTTCTCCCCTGCTTCCTTCGCCCAGGACAACTCCGAGGAAACCAAGGGAGTCGACTATGGCAACTATAACGTGCAGCAAACGGTTGAGTTTGGCGGTCGCGTGAACTGGATCACTGGAAACCAGAATACGTATGACACGTTCGTCGATCTACGTTCCGGTCCGCGTTTGCTCGACTACACCCTGGACATGAGGTCCCTCAACCATCAAGGGCTCTTCTTCGACAATCTCAATTTCAGTAGCTTCGGCTATGGCGGCGATCCCAACGACGTCTCGCGCCTGCGGATCGAAAAGGATAAGTGGTATGAGTTTTCGGCGCTGTTCCGCCGCGACAAGTATTTCTGGGATTACAACCTGCTGGCGAATCCATTCAACCCGGTGCCGATCCCCCCGGCGGGCCTCACTGCAGCGCAGCTTGCCGCGTTCGCGATCACCAATCCCTCGTTCGCCTCTACGAATTCGCCGCATTCACTCGATCTCGCGCATCGCATGGGGGATTACGATTTGACGCTGCTGCCGCAATCCCGCGTACGCTTCCGGCTCGGATATTCGGGCCATAGGGAGGAGGGACCTGCGCTCACTACCGAAGATGCCACCGTCGAGATCCCGATGGCACAGCATTTCGAAGAGAACACGAACGCGTTTCGTACGGGCGTGGATTTCAAAGTCCTGCCAAAGACCACAATCTCCTATGATCAGTTCCTTGAATGGAACAGGTACGATACCAGCGACTCGCTTGCCAACACGCCATTTCTGGTCCAAACAAGTCAGTTCCCGGGCACACTGCCCGTGAATATGGGAGTCAACTGGTTGTATGCCCCTAACGGCACCGCGGCTGGCACGACTCTAACTAGTACGGGCGCTCCTGGTGCCTTTACCGCCGCGACCGTCCCTTGCGCCACGCCGTTCCAGCCCACAGGTTTCGTAAACATCGCAACCGGGAGCAACGCAGTCGCCGCGGGCGGTCTCACAGCGGCAAACGTGGGTTGCAAGATGGTCGAGTCGTATACGAGGACTTCCCCCACGCGGAATTTCATGCCCACGGAGCGGCTGAGCTTTCAGTCCACATATATCCCAAAGCTTGAGATGTCGGCTTCGGCCAGCTACAGCAACGCCGCCAATAGAGCCGTGAACCTCTACGATTCCATAAACGAATGGACGGCCTCCACGACAAGTGAGGTTCGCGACTCCATCGTTTCAGGTCCGGCACACGCCAACGAAATCTTTGTGCACGCGAATTGGTCTGGCATTTACTCGTTCACCCAAAAACTTCGGCTTCTCGATTCCGTTCACTATGACCAATGGCAAAATCCCGGAGCCAATCCCCAGACGACGACCGACCTATTCGCCACGCAACCCTCGGTGGTTGGCCAGACTGGCATACTGCTGCCAATAGCACTGTTTCAGCTCCCGGGGGTTGCCAGCGGGGTGACCGTGCCGACATTTGCCAGTATCTGCCCGAACACCGGCACGGCGGCGGCACCCAGCTACCTTTCGCCGACCTGCCCGCAGCACCAGAGCTACGCTGCCTCCGGTAGCGTCAGTGCAACCTCGACCGCGGCTGCTGACGCTGCAACCACCTTGACGGAGAACTTCCTGGGACAAAAACGGCTATCGAACACCCTCCAACTCGAAGCCGATTTGACAAACCGCATCACCGCTCGAATCGGTTATATGTATGAGGATGACCGAATCGGCCAATCCTTTGCCAGTCAAACGCTGGATGACATCTATTATCCCGGCGGGGTCGGCGGCACGGCGGCAAATGACTTTTGGGCCGCCCGCGGGAATTGCCCATACACCAAGGGTACGACCATCTTTAACCCCGCTGCTGGTGGTACGTGCACCCAAAATGCGGACGGCTCAGTTACATGGGCCGCTAGTGCTGCTACCATAAGTTCGGCTCTTACTGTGTCTCGCCAGATATTCACGACCAACGAGCAGGTAGGTCTCTTCGGCCTGGAGCTGCGGCCGATGGATACGCTGCGAATCGATAGCGATTTCCAATACGGATATAACGATTACTCCTACACGCGAACCTGGCCGCGGCATTTCCAGAGCTACAAGGTCCACGTAAGTTACAGACCACGGACATGGGCGACCATCGACGGTGCGGTCGATATTCACCAGAACAACGATAACATCATTCTAGTCAACGACATCGAGCACGGCCGGACGTACAGTATTTCCATGGTGCTGGCGAAGCCGGATTCCAAATTTACCTTCACTCTCGGATATAACTACACCGATCTTTATTTGCAGAACTACGTCTGCTTCAATGACGGTTTCGGGTCGATGGTCAACCTTAATACTGGAATCGGGCTGCCAATGTTCCCATCGGCGGGAGCGGGGTCGTGCGCCCTCGCCAATACTACGCCGGATAACCTTCAGGGTGGAACAGAGCTCTATTCCGACAAGCAGCATTACGCCTACAGCGACGTGATGTTCAAACCGGTGAAGCGAGTCACAATGAGCCTCGGATATTCAGCGACATTTGCTACCGGCAGCACGGGGGTACTCAATCCGGTGGTGGGTCCCGGGGTCCTACCCTTGAACCCGCTGGAACCTGGCGGCACCTTGGCATTCAATTACCAGAAGCCTTTTGCTTTGATCCAAGTCGACCTTTACAAGCGCCTGACTTACAAGACGGAGTGGAGTTATTACGGGTACAACTCCAAAACACCGACCAATACCAGTGTTCCCATCGCCGGCGGGACTTACGCGCTTGAACCGATCGGGGCGCCAGATTTCAACGGTAGTGTAGCGACCTTCTCGGTTGTCTATGCCTTCTGATGTATGGGCAGCAACTACACCTTCTCGTTCCGATATGCCTTTTGACGTTATTCAGGTTTGAGTCCCCGGTCCCCGGTCCCCGGGGGTAGGAAACAACGCAGTGGTTCAAGGAGGCACCATGAATGAGCGGAGAACCCGACAGGCGAGTGCGTTCGTGCTAGCGAGTGCGCTCGGTCTGTGGCTTTCGGCGCCACTGAGAGCCGACGACGCGGCTGCGACCTTTAAGGCCAAGTGCGCCGCCTGCCATGGCGCCGACGCTACCGGCAATACATCAGTGGGAAAGTCCTTGCATATCCGCGACCTGACATCGGCGGACGTCCAGAAGCAGAGTGATGCTGAACTGACTGCGATGATTACCAGCGGAAAGGGAGCCATGCCCGCCTACAAAGACAAGCTCACCGCGGACCAGATCAAAGGGATGGTGGCGTACATTCGCACGCTCGCCAAGAAGTAGTGGCTCGACGAATGGACCGAGCCGATTCGGGTCCCTCGCCAATGGCGCGGCCCGAAGCGAGCGGGAATGTTCGGGCCCACGGGAGTTCCAATTACGCTGGCCGATCTCACGACCTGTCGGCGGTCTTCTTTGTCGTCTACTGGGGCGATGGCGGGCGCTTCCCAACGTCACCGCCCTGTTTTTTCCTGCCAGCCTTATGCATCCCTTGGAGTAGACTTCATGACCGACCCGCATGTACATCTACCGGGAGGAACGGTATGAAAACTCTCATGACTCAGTTCTCTGGCAGGGCCCTCAAGATCGCTGTAGGCTCAGTACTTTTTGCCGCGCCAGTTTTCGGACAAACCGGGGCCAGCCTCTACAAATCTCGCTGTGCTAGCTGCCACGGTGCGGACGGCAAGGGCGATACGGCCGTCGGAAAAAGCATGCATCTTCGTTCGCTCGCTTCGCCGGAGGTGCAGAAGGAATCGGATCAGGAATTGACCGGCATCATCGCCGATGGCAAAGGAGCTATGCCTGGGTACAAAGACAAGCTTTCCGCCGAGCAGGTCAAAGATCTCGTGGGCTATATCCGCGAGCTCGGCAAGAAGTAGTTTGGCCACGCCAGGCTTGTGGGGGGCGTGGCTCCCCGTGTGCAGCTTCCGCGTGGCCAGGACTCCTTTTCCCTTGACACACCGAATGGATCAGGCAACTCTTTCGAGCGTCGCGGATGGAAATGAACCGGAGGAAATAAGGATTGTCCCTATCGAGCCGCGTTGTCCCTTGGGTCCGGTCCGCCGCATTTCTAAGTCAAAACTGGGTGACGCTTCTAGGAGCCGTCCTCACCACCACCTCGGCAATCAGCATGATTGCCTTCTGGGTGTTCGAAATCGTGGTGGGCGGCGGCGCCCTAACCTATCCGTATGCCGGAATTATCCTGTTCCTGGCACTCCCCGCCGTTTTCGTGATCGGTCTGCTCCTTATACCGATCGGCGCTGGGTGGAGGCATCACCGCCTCTGGGCTCGCGGTGAACTTCCGAAAAAATACCCTGAACTCGATTTCAATGATCCCGGCTATCGTAGGGCGACGGCTCTGGTCGGATACCTCACGCTCATCAACATCGTGATCTTCACGGTCGCATCCTACCGCGGTGCGCAATACACCGACTCGGTGCGTTTCTGCGGAAACACTTGCCACACGGTGATGCAGCCCGAGTACACCGCCTATCTCGGTTCGCCGCATTCCCGCGTCGAGTGTGTGCAGTGTCACATTGGCCCGGGCGCCTCGTGGTTCGTCCGCTCCAAAGTCTCCGGCGTGAAGCAGGTTTTCGCCGTTCTGTTCCACGACTACCCGGAACCGATCCCTTCGCCAGTCGAAAGTCTGCGTCCGGCACGCGCGACTTGCGAGCAGTGCCACTGGCCACAGCGGTTCCTGGGCAATCCCATCGTGGTGATCGACCACTACGCCCCCGACCAGGACAACACTTCCTCCACGACCGTGCTGATGATGAAAGTCGGTGGGCCGACGGGCAACCAGACGGAGGGGATTCACGGGCACCATGTGAGTCCGGGAGTAGAGATCACCTACACCGCGACGGACGCAAAGCGCCAGGTAATTCCGGAGGTCACCCGCACCGATCCCTCCGGCAAAACGACCGTGTACATATCGACCGACATCAAAGCGACGCCCGCACAACTCGCTGCCGGCGAACACCGTTTGATGGACTGCATGGATTGCCACAATCGTCCGACCCACACGTTCCAGCTCCCCAGCCAGGCGCTCGACCAAGCCATGTTCCGCGGCCTGGTCAGCACCAATTTGCCGTTCTTCAAAAAACAGGCGCTCGCTGCTCTCGAAGTGAATTATCCGGACGGCCAGACGGCGCGGCGGCGCATCGCGGAAGCGCTCCAAAATTTCTACGCCGCCAGTTATCCGAACGTCGTCTCATCCCAGCGCTCACAACTGGACACCGCGATTGGGGAGGTCCAGGCGATCTACTCTCGCAACGTTTTCCCGGACATGAATGTCACCTGGGGCACGTACATCAACGACCTCGGACACATGGACTGGCCGGGCTGCTTCCGCTGTCATGATGGCAGCCACGTTTCCAAGGACGGCAAGACGATTCCCAACGACTGCGACAGCTGCCATCATATTCTGGCCATGGACGAACACAATCCCAAGGTTCTCTCGGACTTGGGCATACAGTAAGGCGGGATTCGGAAATTTACACTCTAGCTGCGCCGCTCCGACGGGAGGGCCAATGCGTTGGACCCCAGCAACGTTGTTGTTCTTCGCTTTCGCCGTTCCTTCAGTTTGCGCACAGCGAAACTCCGACTGTTTGGTCTGTCACGGTCAGCAAGGGCTTACAGACACGGCCGGCCACAGCGTCTCGATCGATGCTCAGAGGCAGAAGACCAGCGTGCATGGCAGCCTGCCCTGCACTGGTTGTCACACGGATATTAAGGGCTATCCGCATCCCACACGCGTTGCCACCGTTAATTGCTCTGTTTGCCACTCCGACGAAGCCAAAGACGTGTCCGCGAGCATCCATGCCCAAGCAGCGGCAAATGTATGCACGGCCTGCCACGGAGATCCGCACGCGATCGTTCCGGTGAAAGATCCGCAATCTCCAGTGTACGCACTGAATATCCCGAGGACCTGCGGATCGTGCCATGCCAATCCCCAAATGGCGCGCAAGTTTGGCTTGCCAAATGTTTACTCCATGTATATGGACTCGATCCACGGTCTCGCGCTCACCAAAGACGGCCTGCTCGTCGCCGCCTCCTGTACCAGTTGCCATGGCACGCACAGAATCTTGAGCCACACCAATGCGGATAGCAGGACCTATCGCGCAAATATCCCCGATACCTGCGGCACATGCCATGCCGGTCCGAAAGCCTCATACTTCGCAGGCATTCATGGGCAACTGCTGAAGGCTGGCGATACCGACGCGCCCGTCTGCAGCAATTGCCACACCGCGCACCAGATCGCTCGCGTCGAAACGGCTTCCTGGCAGGAGCAAACCTCCTCCACCTGCGGCAGCTGCCATAAGCAAAACTACGCCACCTATCTGGATACGTTCCACGCGCAGATCTCTGCGCTCAGCTACGTGGAAACCGCGCATTGCTGGAACTGTCACCGCCACCACGACATCTTGCTGGCTTCTGACCCGCATTCCTCAGTCGCGCCTGCCAATCTGATCGCTACGTGCGGCCAGTGCCACCAGGGCGCCAACGCTAGTTTCGTTACCTTCCATCCGCATGCCGATCCGATGGACGCCCAGTCGTTTCCGGCGTTGCACTTCGCCGCAATTTTCATGAATCTTCTGCTGCTCGGCGTGTTCGGATTTTTCGGACTGCACACGATTTTGTGGTTTATTCGCTCCGCCTTCGACCGTCGTGAGGGCGGCGGGCCGTCCGGCGGCGCATAAGTTTCAGGACATGGACGTTTTAGGAGAGAGTCATGAGTCCGAACGGTACCAGTGATCGCGCGCGGCGGCGAGTGGAAGGCACCGCGGTTGCGGCTGAGCCGACCTATTACAGCCGCTTTACGCTCGGCCAGCGTTATCTCCACGGCGTCATCATGGCCACTTTCATGGGCCTGGCCTTCACCGGCATGGTTCTCCGCTTCAGCCATTCCGGCTGGGCTCACGCCGTCGCACTCGGGGTTGGCGGCTTCACCGCCATCCTCTTTTGGCACAAATTCTGCGCCGTGATTCTGACTGTGGCATTTTTGATTCACTTGGGCGACATGGGCTATCGCGGCATCTTCCAGGGCCAGCGAGGCATCTTCTGGGGACCAAACTCGATGGTCCCGCGCCTCAAGGATCTTCAGGATCTCTACGGTCATTTCCGCTGGTTCGTTTGGCTCGGCCCGCGCCCCAAATTTGACCGCTTCGCTTATTGGGAAAAATTCGACTATTGGGCTGTCTTCTGGGGCATGGGCATCATCGGAATTTCCGGCTACGCGATGTGGTTCGCGCCGTTCTTCGCCCGGTTTGTACCTGGCTCCTGGCTCAATATCGCGCTTCTGATCCACGGCGAAGAAGCTCTCCTCGCCGTTTGGTTCATCTTCGCCATCCACTTCTTTAACACGCATCTGCGCCCCGGCAGTTTCCCGATGGACTTGGTCATTTTCACCGGCCGCATGACGGAAGAAGAGCTGAAGGAAAAGCATCCCGAGGAGTATCAGCGCCTGGTCGAAACCGGTCAGTTGCAGTCGGTGCTCGCCAGCTCGCCGCAGCTCTGGTTGAAAAACTTCGGCCGCACTGTTGGGGTGGTCGTCGTCCTGAGCGGGTTCGTCTTGCTGGTTCTGACGCTCGTCACGTTTTTCCGTGGCAGGTGACCCCTCCGCTCGCAGGTGGCACAGATTCCGACCAGTGTTTGCCGCCGTGCTTGACGTGCGCCTCAGCCGTGGTGTACATCACGTCATCGATCGCTCGCGACATCTCCGTCCGCTTCACAGCGCCGCACTGCGTCCCAATCCGCAATCCTACGCATCGCTCCCGGTGCTTTGGGACCGACCTCGACCTGCGGTGAATCTTCCTCCTCCAGCCCCGCAACCGACCTCCGCCCGAGTCTTTAGGCAAGCCTTCCTATGACCCAAAAATCAAAACGACTGGATCTGCTGCTCCTGCATCCTCCCAGCGTTTACGACTTTCGCGAAAAATCCATTTTCTACGGTCCCGTTAGCGACCTAATCCCGTCCTCCACCGTTTTCGAGATGTACCCGCTCGGATTTCTCACCATCGCCAGCTACCTCCAGCAGCGCGGCATGAGAGTGCGCATCGTAAATCTCGCTTTCAGAATGATTGTCGACCGCCGCTTCTCCGTCCCCCGCTTTCTGGCGTCTCTGCCGCGCCCCAGGGCCGTGGGCATCGATCTCCACTGGCTGCCACACGCGCACGGCGCGCTGGAAATCGCCAAACTCGTGAAAGCGAATCTTCCCGGCGTGCCCGTCATCATGGGCGGACTTTCCTCCACGTATTTTCACGAGGAGCTGATCCGCTATCCGCACGTCGATTTCGTTCTCCGCGGCGACAGCACCGAGCCTCCGCTTCACGCGCTGCTTCAGTCGCTCGAAAACAGCGAAGCGCTCGCCAAAGTTCCCAATCTGACCTGGAAGCGGGATGGCGCGACGCAAATCAATCCCATGACCTTTTTACCGTCCGCGCTCGATTACGCCGACCTGCGGCCCGATCTCATGGTCGAAATGGTCCTGCGCCATCGCGATCTTCGCAGCGTCTTGCCTTACAACGCCTGGTGGGGCAATCCCATCACCGCCGTCTTCACCGTCAAAGGCTGCTCCTGCGAGTGCGCCACATGCGGCAGCTCCAAAACCGCCTGCGGCCAGCTGACGAAACGCAATTGGCCCGTTTTTCGCAGCCCCGAAAGCCTGGCGGCCAATATGGCCTCGCTGTCTCGCGTCAGCCGCGCGCCGATTTTTCTGGTTGGCGATTTATTGCAGGCGGGAACTGCCTACGCGGAATCGGTTCTCGCGAACGTGCGCAAAGCGAATCTCTCCAACGAAATCGTATTCGAGTTTTTTGACCTGCCGCCGAAGGAATTCCTGCACCAGATCGACGCCGCCGTGCCTCACTGGAGCATGGAGATCAGTCCGGAAAGCCACGACCACGCGCTCCGCCAAGCGCAGGAAGGCGAGCCCTCTTATGACAATGAAAAACTCGAGCGGATTTTGCTGCAAGCTTTGCGTCTGCGGTGCTCACGCCTGGACCTCTTCTTCATGATTGGCCTTCCAGGCCAGACCTATCAATCTGCGCTCGATACCGTCGCGTACTGCGAGCATCTGTTCCAAATCAGCGATGGGCGTTTGTCCTGCTTCCTCTCACCCATGGGGCCATTCCTCGATCCCGGCAGCCGCATTTTCGAAGACCCCGAGCGCTTTGGCTATCGCCTGTTCGCCCGCACGCTTGAGGAGCATCGCCAGCTTCTCACTCAGCCCACCTGGGAGCGCACGCTCAACTACGAAACGAAATGGATGACTCGCGCCCAGCTCGTCGACGCCACCTACGATGCCGCCGAGCAGCTCAACTCCCTTAAGCTACGTTACCGACGCATCTCGAAAAAACGCGCTGCGACCGTCGCGCAGCACATTTGCGAGGCGCGCGACCTTCGCGCGCGTCTCGCTGCAGCGGAAAGTGCGGCAAATGAAAATCAGCCGGCCCTGCCCGCCGGCTTGGAAGGCGAAATCGTGAAATACAGCGAATCCACTGTGTGCGACAAGGCCGAGCTGTTCTGGCCCGCCCGCCTCGTGAATTTCAATGTCGGCGAGATTCTTAGCATCGCCCGTCGATTGGTCCTCAAACGCAGCCTCTGAATTCTGTCTCGCGACCGGAGCACGGGGGCATCGACGTAGATGTCGAATTTGTTGCGCCTCATCTCGGCTCAGGAGATGGCGATCGTGGTTTTCGAGAGCATCCCGGCTCACTATCTCGTCGCCGGAATCTTTTCCAGTGTGTTCGAAGCGAGCGCCTCGAGGCCGAGGCGCTTTCGTAAGAACTGATAGCGGTCGTAGCGGGCCTCGAAGTTGAGTGCATGGGTCGCGTCGTAGAACCTAATTTCCTTTGGACCTGAACTCATTTCGAAATAATGCTGTGCCTGCGCAACTGGTACAAACTCGTCCTGTGTAGCGTACTCGAACAAGGCAGGCGCAGGACCGAGGTGGGACACATAGGTGCCCGGATCGGCCCAGCTGTTGGCGTTGAGATATTGCTTGATTTTGTCGATGGGCAGCGATTTGCGGAACTCGATAGCCTCCGGTGAGTCACTAGAAAGAATGAATTCTCGAACCGATACGGGGTTCCCCATGAACACGAACGCAGCCGGGCGCTTGTCCACTGCATCCAGAATGCTACCGCACTGAGCACCGTAACTGTGGCCGATGTATGCAATTCGCTTCCCGTCCACGTCCTTGCGTGACACGAGCAGGTCGAGACCGCGCCGGAGATCGATCACTTCCTGCGCGGCGATATCCGACCCTTGAGAACTAAGAGGATCGGGGTCCTCTTTGAAACCAGGACGAACGGGCGGAGCGTCGATCAGAAGCGAGACTACGCCTGCGGAGGCCAGGGCGACGGCCTCGTCGAGGAATTCGCTGCGATTGGCCGTAGGAGACTTGGGCATCATCCAGTGACCCCACAGAATTGCGGCGAACCTCCCTTCTCGGCTTGGCACAACCAGATAGGCGGGCACCACTCCGCCTTTCGGGCTGGCGTACGTAATGTCATGCACCTTCACTCCCGGCCGATCCTGGGCCGAGATTTCCTTGATGTCCAGAGGAACGTCAGCGTTGTATTCGAAATGCTTGACAGCCTGCAAGTACGACTCTTGGCTTTGGGCAGGCTCCCAAAGAATAACGATCAGAAGAACTACAGAGAGCCTCATTCGAATCTCCGTTTGACTCGTTTTCTCGCGCGCCGTACGACTCGCTCGGTCATCGATGCAAGAAAATCCGCAAAGGCGCGCTCCCGCCTGGGCGGCGACGCCGCGAAGATCGCAAATGTCGAGAAGACGTGGTGCGGAAGAAGGGACTCGAACCCCTACGGCCTTGCGGCCACCAGCTCCTAAGGCTGGCGCGTCTGCCAATTCCGCCACTTCCGCGCTGCCAGGGAACTCGAGTATAACATCGCTCAGCCGCCTCGCTCGTTCACCAACAGAAGGACAAGACGCGCCACCTCTTCCGGCTCCATCGCCGTGCTGTCGACGACGATCGCATCGTGGGCGCGAACTAAGGGCGACGCGCTGCGCTCGCGATCGCGGCGATCACGCTCGTGGATTTCCTCGAGCGTGCGCGTGAGGTCGATTCCATCGCCCTTCTGCTGATGCTCGTGCCAGCGCCGCTCGGCCCTGATTTCGGGAGAAGCCGTGAGGAATATCTTCAGTTGGGCGTCCGGGAAAACCACGCTTCCAATATCGCGGCCTTCCATCACGACTCCGCCGCGCTCCCCGGCGCGGCGCTGTTCGGCCACCAGCACCCTGCGGACCCCCGGAACAACCGCAACTTTGGACGCGGCCTGGGCGACCTCCGGCGTGCGGATTGCGGCCGTTACGTCCTCGCCATCGAGGAAGACTTGTTGCGTCCCGTCCTGTGCACGAAGATCAATCCGCGTTTCGGCCGCAAGAGAAGTTAAGTGCTCCTGCGCCTCGAGCGAAATGCCGCGCCGCAAAGCCTTCAGCGCCACCGACCGATACATCGCTCCGGTATCGATGTAGAGGTAGCCCAGCAGCTCAGCGACACGGCGCGCGAGCGTGCTCTTGCCTGAGCCGACCGGGCCATCAATTGCGACGATGAGATTGCGCAACAACTTTACCGGAAAGTCAGCACCGCCTTCATGAGATTCTTCCGTCGCTCCCCTTCAGATGACCATGCTGGTCGCATCGTCAAATCCGTTTGAATGCACGCTCGATCTCGCGAACCGAGTAGCGCAGCACGACGGGACGCCCGTGCGGACAGCTCATCGGATATTCCGTTTTCGCCAGCTCGCCGAGCAGCCATTCCATTTTCGTCGTGTCCAGAGGCGTATTCACTTTGATTGCCGCGTGGCATGCGGTTGAGGCTGCGATTTTGGCCTGCAACGAATCGATCGAAATAGCCTGATTTTCGCGCGCAACCTCGTCGAGGATTTCGAAGAGCAGCTTTTCCGCGTCGCCACCAGAGATTCCCGCAGGCGTCGCATGAATTGCGATGCTGCGCGGCCCCATCAAGCCCGCCTCGAATCCATTCGCGCGCAATTCCTCGCTGATCTGCTCGAAGGTGGCCAACTGGCGGGGATTCAGTTCGACCAGGATGGGCACAAGCAAGCGCTGGCCGCCGAGTTCACCTTCGCGGCGCGCCCGGAGGTGTTGCTCGAAGAGCACGCGTTCATGTGCCACGTGCTGGTCGATAATCCACAATCCTTCTCCATTTACCGCGACGATGAAGCTCGCATTCACCTGGCCGAGCGGCTTCAAGTCGGCAATTGCTTCCGGGCTTGGTAGCGATCCAGCTTCGGTGGAAGGAGCCTCGGAGAACGGCGGCGCGACTGCCTGTGATCCGATCGGAAGATTTATTACGCCATCGGAGCCAAAGCCCAGACGTTGAGCGAAGGAACCCTCCGGCGCGCTCGCGAGCTCGAACCGACCGGGAGCGGCGGCGCTGGACCCAAGTGACGTCGGAATTTCCGCGCCAGGGGGCGCAGGAAACGCGCCGGCTTCCGAAGCCGCATAGCCGCGCCGCGGGTCTTGGGTATTCCCGGTTGCGGCCGCGGCGCGCGCCGCAGGGAATCCCGCGATCGGCCGCGCCGTCGACAGGGCGTGGCGCAGAGTGTCGCGCGTGAAATCATGGACAAACTGCGGATGGCGAAAGCGCACCTCGATTTTCGCCGGATGCACGTTGACGTCGACTTCTCGGTAAGGCAGATCGAGAAACAGAAGCACAACGGGAAAAGAGCCCGGTGGAGTTACATGGCGATATGCTTCGCCGATTGCGTGGAGCAGCAGCCGATCGCGCACCAGCCTCCGGTTCACAAAGATATAAATTCCGTTGCGATTCGTGCGCTGCACCTCAGGACGCGACGCGAAGCCACTCACGCGAAGGGTTGCCGCCTCCTCCTCGGATTCAAGTTCCGGTTCTCTGGTCGCCGAGCGCACCGATCCCTCACCCATCGGGATTTCGACCAATTCGTCGAGGGCCTGGCGGCCGAAAACCTGATATACGCGATCGGAATGCTTTTCGACGGGCGCACAATCCAGGATCACCTGCGCGGGCGTCTTCAGGAGAACCCGCACCTCTGGATGCGCAAGTGCGTAGTGCGTGACGAGCGAGGCGATGTGTCCGAGTTCGGTCGTCTCTGATTTGAGAAATTTTCGGCGCGCCGGCATGCAGTAGAAAACCTCCGCTACGCTAATCGACGTTCCTGCCGGCACGCCGGCGGGCTTCACGCTGACCAGTTTTCCGCCCGCGAATTCAACGCGAGTTCCCCGCTCTTGGTCTGCCGTGCGCGTTTCGAGCACCAGCCTCGAGACCGCCGCGATGGACGGCAGCGCCTCACCGCGGAAGCCGAGGGTAGCGATCGAAAGCAGGTCGTCGGCAGTCTGCAATTTCGAGGTCGCGTGGCGTTCGAAGGCCAGCAGCGCGTCGTCGTGATTCATGCCGGACCCGTCATCGGTGACGCGGATCATGCGCTTACCGCCCGATTCCGCTTCGATGCGGATCGATCGCGCACCGGCGTCCAGCGCGTTTTCGACCAGTTCCTTCACCACCGATGCCGGACGCTCAATCACCTCACCCGCGGCGATCTTGTTCGCGACATTTTCGGCAAGAATGCGAATTCGGCTCATGGTGTACGGTCTTGGGGACCCCTGAGCGGCGCGTTGCAAGTGTCTCGGCCGCTTGGAGCGGTAGATACCTCGGCGCCAGCTTTGCGCATGGCTCGGTTCGCAAAATGGACGGAAACAAGTAGTGCGATCGCCCCTGCCACCAGCCCGGCAGGCAGGGAAATCCACCAGCGCAGCAAATCAACTGCCCAAAGGCAGAACCAAGTCACGCTGATCATCGCGAGGACCATCGGAATCGGGATCATTCTTCCGGAAACTCCGAGGTTCGTGCCGCCTTCGGGCAGCCCGGGGACAAACGGGGTTTCGACCGTTCTGCCGGAAACCGTTCTCACTCACTTCGCCTTCGGTTTGATCGAAATCCCCAGTTCATCGAGCTGGGCCTCATCCACTGTCGATGGTGCTTCCGACATAAGATCCTGAGCTTTGGCTGTCTTCGGAAACGCGATCACGTCGCGCAGCGATTTTTCCCCCGCCAAAAGCATGACCACACGATCGATTCCCAATGCGATACCGCCATGCGGAGGTGTGCCGTAAGTGAGGGCATCCAGAAAAAATCCAAAACGGTGCCGCGCCTGTTCGTCACTGAGGCCCAGCGCTTTGAACATTCGCGCCTGCACATCCTGCCGATGGATTCGAATGCTGCCTGAGCCGAGCTCGTTTCCGTTCAGCACCAGATCGTAGCCCTTCGAGCGGCATTCCCAGGGGGCAGTTTCGAGTTTTTCGATGTCTTCTTCGACGATGCCGGTGAACGGGTGCTGCGCGCTCACCCAGCGCTTTTCGGTCTCGCTCCATTCAAAAAGCGCAAAGCCGGTGATCCAAAGAAATTCCCATTTGCTTCGATCGATTAAATCGAGCTTGTCGCCCAGATACAAGCGAATCTGACCGGCTACGTTCAGCGACAGATCGCTGTGCGAAATTTGATCTTGCGCTGCCGCAGCGACCAGTAAATCCCCCGGTTTTGCACCGACTGCTTCGCTGAGTTTGCCGAGCCCCTCGGCGCCGAGGTATTTTTCGAGCGCTGACGAAATTCCTGCTGCCGTCACTTTTGCCGTGTAGATTCCGCGCGCGCCGGCTGCTTTCGCAAACTCGGCGAGCTCATCGAGATGTTTTCGCGACCAGGAGGCCGCCCCCGGCGCGAGGACGGCCTGCATGTTTCCCCGGAAATTGAGCGCCGCGCGCGCGGGCTCAAAAAACTCCGTGACGTTATGCAACTCCATTCCGAAGCGCAAATCGGGTTTGTCGGAACCGTAGAGGCGCAGAGCTTCCTTGTACTCCATGTGGCGAAACGGGCGCGCCACCTTCACGCCCACGAGCGCGCACACCCGCTCCATCACGCGCTCGATTGCGTCGAAAATATCCTGCTGGTGCGGGAAAGACATCTCCAGGTCGAGCTGCGTGAACTCCAGCTGGCGGTCGGCCCGAAAATCCTCGTCGCGAATGCACTTGCAGATCTGGAAATACTTGTCCATGCCGGAGATCATCAGAATCTGCTTGAAGATTTGCGGCGATTGCGGCAGCGCGTAAAAGTGGCCTTGATGGATGCGGCTCGGGACCAGGCAGTCCCGCGCGCCTTCCGGGGTCGAGCGCGTAAGCAGGGGCGTTTCGATCTCGAAGAAGCCCAGCTCGTCAAGCGTCTTGCGAATTTCGAAAACGATGCGGTGTCGCAGCTCGATGTTGCGGTGCGGGCGCGGCCGGCGCAGGTCGAGATAACGGTAGCGCAGGCGCGTCTCCTCGCTGGCCGTGACGTCGTCCTCAATTGTAAACGGCGGGGTCTTGGAGTTGTTCAGGATGCGCAAGCGCGTGGCCAGTACTTCCACTTCGCCGGTCGGAATTTCAGGGTTTGGTTTTTGCCGCCGAACGACGCGACCCTCCAGTGCCACGACAAACTCCGAGCGCAACTCTTCGGCCCTCGCATGGGCCTCGGGAGACCGCTCCTTGTTGAACACAATCTGCGCGATGCCGGCACGATCGCGCACGTCGATGAAGATCAACTGGCCCAGGTCGCGGCGACGCTGCACCCAGCCCATCAGCACGACGTCTTTGTCGCTGTCGGCCGCCCTGAGCTCACCGCAGTAGTGGGTGCGTTTCAGATTTCCCAGAGTATCAAGCACCCGAGCCCCTTCTCTCCGATTCAAGATATTCGAGCAGTTCGTTCTCGCTCAATTTTCTCTGGTCGGCGTCGGCCAGGCGCTTGAGAGTGAACCTGCCGGACGCAACTTCGTCCTCGCCAATGAGCAAGGCATAGCGCGCGCCAAGCTTGTCGGCAAGACCGAGCGCCTTCCCAAACTTCATTTCCTGGGGGAGCAGCTCCACCGCCAAACCGCGAGCGCGGAGTTTTTTGGCGATGTTCACTGCCAGCGGATACGCCGCTGCGCCCATTCGGGCCACGAGTACGCTCAATCCAGGGAGGTGCGGAGCCCTGCCGCTGTGCTCGATCGAAAGGATGGTGCGATCGGTGCCAATGGCAAACCCCATTCCCTTCACGCCAGGCGGCCCGCCCAGCAACTCCACCAGTCCATCGTATCGCCCGCCGCCGCATACGGCGTTTTGCGAGCCGAGGCCGGTTGCCGCGACCTCAAAGGTAGTACGCGTATAGTAGTCGAGCCCGCGTACCAGGCGCCAATTCTTCTCATAACAGATTTCGCGCAGACGAAGCTCGTCCTCGAGCTCGGAAAAGTGCTGTCGGCAGGCACCACAGAGATGATCCGAGATGCGCGGCAGCTTCTCGATCACCGGCTGCTCTTCGGGGAGCTTTGAGTCGAGAACGCGCAGGGGGTTGGTCTCGATGCGGCGCTGGCTGTCCGGCCCGAGCTTGTCTTTTTTCTTGCGCAGCTCTTCGCGCAGCAACTCGACATATTGGGAGCGGCAGTCCTTACAGCCGATCGAATTGATGTAGAGCTTCGTATCGCCAAGTCCCGCCTTGTTGAAAAGCACCAAGAGCATCTCGAGCACCTCGGCGTCAATGGCGGGCGCATCGGATTGGCCGAGCACCTCGGCACCGATTTGGTAGAACTGGCGGTAACGTCCTTTCTGGGGGCGTTCGCGGCGAAACATCGGTCCGAGGTAATAGAGCTTTTGGTTTCCGGGCAGCGTCTGCATCCCGTGCTCGATGTAGGCCCGTGCCACACTGGCCGTCGCTTCGGGCCGCAAGGAGAGTTCCGCGCCCAGACGAAGTTGCTGTCGCGCTGCCAGCAAGGATCGCGGAATGGCCTCCTCGAGGCTTCTGAGTTTCCCCTCGAGCTCGTGAGGCTTTTGGAGGTCACTTCGCCGCGCGATCTGGGTGAGCGATTCGAATTGGGAAACGACGTCGTCTTCGAACGCCCGCAAAAATGCCAGGTTGGAGGGAACGGCAGGGATCACGCCCTTCTTGATCCCAGCCTCGAGTGCCTCGAGAAAACTCGAGAGATCGCCGGTGAACCGGTCTATCGACGCCTCACGATCTTCAAACGTGTACATCTGCTTTCCGACGACGTCGGTCTCCGCCCCGATCGAGCGTGCGAACAGCTCGGTATCCTCGAAAATCGGCAGGCGAATCTCGCGGAAGTTGTAAGACTCCAGGGTTTCCCGCGCGGTCTGTTCGAACCAGTTCCATAGCGCGGAGTCGGGCGGCAGGATGTCTCGCGTGCCTTTAATAGCCCTGAATTGTCTGTGCGAGGGCATCGATTAGGCGTACCTTTGCAAATCTCAAAAGGGTTGTGACAAGCCTTCCGAAGGAGTCCAACCATTTTGAGATTCCGAAAGCCATCAAGAATACATCGGAAGGGGCGCTGTACCTAGGGCGAGTCGCGCTCTCCACGAGTCCCTGTTCACTCATGGCTCTCGGCCTGGAAGGCGTTCTTGAATTTGACGTAATGCTCGGCCGAGGTTCGGATGTGCGCTCGTTCAGCCTCCGTAAGCGCGCGGCGAACCCGTCCGGGCACGCCCATGACGAGGCTGCCCGGCGGGACTTGGATCCCTTCGGGAACGAGCGTGCCCGCGGCAACCATGCTGTATGTCCCGATCTTTGACCCGTTCAGCAGAATGGCACCCATTCCCACGAGACAGTTCGATTCGATCGTACAACCGTGCAGGATGACGCCATGACCAACAGTCACCCCGTCGCCGACGAGAATGGGGTGACTTTCGCCCTCGACGTGCAGCACGCAATTGTCCTGAATGCTCGTCCGCGCGCCGATGCGGATTCGGTGGTAATCTCCGCGCAAAACGGCGCCGGGCCAGATGCTGGAATCTTCACCGACGCTCACTTCGCCAATCACCACCGCCTGCGGATCGACATATGCGCTTGAGGCAATTTGAGGCGTGTGCTTCTGAAAACTGCGAATCATTTTTCTCTCCCGTGTCGAACGAGATGTCAGGCCAATACTCCTAAAGTATATCGTCCCCACTCGCGCAGCGCCCCTCAGTGTTCGCCAAGAACCTCCGATAAATAGCAGATTCTCGATAAGTTAGCTCCGTCTCACTTCATTTGAAACATCTATTCCCTCAATCAAAACGTTGCATTTTACGAAATTCATATGTCCGTATAACCTCCGGACCTCGGGATTTCAGAAAAAGGAGAGTCCATGGCCGAACAGAAAACAACGGGTGAGATGAAGACTACCTTAGGTTTAACCGGGCTGACGGTTAACGCGATGGCTTTGATCGCGCCCGGTGCCTTCCTTTGGCTCACCTTCTACGAGCAGGCCACAGAAGGCACGACATCGCCATCGATGTGGGCCGGAATATTCTTCGCGCTCTTGCTGTGCTTGGCGACTGCGGTGTCCTACGCGGAGTTATCGAAGCTCTATCCGGGTTCGGGGAGCTCCTACTACTTCGCCGAGCAAGCCTTCCTCAACCACGAGAGGGCGTGGAGATATGCGCGGCTGATGAAGTTTATCGTGGGCTGGGGCTCGCATCTCTATTACTGGATCTACCCGGGTGTGATGCTGGTGGCCACCGGGCTATTCATCGGCTATATTACCGGAACACTCTGGCCCAACTTCATGAACGCGTCGAATCCCGGGCCGGCTTTCATGATGGTTGTGGCAGCCCTGTTTTGCCTTCTGGTTTGTTACATCGCCCACCGTGGCGTGACCGCCTCGACGGGAGCCAACCTGGTCATCAACGTGATCCAGATTTCGGCGCTGCTCGTATTCTCCGTAATGGCGATCGGTTATCGGCTGAACCACCAGGCTGGCAGCGTCGCGTGGCAGTGGGACGCTACCTCCAGCGATGCCTACAACTGCGAGTTCCAAACCGATGCGCAGAACAATGTTGTGCGCGACTCCAACATGATCCCGCAGTGTAAGAAGGACGCAAGCGGCGCGGTCGTGCCCTATCACATCAGCTATCCCTGGAGTGACTCCTCGGGCAATTTTCTAAGTCATCCGGGCGCCGTCTCCTCCATCGGAGTTCACAAATGGAGCTGGCTGTTCGTGCAGTCGACGGTGGCAATTCTCATCTTGGTGGGATTTGAGTCCTGCACGGCCTTGGGCGGTGAGGCCAGGGACCCCAAACGGCACCTTCCCAAGGCCGTTATCACATCGTTGTTGATACAAGGAGGCTTCTGCTATCTGTTCGAGTATTTCGCCACCAACTACTCGCTAAATAGCGGCTATTCGATGCAGAGCGCTTCTGGGTCGGCGGCGCCCATCGGCGATCTCATGGTGATGTTCGGCGATGCCATCCTGGGTCCGGGCCACGGGCGCACGTTCATGCTGATCGAGGCGTTCACCGTGTTTCTGGCCCTGATCGGTACGACCCTCGCCTGCATCAACACCGGGGCGCGCGTTACTTACGCGATGGGCAAGGACCAGGAAGTGCCGGAACACTTCGGCATCCTCCACGAGAAGAACCTCAGCCCGCACAAAGCCATCTGGGTCCTGGCGATCGTCTCCATCATCTTCGGATGCATCGGACTCTCGGTAGTGTTCGGCGATGCGGGCGCTCCGACCGACGCGGCGATTCAAGCCCTGCCTCACGGGTTCTGGTCGAGCTTCGGCTACTCCACTCACGACAAGATGGCCGCTCTGCCAAACACGTTCACTTTGGTAACGCTGGCCTCAAACTTCGGAACGTTCCTGCTCTACGGCCTGAGCTGCGTGATTTGCATGGTGGCCTACCACAAGCACCCGAACTTCAGCTTCGTCAAGCACTGGGCCATTCCGGCCTTCGGTGTGCTGGCGAACCTGATGTGCATGGCGGCTTATTTGGTTTTGCCGTTCTTCAACATTGGCACGAAGATGGAACCCTATGGCGCCCTGGGAATTGCCGCAGTGTGGGCTATCTACGGAGCCATCTACTTCACGACTGCGGGCAAAAAGAGAGGCAAGACAACACTCGCCGCTAGCCGCGCATAGCCTGGAGCGGAGCAGTCTCAGAAACGAGGGGCTTTAGTGGAAGCTTCCAGCCAAGGCGCATTTCGGCTTTCCGCTGAGTAGACTAGGGTTCTAATGTACAGGGGCCTTCAAGCGACGGCGGTGGCGCCAAGTGCGGGCGGCATCTCGGGGGGCCATCGTCCGCTTCCAAGTTTCATGGACGTTGAGTTCGCGCAGCTCTCCGATATCGGTCGGGTACGCCAAGCGAACGAAGACTATTTCGGCCACGCGGCACCGGCCACACCGGAACAGGCTCGCTCACTCGGTTGGCTTTTCGTCTTGGCCGATGGAGTTGGCGGCCACGATCGCGGGGAGGTTGCGTCGCATACAGCAGTTGAGTGTGTGCTCGCGGGCTTCCGCGAAGCGTCGCCGGGCGAGTCGCACTCCACACTGCTTGAGCGTCTGATCAAAGCGGCCAATACTTCGGTGATCGATGCCGGGCATGCGGCCGCTTCTGGCGGAGTGCGCATGGCGACCACCTTGGTCGCCTGCGCCCTGCGCTATGATCGGGCCACGATCGCCCACGTTGGCGACTCCCGCTGTTATCTCATCCGCAGCGGCCAAGCCAATCTGCTCACCCGAGACCACAGTGCCGCAAACGAACACATTCGCCTGGGCATTGTCTCCGCCTCGGAGGCGTCGGGATCGGGCACGCGCCACCTGCTGGTCCGCTCCCTCGGTGCCGAACTTTTTGTCAACGTGGACGTCCAGGAGCATCAGGTTCTGCAAGGCGATGTTTTGGTGCTGTGTTCTGACGGACTGCACCATTCGGTGCGCGGCTCTGAGATCGCAGCGCTCACCGGCCCTGGCAGTGACCTGGAGGCTGCCGCAAAGCGGCTGGTGGATATTGCCAACGAGCGGGACGGCAGTGATAATATCTCCCTGCAAATCATCCGCATCCGAGGCGTCGAGCGCGTCGGAATGTACCGAGGCCGGCCTTACCGGCTGCGCTAACGGCACGCAGCATCGACTCCGCCGACGCTCTTGCGAGGTTTCCCGTCCGCCCGGGCGAACAACTCGATCATTACCGGCTGGAAAGCGTGGCTGCCCGCAGCGGCATGGCCTCCATCTTTAAAGCCACCGATCTTCATACTGGCCGCACCGTCGCCATCAAGATCCCTCACCCGGAAATGGAGGCCGATCCGGTTCTGTTCGATCGCTTCAAGCGCGAGGAAGATATTGGCAAGGCCCTGGACCATCCCGGCGTGATGAAGGTCTTTGACGATGGCGATCGCAGCCAGATCTACATGGTGATGGAGTGGGTCGACGGGAGACTACTCCGCCAGATCCTCAACGAGCAGAAGAAGCTGCCCATCGCGCGCGCCGTGAGGATTGCTCTTGGCATCTGCGACGCGCTCAGCTACATCCACAATCATGGCATTGTCCATCGTGACCTCAAACCCGAAAACATCATGGTCGATCGCGAAGACCGAATTAAACTGATTGACTTCGGCATCGCCGGCCAAGTGGGGGCGCGCCGGCTGACTTTCGCCAAACTCTCACAGGTGATGGGCACTCCCGAGTACATTTCGCCCGAACAAGTGAAAGGGAAACGCGGGGACGGCCGCAGCGATATTTACGCTTTGGGTGTGATGCTTTACGAAATGCTCACCGGCAAACCGCCGTTCGAGGGACCGAATCCTTTCGCGATCATGAATGACCGCCTGCTGAACAATCCGGTTCCGCCCCGCGAGATCGACGCTTCGATTTCGCCGGAGCTGCAGGAAATCATCTACCGTGCCATCGAGCGCGACCCCAAGAACCGTTATGCCAACGCCCACGAGATGGCCCTCGATCTCGAGCACCCGGAAAAAGTCGGGATTGCCGAGCGCCCGGAGCTGCATGACTGGAAAAAGCGGCGCACCCCCTGGATCCGGCAGGTGCTCTTCTACGTCCTGCTCGCACTGATCCCCGTCGTGGTCTTTGGCCTGCTCTTCCTTTTCGTAAGGCACTAGCTGCCCCAAAGCCCGTTTCCGCAAGGGCAGCAATCTCGGCCGTCGCTCATTCTCAAACACGGATGTAAAGACGACATAAATATCTCCAGTTGATATTCAAATATAATCCATAGATTTAATGAGTTGGACCATCCCTCAGGCGCTCTGTACCTTACCTCCGTTATTTCAGGGTCAAAGCCGCGAACTCACAAGCCAAATTGTGGGCGCGTCAGGGAGAGAAAAGAGGAACCATGAATCGTATTCATCTGCTCGCCACGGCCGCATTGGCTGCCGTGCTCGCCTCAGGATGGTCGCCCGCTTCTCGGGCCGAGGATCAACCATCGGGGGGCGGCGCAGCCCAGCCCTCAGCCACACAACCGGCCCCGAGTTCGCAGCCCACGACGGATGAGCGTCTTCAGGAACTCGAAAAAGAAGTGAGCGCTCTTAGGCAGGAAATCGCCGCACTCAAACAGGAAAACACGCCCGGCGTAAAAACGGCTGCTCTGGTCGAGCCGGGTCCCGGATCGAGCGCCGTCGCCCCTGGCGCTGCAGCCCCTGCCGATAATGCTCCGCAAAAGGTAACGGTAGGCAGCTTGCTTGGACCGATCACCTTGAGCGGCGAACTCGATGGTTACTATGCATTCAACTTCAATCAGCCAGCGCAGCTGGGTAGCGCCACGGTTCCCGACGGCTTCGGCGGAAACACGCTGCAATTCTTTGACCAGAACACCCAGCAGTTCAGTCTCAATGCGGCTGAATTGGTCGTGGACAAGGCACCGGACACCACGTCCGGCGGATTCGGCCGCGCCGGATTTCATGTGAGCACGATCTACGGTCAGGCGGCGGAAACTATCAATGGCAACTTCAACGCGTTCACGCCGCCTCAGAACCCCACTGATGCCTCGAACATCGCGCTCAAGGAGGCCTACATCGACTACATCGCACCCATCGGAAAAGGTCTGACCCTTACCTTCGGCAAGTTTGTCACGCCGGCGGGCGCGGAAGTCATTGAGAGCAACGCAAACTGGAACTATACGCGCAGCATTCTGTTCTACTACGCAATACCGTTCCAGCATTTTGGCGCAAACGCGAAGTACGCCTTTAACTCCAAGTGGTCTATCACCGGCTACCTGGTGAACAATTGGAATGACACGCAACAGTTCAACACCGGCAAAACCTACGGCGTGAGCCTGGCCTGGACTCCAACGGCCAAGTGGTCGGTAACGGAAAACTATTTGGCAGGACCCGAAGACGATGTGGCTCTCTACGGCGCCTTGGGCAAACCCAATAACAACTGGCGGCAGTTAGAAGACGCGACGATTGCGTACACACCCAATGCCAAATGGGCCTTCCAACTCAACGGCGACTACGACTTCGGAGACAAGCTCAGCCCCGCCGAGTATGCAGCGCTGGACGTGACCAATTCTCCAGCCGTGAACTGGTGGGGAGTGGCCGGATACGCCAAGTACACGCTCAACAGCAAATCCTACGCCGCGGTCCGTTACGAGTACTTCTCCGATCCGTACGGGGCCGCTACCTTCAGCTTCGTGCCCAACGTTCGCTTCGCTGAGGGGACGTTCACCTACGCCTACAACTGGACGGGGGCTTTCCAGACGCGTTTCGAGTTCCGCGACGATTACTCGAACAAGAACGCTTTCGAGAAGGGCACGAATTTCGTCCAGACGCAGCCGGTTGTTTATCTCGGTTTCATCTACACGTTCAGCAGTCTAAACGCACCCAAATAGGAACACCGGATTGCCCCCAAAAACACCAACGGCCGCCCGGCAGTCCCACCGCCAGGCGGCCGTTCTTCATTGCTCCGTGCGACTTG
>JASHRC010000151.1 GCA_030037525.1 Candidatus Acidiferrales bacterium | reverse complement strand
CGTAGCCCTGGGCCAGAAGGTTTCCCACGTCAGCCACCACTTGCATGTGGTAGGGGAGGGGCTGGCGGATGGCCATGCTCAGGTACGGGTCCATCTGGTAGAGCGACTCGCCGTAAGGATCTAGCACAGAGACCGCCGGGCCACCAATCCACTTGTAACTGGCCGTAAATTTCGTCCCGACGCGAGGCAGGGTAGCCGAAAGGCCTCCCGCAAGACTCTGGCGCTGGCGCGTGGCGAGGATATCTCGCAGTGGTTCTGACCGTACCGAGTCGGTAGTGGGAGCCAGTGCGCCCGCATAAGCGTAGACCAGAGTTGCCTTGAGATTCTCGGTCAAAGTCTGGCGGTAGGCCACGCGGACGCCCATCGAAGCACTCGCGCCGCCGTCGTAGGCAAAGGCCTGCGAGAAGTAGTCCTCAAGGAAATCGGCTCCTTGGCGGCCGCCGCGGCCGATGACGGCTGTGTGCGTTGAGCGATCATGGAACACGGCGGCGGTGAGGTCCGCGTGCTTGTCGAGCCGGTGCTTGAGCGCAAGTTCCTGGTGGAAGCCGTTTTCGAGGACGGGCCGCCTGCGGCGAATGAGCAGGGTCGGGAAGGCGTCGAACGTGTTGAGGGTGGATTCAAGCGCATCGCCGGAAACCGACGCACTCTGCCACGGTTCGGTGACCATGGCGAGCGACACCTGCCAAACAGGCGAGAGTTCGACGGCAACCTCGCCCCGCGGGCGCAATGCCGACGTGGTGCCGTTAAATCCTGCGACCAGGTACTCGGCGCCGTAGCGAACGCTCACTCGATCTCCGAGCGCAAACTGGTCGTCGTGCGACATTCTCAACCCGCGAAAAGTGGGCCCGTCGGGTCCCAAATGCGATTCCCGAACCAGAACAGTCGTTACCGGACCGGTACCCGGCTCCCCTGTCGGCAACCATTGGGCAACCAGGCCCCCCGCATCGGATTCGTCCTCGTAACTGTACTGGCCAGCCATCAGCAGACGGCTGTTCGCGCCCAGCCCGAAGGAATAGACGAAGGCTGTCGCGGGCGAATCGGCGAGATCGGAAACCGACCCTGGGTGATCGGCCCCGGAAGTCAATTCAACCAGTCCGCGCCCGGATTTCTGAGCAGCGTCGTCTTGGTTGTTGCTGATGGTTGCCGGATCATCCTGCCAACGAAGCACAGATCGATCGGCTGCCGCCGAGCGGACGACCCATGTCCAGTCATCGGCCGAGACCGGCTGGTCTGGCTGGCGGCGCAGTTTCTCGAACGAGGAAACGAGCGTACCCAGAACAATTTCCAGGTGGGTCACTTCCTGATCGGTGATGCGCACGTGCTGCTGGATTGCAGGAATGAATCCGGCCAGCGTCACTTGGATCGAGTACACCCCGCTCGGAACCGCGGCAGCGGAAAAGCGGCCGTGGTCGTTGGTGGAAAGCTGGATCGGGCGAGAGGCGGGGAGCTGCTCGGAGGATATCAGCACAGTCGCGCCCATCTGCGGCGTTCCCGCTGGATCAACCACGACCCCGGAGATCTTACCCGCGTGCGCGAGCGATGCCAACAGCAGGCACGCCATACTGAGCCCCGCGATCAGAATAGCGCGGAGATTCAACGCCTCACCTCCCTTGGGGAGCGCTCGCAGGCGACGACTTGACGGTAAAGTCCGCCGTCGGTGTGATGGTTTGTTTCGCGAGATTGTCGGTGACCGCCACTTCCAGCTGATATTTCCCAGGTGCCAGAGAGCCAAGCGTGATCAACTGCTCGAGGGTTAATTCCTCGCCGTGCTGCGGCAATTTATCGGGCGGCACTTGGAACCGCAGCGTCGGCTGGGTGTCCTTGTCTCTCTTCACCAGATATTCGACCGAGGTGTCGGAGCGGTGCGTCTTTTCGTCAACCTTGAGGTTGT
The DNA here is from genome assembly GCA_030037525.1 of Candidatus Acidiferrales bacterium. Taxonomy (GTDB): domain Bacteria; phylum Acidobacteriota; class Terriglobia; order Acidiferrales; family UBA7541; genus Palsa-295. Next base: position 889 of record JASHRC010000151.1, on the reverse strand, counting down.
ACACTTGCAGGTAGACGCCCATGGCATCGGTTGACGCAAACGACTGGTCCAGCTTGGGCCGGACTTTCACATCCCCGAGCACAAACTGCCCAAGACCAATGTCTTTCGATGAGACGCGCTGGATGTCGTCGGCCAGGATGAGCGAGCTCGAACTCAGCTGATCGTCCTGGAACCTGGGTACGGGCAGCCGTGTGTTCACCACGCCAACGTTTCCGCTATTCACATCCTTGACGACGATGTCCAATCGGTAGAGGTTCGGGCTGAGCGGCACCGCCTTCTGATAGATTCTCGAAGTACCCAGGGACTTCTGCAGCAGAGAACTGGGAATGTCGCTGCGCAGCGTGTCTTCAAAGGTCTGGACGATCCGCCCGCTCAGGCTGGTCACGCGCACAAAAAGATCCATGGTGGCCGAATCGACGTCGTCCTTTTCTTGAAAGCTCAGCTGACGGACAGGAATCTGCACGGTGATGGGAACCAGCACCGTATCGGAGGTAATGCGCAAGAAGTCAAAGCGGTAATCGAACTTCACCTGGTTGCGCACCACGCGCGCAGTGGAGTCCGCTTCGAGATCCTTGAATTTTACCGGGGGCGGTTTCATGATGTTGGCGTACTTTTCCAGGCGGTTGAATTCTTCATCCTCCGAGTTCAGGCCCATCGCGCCAAATTCGTCTTCCGCCATGTGCGTGCCGTCGGTATTGTTAAAACGCTGAGCCTTGCTCGCCAAGCCCATGGATTCGGCCAGTGTGAGCCCTGCGCCGGGCACCATCAGCAGGGCGTCCTTCTCGCTGGGGTCCATCGTCAGGTGGTATTCCCCGGTGCTTGTCGGGTCGACGAACTCAAGCTCGACGTTCTCGCCCATGCCTTCCAGATAGCGATACCGCCAATCCTC
>JASHRC010000150.1 GCA_030037525.1 Candidatus Acidiferrales bacterium | reverse complement strand
GGATCTTGGTATCGACCACGGCATCGACTCTGTCGCCCACCCGAATCGGCTGCTTGGTCAGCACCCGATGGGCGCGCACACCCGGGACCGGGTAATAGCAGCCTTTGACTTCGGCCACCACCGTGTTGTGATCGTCGCTGTAAAGCCATCCGCGATCGCCAACCTGCCCGCCGGCTTCCGCGTAGAACGGCGTGTGATCGAGGATCACTTCGGCCTGCTCGCCCGGCTTGACTTCCTTCACACCCTGGCCCTTCTCAAGGATCGCCAGGACTTGGCAATTTTCCGAGCGCGTGTGGCGGTAGCCTTCGAAGTCCGACGGGGGCAGCTTCTGGTAAGCCGGGTTCGCGCTCTGCTTCGGCGCGCCTTTCCAGGACGCGCGCGCACGCGCTTGTTCCTCAGCACGGGCCCGGGCAAAACCTTCCAAGTCGAGGCGCACGCCGGCGTCGTGGCTCGCGTCCTCAATGAAATCGAGGGGCACGCCGTAGGTTTCGTAAATGGAGAAGGCCGTCTCTCCGGGCAAGACCAAGTCGCCCCCACTCCCGGAACCCTGCCTCCCCGCAGCAGCAGCGGCCGCATTCAGGATTCGAGAAATCTCCGCCTCCAGCTTGCTAAAACCGACTTTGAGCACGCGATCGAACTGCCGCTCCTCCCTCTCCACGACTTGGGCTACATGATCGGCAGATTCGCTCAGCTCGGGGTATGCATCTTTCATCTGATCGCGAACCGCATAGGTCATCTGAAACAAGAATGGCCGCTCCTGTCCGAGCAACCGTCCGTGACGAATGGCTCTGCGCAAGATCTTGCGCAACACGTAACCGCGTCCCTCGTTCGAAGGCAATACCCCATCACTGATGAGAAAGGTTGCGGCTCGGGAATGATCCGCCAAAATCCGCAGGCTCGCCTCCGTGGGAATGCTTGCCTGCGGATGAGTCTCCCCGGCACCGGCGGCTTGGTCGCGACGCCTTTCCCGGCGCGGGCGAAATTCCACTCCCGCTAGCTCGGCCGCCCGCCTCATCAGCGGTACAAACAGGTCGGTCTCATAATTCGAAATCACGCCCTCAAGGACCGCGGTCACCCGTTCGAGCCCCATGCCGGTATCAATCGAAGGCTTGGGCAGCGGATTGAGTTTGCCCGACTGATCCCGGTCAAACTGCATGAACACCAGGTTCCAGATCTCGACGTAACGCCCACAGTCGCAACCCAAGGCGCAATCGGTGTGGCCGCGATCGGAGGCGGCCCCGCCCATGTCATAGTAAATTTCGCTGCAAGGCCCGCAAGGGCCGGTGTCGCCCATCTGCCAGAAATTGTCTTTCAGGCCGAACTCGAAGATCCGATCTTTGGCTACGGCTTGCGCTACCCATGCCTCATACGCTTCGCCGTCCCGGGGGATGCCGCCCTCGCCCTTAAAGATCGTCACATAGAGCTTGTCTTGCGAAATGGCAAAGCACTGCGGGGAGGTGATGAGCTCCCAGGCGTAGGCAATTGCGTCCTTCTTGAAGTAATCTCCGAAAGAGAAGTTGCCCAGCATCTCGAAGAACGTAAGGTGGCGATTGGTGAAGCCGACGTTTTCGAGATCGTTATGTTTGCCCCCGGCGCGCACGCACTTCTGCGCCGTCGTGGCGCGGGCGTAGTCACGCTTTTCGAGCCCCAAGAACACATCCTTGAACTGGTTCATGCCCGCGTTGGTGAACAGCAAGGTGGGATCGTTCGCCGGGACGAGCGACGAGGAGTGGACTTCGCGATGCCCCTTGGCCACGAAATAGTCCAGGAATTTGCGGCGGATCTCGGATCCCGTAATCATCGGAAGTTCCATTCTAAATGATGGCCGACGGGCGCGAGCCCGAGCCGCGTCTGGTCCCGAGGAGCAAAGCCTGGCATCGGGCGGAAGCAAGCGGAAGGTCGAACGCCAGGATCTCCGGAGTTTCGAGGATGAGCGCGCTACCCGGGACCGTCTTCTTCCTCGAGCAGGCTGAAGGTTGCTTCGTCGGCATTCCAGGTTTTGAAGATCGCGAAAATCGCCTTGGCGGTGAACCCGGCGCGCACCAGCTGGCGAAACACTCGCGCCAGTTGTTTCTGATCTTTGGGTTTTGCGATTCGTTTGCGGCGCAGATAGGCACGCGCTTGCTGTTCCTCGTCCACCTCGCCGTAGGCAGCATCGACCGCCTGCTCGATGACTTCCGCATGAACCCCTCTCGCCTTCAGCTCCGCAATCACACGCCTGCGGCCGTACTTTTCATTGTCGCGGCGCAAGCCGGTGTAAGCCGCCGCATAATGGGCATCATTCAGATAGCCTCGATCCTTCAGCCGCCGTATCACCCGGTCGAGCATCGTCTGTCCATTCGCGCTATCGACATCCACCCGCTGGCGCAGCAAGCGCTTGAGCTCCGCCACCGAGCGCATGCGGCGTCCGAGCGCGCCAATCGCGTAGGCGTAGAGTTCATCTTCGGTAGCAACCTTGCGAGCTCGAGAAACCACGGTGCGCACGCTTCCGATCGGGCTTCGATCCCCAGCCATTTGCGGCAGTTAACCTCTTTTAACATCTTTTTTGGTGACATGCGGAACTTTCGCCCGTCTATGTGCGTATCTGGGATCGAGGTACGGCATCATGCTTACCATCCAAGTGGAAAAGAATGGGGATCTGTCGGTGGTGAAATGCAGCGGCAGGGTGGTTCGCGGCCAGGAGGTTCATGCCCTCCGCACCGCGGTGATTGCTGAGAAGCAGAGCCGCATCATCGTGCTGGACTTAACCGAGGTGCAATCGCTCGACGCCGGCGGCTTGAACACGCTGGTTTCCTTGCATACCTGGGCGGTCGGCCGTGGGGTTCAATTCAAACTCGCGAATCCCTCGCCCTTCGTCTACCAGATGCTGCGGCGCACCCAGTTGGACCGCGTGTTGGATATTTCCACCTTTCATCGCGCGCTGTTTTTTCTAAGCGGTTCGAACTGTGATCGCGTGAACTACGCGCTCAGCGCTTAGCGCCCTGAACCTGGGAATCCGCGCGGCTTACGCCCAGTTCGCTCGCCGGGGATTGCATCCCCGGCTTGTCCTGTGTTTTTGCTTGGGACTATCGTCCGCCGTAGCCGGAAGCTTGCATGGCATTTTTGGAGAGGTCGCTGGTCGAGGAAATGCCTTGCATGCGCAGCTTGAAGTCGTCGGCATTCGAGGCGTTCTCGAGCGCCGTTTCGTAACTCACCAGGTTCGCCTGGAACAAGTCCCACAAAGACTGGTCGAAGGTTTGCATGCCATATTGCGACGTGCCGGCGGCAATCGCGTCGCGGATCGAGCGGGTTTTCTCCGGCACGAGAATGCACTCCCGAATGTAGGCGGTGTTGATCATGACTTCGACCGCAGGCACGCGGCCATCGCCATCGCACCGTTTCACCAGCCGTTGGCTGATGACTGCACGCAGCACAGCCGCGAGCTGTAAACGAATCTGTTTCTGCTCGGGCGGAGGAAACACGGCAATGATACGGTTGATGGTCTCGACCGCATCGAGAGTGTGCAGGGTGGAGAACACCATGTGTCCGGTCTCGGCCGCCAGCAGGGCGGTGCCGATGGT
>JASHRC010000149.1 GCA_030037525.1 Candidatus Acidiferrales bacterium | reverse complement strand
GAGGACGGCACGCTCGCCCTCTGCCGCGCCACTCCAGAGAAGTTCGAGGTGTTATCGCACGTATCGCTGCTCCAGAACATCGCCTGGACGCCGCCGACTCTGGTCGGAACCCACCTTTATCTGCGCGATCGCAAGACCATCATGGCGCTCGACCTGGGGAAGTAACTTTTCGTCCTTTCAATGCCGGCTGGAATTCTTGTCGAGCGACACGTCTCTGGGGGTCGGCCATCCGATGCCGGGCCTCACCGTGAGCATCACAGCCGAACCCAGCGCTGGGCCTTCATTTCAAAACGCGGGAGTTTGCCACTGGGGACCGTGGAGACAGGGATGCGCAGGCCGAAGGCGTTGCTGAACGCGGTTTCGAGCTGTTTCGCCAGGCCCGCTGCGTCCGGGTGATCGGGGAAAGGCTCCACCTGAATGTTCAGCTCGGTGAGTGTGTGGATGGTGCGGATTTCCACCCGGTACTCGGCGACGCCGTGGCTGGTCCGCAGGATGTGCTCGACCGCACTTGGATAAACGTTGACGCCGCGCACCACGACCATGTCGTCGGTTCGTCCCAGGATTCCACCCAGCAGCGCAAGGTCGCCGGCGCCGCACGCGCAATTAGAGTCCTCTGCCCGCTGAACTACATCGCCGGTGCGATAACGCAGAAGGGGCGAACCCGTGCGCCCCAGGTTCGTCAGCACCAGTTCGCCCGTTCCTCCCGGTGGAACTGCCCGGCCGCTATCCGGATCGATGACTTCGGCAATGTAAGCGGATTGGATGACGTGCAGCACGCCCGGTCGCTTCTGACATCCGAAACTGACCGGACCGGTTTCCGTCATGCCATGATGATCCAGGACATGCGCGCCGGGCCAGAGTTTCTCAATATAGGCGCGGGTCGCCGGGATACTGCCGCCCGGCTCCCCTGCGACGATGATCCTTCTCACCTTTGCGGCCGCAAGGTCGATTTTCTCTTCGGCGGCGACCTCCGCCAGCCGGATGGAATAGGTGGGCGTTGCGCACAGTACCGTAGCCCCGGTATCGAGGATCGCGCGCAATCGCGCCGCACTCCTCATGCCGCCTCCCGGGATGCACAGGCAGCCCATGCGGGTTGCGGATTCGAAGGCTGTCCAGAATCCCAGAAACGGCCCGAAGGAAAACGCGAAAAAAACACTATCTTTTGCCGTTACCTCAGCAGCCCGGTACACCTGCGCCCAGTTATCGAGCATCCAGTCCCAACTCTCGGGCGTATCCAGCCAGCGCATCGGCTGGCCCACGGTACCGCTGGTTTGGTTGAAGCGTGTGTAGCGCTCCAACGGAAAGGTCAGGTTCGAGCCATAGGGAGGGTATTCGCACTGATCGCAGATGAGTTCCTGTTTGAGAGTGAACGGCACGCGCTCAAGAAACTCGTCCAGACTTGCGAGGTTGGGGGGCACGCCGGCGGCTCGGAATTTGGCGGAATAAAAGGAATTGTTCGGCAGCACCGCCGCCAGGAGCAAGCGGAGCTTTGCAAGCTGGTGCGCCTCAAGGGTGCTGCGATCGGGGAAACTTGGGGTGATTAGACGCACGAATCGAAAAGTTCTCCCGGCGCGACTTCAATTTTGCTGGCAAGGGCCGCGGGTATGGGAATGGCTTTCATCTTGCCGCCGTCCTTGTCACGCTTCACACAGGCCACCGCCAGCGTTCCGCGTGCGACCTCGCGGGCCGGCTGCTCGTTCAACTTTCGGAAGATAAAGGTATATACAATACTCTTCTCCCTCTTCTCGCGCACCAAAAGGCGGATTTCAACCAGGTCCTCGAACCGGAGAGGATGCTTGAAGTCGCAATCCACATGCACCCGCGGCCAGCCCAAATCGCCTTCCGCGACGTGAATCGAGGTGCCCAATGACCGGAAAAACGCGTGTTCGGCCGCCTCCATGTATCGGAAGATGTTGGAAAAATGCATGATCCCGGCCGCGTCGGTTTCGGAAAATTCCACTTGGCGCGTCAGCTTGAATTCACAGGCCACTTTTCATCGCCTCTCGATCAAGGGCCTACCATGCTCCAACGGTTCGGGAACGGCGGCAAAACTCGCCACCGCCTCAAACAGGGGGTCAAAGTCGCGAAACAGATTGCCCATCAGGCAGTCGGTGACGTCGGCGTGAAGATCCGGGTAACGATTCAAGAATTTCCGAAAACTGAACTCGAGGTCGTAAAAGGTATAGACCAATTTCCGCATGGCCTCGATGCCTCGGCACAACTGTGCTCCGTAATCGCTGAACCGGGATGCGGAAACGTCGCCCGCCGTGAGGGCAGCGTCCACGGCATCAGCGGCCAGCTCGCCGCTGCGCAACGCCAGCAGGACCCCGGAAGAAAATACGGGGTCGAGAAAAGCAAAGGCATCCCCGATCAAGATTAATCCATCGGCAGCGCAATGGCGGGAACGATAGGAATACTCACCCGTCACGCGATACGGGCCGGTCTGCCGGCCGGGCGCCAAATGCTGCTGTACCCAGACGTTTTTGGCCACCTCGCGATGGAAGATCGTTGCCAGGTCTCGCGTACCATTGTAGAGGTACGGCTTTTCGGCAACCGCTCCTACGCTCACGACGTCGTCGGGGAGCGGAATGTACCAGAACCAGCCCTTGCCGGGAAGGTAAGCAACGGTGGTGGCGCCCTCATCAATTCCCGGGTCGCGCAGGGCTCCCCGGTAGTAGGTCCAGACGGCGATTTTGTTCAAACGCGGATCGCGCACTTTCCACCCGTTGCGCGTCACTGCAAAGGTATCGCGCCCACTGGCGTCAATGGTTATCGGCGCGTGGAATTCCAGGGCCTCGCCGCTCTTGCCAACGGCTCTCACTCCGGTGACGGCGCCGTTCTCCTGGATCATCTCCCGGACCATGGTCTCCTCGTGCACTTCCGCCCCTTCGTCCCGGGCGTTCGCGAGCAGCATCTGGTCGAACTCACCGCGCATCACCTGCCAGGTGCCGGCCGCTTCATGTTTCAGGACCTTGAAAAAATAAAACGGCTGTGACGCCCGCCCGTCACT
>JASHRC010000148.1 GCA_030037525.1 Candidatus Acidiferrales bacterium | reverse complement strand
GGCCGTGGAGCCCGATGATGCCGAGCGAGCAAGACTGCTGACGACTGTCGTGGTCGGCGGCGGCTTCACGGGTGTGGAAGCGGCGGGTCATCTGTTCGATCTGATGCGGAATATCCACCCGTTTTATCCCCAGTTAAGAGGCAATCGGCCTCGTATGGTGCTTCTGCAACGCGGCGCACGAATCGTCCCCGAATTTCAGCACGATTCCCTCTCAGAGTTTGCTCTGCGAAAACTCGGGCAAAACGGCCTCGAGGTCAGGCTGCATACGGACGTCAAAGAAGTTACGGCACGATACGTCCGGTTGGGAACGGGGGAGCGGATCAATACGGGTTTCATCCTCTGTGCGATCGGAACGGCGCCGGTTGCCCTCATTAAGAAGATTGGCCTTCCACTGGAGCGGGGCAGGTTGAAGATTGAGCCTGACATGCGGGTGGCTGGTTCGGCCAACGTGTGGGCGTTTGGCGACTGTGCGGCGGTTCCGAACGCTTGGAATGCACAGCTCTCTCCCCCCACAGCGCAGTTTGCGCTGCGCCAAGCTAAGCAACTGGCTGCCAACTTGGTTCGGGTTCGACGCGGTGAGGCAACGAGGCCATTCCGCTTTCATCCGCAAGGACTTCTGGCTACGATCGACCACCACAACGGCGTGGCTGAAATCTACCGGCTGAAATTCTCCGGTCTGCTTGCCTGGTTCTTGTGGAGAGCTGTTTACCTGCTGAAGATCCCGACCTTCAGGCGCAAGCTCAATGTGGTCGTAGACTGGACGTGGGATATTTTCTTCAAGCCAAACATGGTGCAGGTGCGCGTAGCGCAACAGCAGAGATTTAAGCAGGCCCACTATGCCGCGGGCGACTTTATTGTTCGCAAAGGTGAACCGGGCGGCCCCTTCTTTGTCGTCAAGGCGGGCACCGCCGGGCTCTACTTGGATGAAGCTTCAGGAACTCCTCTTGTCACCTGGACGAAGGGTGACCATTTCGGGGAGGCGGCGCTTCTTGAAGGCGCGGCGCATCCGACATACCGAGCGTCGGTCAAGGCGGAAACCCCCCTGGATGTGATTGTTCTCGAGCCTGCGGATTTCACCGGCCTCGCTGAGTCTCTTGGAGCGCTGCAGAGAGACCTGGAGCAGTCCTTATTCGCGCGGCAGGCCTACGCAAACTTCACAACGCTGGCGGCCAGAAGCCCTGCCATAGGGGCTCTCACCGTTGCCGATGTCATGACTCGTTCCTTCCAGACCTTGCCGCTCGAGCTATCCTTAGTCGATTCCGTGGCGAAGTTTCGCGGCGGGCACACGGCCTTCCCAATCGCGGAAGGCGAAATCTTGAGAGGTTACTGCGGCCGTCGGGAGCTTTTCAGCGCCCTTGGCCGAGGTCTGCCGTTTGAAACGCCCGTTCGCGATTTCATGCGGCCAGCTCCGCAAAGCGTTAGGGAGACCGACGCTGTGCTTGCTGCGAGTTTAGAGTTTCTTCGCAACGACATGGACATCATGCCCGTGGTTGCAGCCGATGGCAGCGGCAGACTCGTGGGGACTTACACTCCGCTCGATGCCGTCCAGAGGATCGCGGGAATCGCGGGCAAGGATCTGGAGTTTCATAGCCTGATCGATGCGGCTACGAAGGCGAGTAGCGCCGGAGTATGAAACTCAGCGGGGGAGAAAGGGACCGCGCCATGAGTGACAGCAACGGGATGGTCAACTCTGCGAGGAGCCGTCACCTTCGAATCGGTCTTCGGCTCTCCGCGGTCGTTCTTTTGCTCCAGCTACCGCTATCTTCGCTGTCTGGCCAGCAAGAGTCTGCGAGGGGCCAAAGCGCCGAGCCGGACAAGTTCTATCGCGAATACATTGGGCTGACCGGCGATCAGATTGCCTCGATCCGCAGCGGCAAGGCCATCGCCAAGGTAATTGACTCGCCCACTGCGGACGAAGTCTTTGTCTTCGGGTCCGTCTATATCAATTCCACTCCGGAAAGTTACCTCAAGCTTGCTTCGGATATCGACCAGCTCCGCAAGCTGCCAGGTTATCTGGAGATCCGCAAATTCAGCGATCCGCCGCGTCTCTCCGATCTCGACGGCTTCACGCTCGATGACGACGATGTCAAGGAACTGGAGAACTGCAAGGAGGGTAGCTGCAAGGTCCAGCTTCCCGCCGAGTCGATGGATGAATTTCAGAAGCAGGTGAATTGGTCCGCTCCCGATGCTGCAGACCAGGTAAACCATCTCGGCCAGCAAATGGCCCTCGAAGCTCTTCAGCAATACATCAACGGTGGAAACCAAGCCCTCGGCACTTATCGCGACAAGAAGCATCCCACGGCCGTCGCTGAGACCTTCGCATCCTTGCTCGGCCGGTCCAAGGCGCTCCCGGTATACCTGCCAGAGCTGGATCGCTACTTGCTCAAATACCCTGCCGCGCCGTCAGGCCAAATTCAGTCCCAGTTTTATTGGGAAAAGATCAATTTCGGCTTGAAGCCCACGCTGCGCATCGTGCAAGCCATCGTCTTTCGTGGCGCGGTTCCCACGGAGCCCGCCTACGCAGTGGCCGTCAAGCAGCTCTACGCGAGCCATTATTTTGAAACCGCGCTGGATCTTACCGTCTGCGTCCTGGATCGGGACAATTCAAGACGCCCCGGCTTCTATCTGATCACACTTAAGGGATCACAGCAGGCAGGTCTTACGGGATTGAAAGGAAGCATCGTGCGCAAGGTCGCAGTCGATAAGACGCGCTCGTCTCTCGAGCGGGCACTGGCGTCAATCAAGGAGAAACTTGACAGCCAAACGCAGTCGTACGGGAGCCCTCACTTGGTTCGGGAGGCGTATGGCATTCCCTGATCGCCGCACCGTCAACGTATTCTGCACGATCCTGCTCTTTACTGTCGTGCTGGCGATCGTCTCTGTGGCCCGCGGCGTGCTCGTGATTTTCACGTTCTCGATTCTCTTCGCATATCTGATCGATCCAGTGGTCCGTTTTATTCAGCGGCATTCTTTTTTGTTCCGAAATCTCAGAGGGCCTCACGTCGCGGAAGCGTATGTTTTTCTCCTGATCCTGATTCCGCTCATCATCCATTTGGTGGCGCCCGGCTCGCTTGGGAAGACGACGAAGCTTGCGAAGCAGATGCCCGCATTGGTTGCCAGCATTTCGACCGGTGAAATCGCTACGCAAATCGGCGCCCAATATGGCTGGAGCGAACCTCAGCAGCAACGTCTCAAGTCGCTTCTCGTTCAGCACCAGGCCAGCATCGAGAATGTAGCGAGCGGATGGGAGCGGTCTGCTTTTTCCGCCCTGGCCGGCTTGGTCGTGATACCCATACTCGCCATTTTCTTCCTCAGCGATGGCGCAAATATCGTCGATTCGCTCATTCGCACGGTTGCCACGAAAGACAATCTCGAAGAGTTCCAGTCTCTCGCGGGTGAATTGAACTCTATGCTGCGTCACTACATCCGGGCAAAACTTACGTTGGCGGTACTCTCGCTGACATTCTTCTCGCTCGCTACTCTCTTGCTGCGTTTCCCTCATTTTCTCGCCCTCGGCCTTCTCGCAGGGGTTCTGGAGTTTATCCCCGTCGCAGGCTGGATGAGTTCGGCTGTAGCGATACTCAGCATCGGTGCAATGACCCACGCGCACTGGATTTGGATGGCGGCCCTCATCGGTCTTTGGCGCATGCTCATGGACTATTGGATTTCGCCTCGCGTCATGGGCCACGAACTCGAAATCCATCCGCTGCTCGCGATATTTGCGGTAATGGTCGGCGGAGCCGTCGGCGGCATAGTGGGCATCTACCTCTCCATTCCTTTCGTTGCCGTGCTTCGAGTGTTGTGGCGCAGTAGCGCAGGTAAGGCTCTGGAGCGCGCAGAGCACGTTTTTGAATAAGGAACCTCCACGTGCGCGTGCCGAACACGTCTGGTAGCCGACCAGGGAGACGAGGATTCCTTATGGCAAGTCCACCGATGTCCTCCCTTGAGTTTCGATTCACCAGCGCCAACCGTTTGCCGATTGCCCGCGCACGCTGGGATGGCCGCCAGCCCGTGTGCGGCGTTGTGCAGATTGCGTATGGAATGGGTGAGCATAACCGGCGGTATCTTGGCCTGATTGGTGCGCTGGTATCGGCCGGCTTCACCGTCCACGGAAACGATCACCGCCGTCATGGTCGTACTCCTCCTTCCTCTGCACATGATCTTCGCGAGACCAAGCGCATACCGGAAAGGGCCGAGGTCGCTCAATTGATTCCGTCCGCTAACGATCACACAAAAGCGGTCCTGGAGGCGGCCAGCGACCCGAACAATCGAAGCGAATTGTGCCGGGCCACCGTCAAAATGTTGGTTTCGATTCTTGCCAGCGAAGCCGGCCATCTCGCACCAAAAGTTCTAGCAACCGGTGAGGTTTATCTTGGCGAGGTTGCGCTGCGCATTTTGAGCGTCCTTAACGAGCCTCAGCTCATCCAACCTTTTGCAAAGAAGGGCCGCTTCAAAGACCGGATGGGACGTATCCCAGTTCACGTGATTACCGCCCGCGCTGCACTGGTCGGAGCTGCAAGCTTCCGACGGGAGAGCCGAGACATATCCGGAGTGGCCGCATGAACCAAGATCTTCCGATTGCTTATCTGGCCAGACATGGCGAAACAGCTTGGACGATTAGCGGCCAACATACAGGTCGCACCGATTTACCGCTTACCGAGCGCGGAGAGGCAAATGCGCGCCGGCTGGGAGAGCGTCTTAGCGGACTGATATTCGCGAAGGTGTTCACGAGTGTCTTGCAGCGTGCGAGGAAGACATGTGAGTTGGCCGGCTTCGGATCTGTGGCTCAAATCGATGGCGATCTCGTCGAATGGGACTACGGTGAGTACGAAGGCCGCTTGACGGTTGACATCCTGAAGGAACGCCCGGACTGGCAATTGTTTCGCGATGGCTGTCCGGGCGGTGAATCGCCGGAGCAAGTCGCAGCTCGGGCGGATCGTGTCGTGGGCCGCGTGCGCGCAATAGCCGGGGATGTTCTGGTTTTTTCCAGCGGGCATTTTCTCCGAGTGCTGGCCACACGATGGATCGGCCTCGAGCCAATCAATGGCAAGTCTCTTGTGCTGGGCACGGCGAGCCTAAGCGCACTAGGATATGAAAACAGCATCTCACACGCGGCAATCCGGCTTTGGAACGACACCCATCACGTGCTCACATCCACTGGGCAGGGCAGCGCCCGAGTCCACGCGAGCGCGACCAGTTCGTAGGCGAGGAGGTGACAAGATGAAAGCCACACAGCTGCTTCACGACGAAGGCCAGAGTCTCTGGCTCGACAACATTACCCGTGACCTCTTGGACAGTGGCACGCTCAAACGATACATAGACGAACTGTCCATTACCGGACTCACCTCGAATCCTACGATCTTCGACCATGCGATCAAGAACAGCGCGACGTATGACTCGGCGATCACTGCGAAGCTAAAGAAAGGTACATCGGTTGAAGCGCTCTTCTTCGAGTTAGCCCTGGAGGACCTCACCCGCGCCGCGGATCTCTTTCAACCAACCTGTGAAAAGACGAACCGGGTCGACGGGTGGGTCTCGCTGGAAGTGTCACCGCTGCTTGCTTATGATACGAGCAGCACTCTCGCTGCGGCCAAGGAGTTGTTCGCCCGCGCAAATCGTCCCAACCTGTTAATCAAAATTCCGGGCACCAAGCAGGGCCTTCCCGCAATCGAGGAAGCAATCTTTGCAGGCATTCCCATCAATGTCACGCTTTTGTTTTCGCGCGAACAGTACCTTGCGGCGGCCGAGGCCTTCTTGCGCGGGGTTGAACGGCGCATCGATGCCGGACTCAATCCTCTTGTAGGTTCTGTGGCATCCGTGTTTGTCAGCCGGTGGGACGTCGCCGTTGCCAGCACTGTGCCGGAGAACCTGCGCAACCAGCTTGGCATCGCCATCGCTAAGCGCACCTATAAGGCGGCCAGCACTCTCCTTAGTTCGGCACGCTGGCAGCGTATTTACAATCTCGGCGGTCGTCCGCAACGTCTGCTCTGGGCCAGCACAGGAACCAAAGATCCAAAAGCCTCCGACATTCTGTACGTCAAGGCCCTCGCAGCGCCGTTCACGGTGAACACGATGCCGGAAGGCACCTTGAAAGCGCTGGCCACTCACACTGAACTAGGCGAGTTGCTCCCGACCGATGGCGGAAACTCCGAGGAGGTGCTGGCTCAGTTCGCCAAGGCGGGCATCGACGTCGATGCTTTGGCTGGGCAGCTTCAAAGTGAGGGAGCTGAATCGTTTGTCAAGTCCTGGAAAGACCTGATGACCGTGATTTCTTCCAAAAGCGCTTCACTTGACCAAAGCGCCAGGTCGAAAGCGGTCGGCTAGTGCAGCAAGAGGGGGAGAGGAAAGGGGTATAGCCATGGCATCACACGCTCAAACACCGGCAACGCGGCCAGAGTCCAACCGCTCGGCGTGGAGTGCACTCGCGTCACACTACCACAGTGCCTCGAAGCTGCACCTGCGGCAATTGTTTGCGGACGATCCTAAGCGTGGTCAGCGCATGGCGATCGAGGCGGCGGGCTTCTATTTGGATTATTCCAAGAACCGTGTCACCGACGAAACGCTCAAGCTTCTTGTTCAACTTGCTGAAGAGTCTGGCTTGCGAGCAAGAATTGACGCCATGTTTCGCGGAGAAAAGATCAACATCACGGAAAAGCGCGCAGTTTTGCACGTGGCACTCCGTGCGCCGAAGGGAGCTTCCCTTCTCGTCGATGGAAAGAACGTGGTCCCTGAGGTTCATGCGGTGCTGGACAAAATGGCCGATTTCTCGGAGCGTGTGCGGAGCGGCGCTTGGAAAGGTCACACCGGTAAGCGCATTCGTAACGTAGTGAACATCGGCATTGGCGGCTCCGATCTGGGGCCGGTCATGGCTTATGAAGCACTCAAGCACTACAGCCAACGCGATATGGCTTTCCGGTTCGTTTCCAATATCGATGGCACGGACTTCGCCGAAGCGGTACGCGATCTCGATCCGGCAGAAACGCTGTGTATCGTATCTTCAAAGACTTTTACGACACTCGAGACCATGACGAACGCCCACACGGCTCGGGAGTGGTCACTCGCCGGGCTGAGTGACGATGAGCGGTCGGTTGCCAAGCATTTTGTCGCGGTATCGACAAACGCGGCGGCAGTGGCGAAGTTCGGTATCGACACCGCCAACATGTTCGAATTCTGGGATTGGGTTGGCGGGCGCTATTCGATGGATTCGGCTATCGGGCTTTCGACCATGGTTGCGATCGGCGCGGAAAGCTTTCGCGCCATGCTGGATGGCTTTCACCAGATGGATGAGCACTTTCGCACAGCTCCCTTCGAGTCGAACCTGCCGGTGATCATGGGCCTGCTCTCCGTTTGGTACAACGATTTCTTCGGCGCACAGACAGTGGCCGTTTTGCCGTATGAGCAGTACCTGAAGCGATTCCCGGCGTATCTCCAGCAGTTGACGATGGAGAGCAACGGCAAACACATCACGCTCGGTGGGGAGCGCGTCGCCCATGACACGGGACCGATTTACTGGGGAGAGCCGGGCACAAACGGACAGCACTCGTTTTACCAGTTGATTCATCAGGGGACGCGGCTTATCCCCTGTGACTTCATCGCATTCGCCAAGCCACTCAACCCGCTTGGGCGGCATCACGACATGCTGCTGGCCAATGTTTTCGCCCAGACCGAGGCGTTGGCCTTCGGAAAGACGCCCGAGCAGGTGAAGGCGGAGGGTACGCCGGACTGGCTGGTTCCGCATCGAGTCTTTGAAGGCAACCGCCCATCAAACACGATTCTGGCGGAGCAGCTTACTCCAGAAACGTTGGGCAAACTTGTGGCTCTTTACGAGCACGCTGTCTTCACGCAGGGTGTCGTTTGGAACATCGATTCATTCGACCAGTGGGGTGTGGAGCTCGGCAAAGTTCTGGCACAGCGAATCATTCCGGAGCTCGAGAACAATCACGAACCAGTGCTGAACCACGACACCTCAACCAACAATTTGATCCGTCAATACCGCAAGCTTAAGGAGGCGCAATGACCGCCCGCGGCTTTAACCAACGTTTGTATCCGCGCTAAGACTCGTGCTGCTTGAGTCGATGTAGGAAATGAGCAGATTTGCAATTTGTTTTCACAAGAGGAGCGCTTATGCAGCTTGGAATGGTAGGACTGGGAAGAATGGGTGCCAACATGGTTCGACGGCTCATCAAGAAAGGACACGACTGCGTCGTGTTCGACAGGTCGCCGCAAACCGTGAGCGAACTGGCGAAAGAGAATGCGGTCGGAGCAACCTCGCTCCAGGACCTGGTGAAAAAGCTCAAGAAACCGCGCGCTGTGTGGCTCATGGTTCCTGCAGCAGTTGTTGATCAGACCATCGCTGAGCTGCTGCCCCACCTGGAGGCAGGCGACATTCTGATCGACGGCGGGAATTCTTATTATATTGACGACCTCCAGCGCGCCAAGGGACTCGCACCCAAGCAGGTTCACTACGTGGACGTAGGTACCAGTGGCGGTGTGTGGGGCCTTGAACGTGGTTACTGCATGATGATCGGGGGCGA
>JASHRC010000147.1 GCA_030037525.1 Candidatus Acidiferrales bacterium | reverse complement strand
GAGCCGCCGGCGCAACTCCTGTTCTTCGTGCAGCCGCCTTTCGATTTCGGCACGCTCGGTGATGTCAACGAAAGTTCCCTGTAGCCGCACGGCGCGCCCTGAGCCGTCCCGAATCGCAAAACCAGAGGTCACACAACGAAGCACCTTCCCGTCTTTTCGGCGCAAGGCAATTTCACGGTTCTGGATCGAGCCTTTCTCTTCCAGCTCGCGAATCAGGGCGGCGCGATCCAGGGGATCGGCGTAGAACTCCTTTACGTTGTGGGCTTGCAGCTCCTCCTTGCTTTCATAACCGAGCATGCGCACCAGAGCCGCATTCGCTTCCAGGAGCTTCCCTTCCGGGGTCGCAAAAAGGATGCCCTCGCCCATGGACTCGAAAAGCTCAGCGAAGCGAACCTCGGCCTCGTGCTCCCGGCTGACATCGCGCGCCCATCCGGTGATGGATGCGAACTGCCCGTTTTCCGAGGCAGCTTGGAACCAACAGGAAAAGTGACGGACGTCCTTGGCTCCCCGGAGTCTTATCGTGAGCGTGCCAGACCAGGAGCCCTTCTGAAGCAGGACAGGGAGGGCGAGGGAAACCTCGTCTGAGGTCGGCGACTCGATGAACTCGCTCAAATTGTGGCCGATCAAGCTGGGAAAGGAGACTTTGAGGATTTCAGCCAAGCGCAGGTTGGCTACCAGGACTTGGCCTCCTGGCGAGAGCGTGAACAGGGCCTGGTCCAGACTGTCGATGAGGGCGCGATAACCCTGTTGAGAGCGGGCGATCAGCTCCACGAGCTTTTTGAATTCTGCGGGCGACGCCGACGGCATGTGTGTTTGATTCGGCTGTTCTGGCGGGGGATCAGTGAACATTCTAACGTTCCGCCCTACTCGGGAGAGCTTCCGCCTTGGCCCAGTGGCAGTTGAAGGCCCTTGGAAGGGAGTCTACACGCTTGCGCGCACGGCGAGGCGCAAAGAAAACCAGGCTGATGTCAATTGCTTACTAGGCTAAGCAGACAGGAAAATCCAAATCCGACAGGGTGTGAAGAACAAGGGCGGGGACCCCGGCGCTCCCCGCCCATTCTTCGGTCAGTTTTCAGCTACCGCGTCGGTATCCTTGCGCAAGAAATCGAGCGCGGCCGCTTCCTCCGGACTGAGCTCAGGCTCGATAGCTTCCGGCTCCTCCTTCGGAATTTCGGTGAGAAGCTGAATGTTCCTGTAGCGCTCCAGACCCGTGCCGGCCGGTATCAGGCGGCCCATGATGACGTTCTCCTTCAGGCCGCGCAGGTAATCGACCTTCCCGGAAATCGCCGCCTCGGTGAGGACGCGGGTGGTCTCCTGGAAGCTGGCTGCCGAGATGAACGAATCGGTCGAGAGTGACGCCTTGGTGATTCCCAGCAGCAGCGGGCGCCCCGTCGCGGGCCGCCCTCCGTCCCGGATCACCCGGTCGTTTTCTTCGCGGAAGCGGAACTTGTCGATCTGCTCTTCGAGCAAGAAGGTAGTGTCGCCTACCTCCTCTACCTTCACCCAGCGCATCATCTGACGGACGATCGTCTCGATGTGCTTGTCGTTGATGTTGACCCCCTGCAACCGGTAGACCTCCTGGATCGAATTCACCAGGTAGGCCTGGGTGTACTTTTCGCCAAGCACGGCAAGCAGGTCGTGCGGGTTGAGCGGCCCGTCGATCAGCGGCTCACCCGCTCGGACGTGTTCGCCCTCCTGCACGTTGATGTGAACGCCGCGGGGGATGGAGTACTCCTTGGTCGTCCTTCCATCCTCGCTCTCCACATAGATCTTGCGCAGGCCTTTCGCGATTTCGCCATACTTCACGATGCCGTCGATCTCGCTGATGACCGCCGGATCACGAGGCTTGCGGGTTTCGAACAGTTCCACCACGCGCGGGAGACCGCCGGTGATGTCTTTGGTCTTGGTGGTCTCGCGAGGAATTTTCGCAAGCACGTCGCCCGGCTGCACATCGTCGCCATCGGCAACCATCAAGTGGGCGCGTGAAGGCATCAGGTACTTCTTGCGGACACGGCCCTGCGAGTCTCGAACCTGAATCGTTGGCTGGTGCTTTTCATCGCCCGGCGGCAGCGTGACCACCAGCTGCGAAAGACCGGTGACTTCGTCCACCTGCTCTTCGATGGTTAGACCGGGCTGCAGATCCTTGAATTCGATCGTGCCGCCCGTCTCCGTGAGAATCGAGAAGGTGTACGGGTCCCACTCGCACATCGTCTGGCCAAGCGTAACCGGCTGCCCGTCTTCCACTCGGAGCCGCGCGCCGTAGACCACGTGGTGGCGCTCCTTCTCGCGACCCTTCTCGTCAACGACGGCAATCAGGCCGGAACGGTTCATGGCGATGAGCGTCTTGCCGCGCCCCTCGACGGCCTTGAGGTCGATAAACTTCACGAACCCGTTGCTGCGAGCCTCGACCTTGGACTGTTCGGTGACGCGAGTGGCCGTGCCGCCGATGTGGAACGTGCGCATGGTGAGCTGCGTGCCGGGTTCACCGATCGATTGCGCCGCGATCACGCCGACAGCCTCGCCCATTTCTACGAAGCGGCCGGTGGCCAGGTTGCGCCCGTAGCAGCGGGCGCACACGCCGCGCCGGGACTCGCAGGTCAGCACGGAGCGGATCTTCACCCGCTCGATGCCCGCGGCCTGAATCGCGTTGGCCAGTTCTTCGGTGATCTCCTGGTTGATCTCGACGATCACGTTTCCTTCGTAGTCCTTGATCTTCTCCAGCGAAACGCGGCCCACCACGCGGTCGCGCAAGGGCTCGACCTCCACTCCCGCTTCGAGAATCGGCTCGACGTAGATTCCGTCGGCCGTGCCGCAGTCGAACTCGTTGATGATCACGTCCTGCGCCACGTCCACCAGCCGGCGCGTGAGGTAGCCGGAATCGGCGGTTTTCAGAGCCGTGTCGGCCAAGCCCTTGCGAGCGCCGTGCGTCGAGATGAAGTACTGCAACACGGTCAGCCCTTCGCGGAAGTTCGAGGTAATCGGCGTTTCGATCACTTCGCCCGAAGGCTTCGCCATCAACCCGCGCATTCCGGAAAGCTGGCGGATTTGCTGCTTCGACCCTCGCGCGCCGGAGTCGGCCATCACATAGATCGGGTTGATCACGCCCTCTTTATCCTGTTGTTCGAGGGCCTTGAACATCTCGTCGGCGACCTTCTCGGTGACGTCGCTCCAGATGGCGATGACCTTGTTGTAGCGCTCGCCGTTGGTGATCGCGCCATCGAGATATTGCTGCTGCACTTTGACCACCTCGTGTTCGGCCGTATCGACCAGCTTGAACTTGACGCTGGGGATGAGCATGTCGCTGATGCCGATCGAGACGCCCGCCTTGGTGGCATACAAAAAGCCGAGCTCCTTCAGACGATCGAGCATCTGCACGGTCTTTTCCAGGCCGAAACGCAGATACCCGTACTGAACCAGCGCTTGGATGCCCTTCTTCTTCAGCAAGCCGTTGATGAAAGGCATATCCGACGGCAGGTGGTCGTTGAAGATGACGCGGCCGACGGTGGTGTGCAGAAACTGCTTGTTCAGCCGCACCGACTCGGTGTGCGACACGTCCTGATCATCGTAGGCATTGGTGAGATCGATGACCTCGCCCGTGTAACGCAGGCGAACCGGCGTGAGCAACTCCACTTCGCCCGCTTCGAGCGCCATGATCACTTCTTCGATCGTGCCGAAGGCACGGCCCTCGCCCTTGGCGTTCGGCTTCGCTTTCGTCATGTAGTAGATGCCGAGCACCATGTCCTGCGTGGGCACGGCGAGCGGGTACCCGTTGGCGGGCGACAGGATATTGCGCGAACTGAGCATCAGCACGGACGCTTCCACCTGAGCTTCCGGAGAAAGCGGGATGTGCACGGCCATCTGGTCCCCATCGAAGTCGGCGTTGAAGGCGGTGCAGACCAGGGGGTGGATGCGGATGGCCTTTCCTTCGACCAGCGTGGGCTCGAATGCTTGAATCCCCAGACGGTGCAACGTGGGAGCACGGTTCAAAAGCACCGGGTGCTCGCGGATCACATCCTCGAGAATATCCCAGACGATCGATTCCTGCGCCTCGACCAGTTCCTTGGCCTGCTTGATCGTGGTGCAGTGGCCCGCGGCTTCCAGGCGGTGGTAGATAAACGGCTTGAAGAGCTCCAGCGCCATCTTTTTCGGCAACCCGCACTGATGCAGCTTGAGCTCGGGGCCAACGACAATGACCGAGCGGCCCGAGTAGTCCACGCGCTTGCCGAGCAGGTTCTGGCGGAAGCGCCCCTGCTTGCCTTTGAGCGTGTCGGAAAGCGATTTGAGCGGCCGGTTGTTGGTGCCGCGCAAAACGCGGCCCCGCCGACCGTTGTCAAACAGGGCATCGACCGCTTCCTGGAGCATGCGCTTCTCGTTGCGCACGATCACATCGGGCGCATGCAGTTCCATCAGCTTTTTCAACCGGTTGTTGCGGTTGATCACGCGGCGATAGAGATCGTTCAAATCGGAGGTGGCGAAGCGGCCGCCGTCGAGCGGCACCAGGGGACGCAGCTCGGGCGGCAGGACCGGAATCACGTCCAGGATCATCCACTCGGGCTTGTTGCCGCTCTTACGGAACGCTTCGAGAACCTTGAGCCGCTTGGCGAACTTGATGCGCTTCTGCAGGCTCGGATCGGCCTTCATCCTTTCGCGAAGCTCGCCAGAGAGCTTGTCGACATCCACGCGCCGCAACAGTTCCTTGATCGCCTCGGCGCCCATGCGCACATCGAACTTCCCCGGGTAATCCCGCTGAAGCTCGCGGAACTTCTCCTCGGGCAGAATATCCTTCTCTTTGATTCCTGGCACTTCCCCCGGATCGACGCATACGAACGTCTCGAAATACAGAATGTGCTCGAGATCTCGCATGGTGATATCCAGCAGGTAACCGATGCGGCTCGGCAGACCTTTAAAGAACCAGACGTGCGAGCACGGCGAAGCGAGCTCGATGTGTCCGAGGCGCTCGCGGCGGACCTTGCTGAGTGTCACTTCCACACCGCACTTGTCGCAGATCACTCCGCGGTGCTTCATGCGCTTGTATTTTCCGCACAAGCACTCCCAGTCGGTCACGGGGCCGAAAATCTTGGCGCAGAAAAGGCCGTCGCGTTCCGGCTTGAAGGTGCGGTAGTTAATCGTTTCCGGCTTGGTGACTTCGCCATGCGACCAAGACCGGATCTTCTCCGGGCTCGCCAGGCTGATGCGAATCGAATCGAAATCCGCAATCTGGCTGGCGCGGTCATAAGGACTTGATCGATACAAGGGCCGTTCCTCCTCCCCGGCTACGCCGGAGCAAAAGCTCAGAATTTCAAAACGCGTCCCGCAATGGCCCGGGACGCACCACTAATCAGCCGCTTCGGACTGTTCGATCTGCGGCTTCTGCCGTTTCATCAGCTCGACGTCGAGGCAGAGCGACTGCAATTCGCGGACCAGCACGTTGAACGATTCGGGCACGCCCGGCTCGATTCCGGGTTCGCCCTTCACGATGGCTTCATAGATTTTCGCGCGGCCATACACGTCGTCCGATTTCGCCGTCAGCAGCTCCTGCAAAATGTGCGCCGCACCGTAGGACTCGAGCGCCCACACCTCCATTTCTCCGAAGCGCTGGCCGCCGAACTGGGCCTTCCCGCCGAGAGGCTGTTGGGTGATGAGCGAATAGGGACCAATCGAACGTGCGTGGATTTTGTCGTCCACCAGGTGCGAGAGCTTGAGCATGTAGATGTAACCCACCGTGACGTTTTGGGCGAACTCGTCTCCGGTCATGCCGTCATACAGCGTGATCTTGCCGCTTTCCGGCAGCTCGGTGAACTGCAGCAGGTGGCGAATGTCCGATTCGCGTGCACCGTCGAACACCGGCGTGGCGACCGGAACGCCTTCTCGGAAGCTGTAAGCGAGATCAACGAGCGCCTCATCATCCAGCTCCGAGATGCTCTTCCACACCGAGGTGGGGCCGAACGCCTCCTTGAACCACTTGCGCACGGCTTCGACTCGCCCGCTATCGTCGAGCACCTTGGCCACGCGCTCGCCGAGTTCCTTCGAGGCCCAGCCGAGGTGCGTTTCGAGAATCTGGCCGACGTTCATGCGAGAAGGAACGCCGAGGGGGTTGAGCACAATTTCAACCGGCGTGCCGTCAGGCATGTACGGCATGTCTTCGACCGGGACAATCCGCGCGATCACGCCTTTGTTTCCGTGGCGGCCCGCCATCTTGTCCCCGACCGAAAGCTTGCGCTTCATGGCGATGTATACCTTCACCAGCTTGATGACGCCCGGCGGCAGCTCGTCGCCCTTCTTGAGCTTGTTGATGCGCTCGTCTGTGATCTTCCGCAGCACATCGATCTGGCGGGAGGTCATCTCTTCGATTTCGTCGATCTTCTCGATGAGCAGCGGGTCCTTGTCGCTGAGCCGCAGGCGCTTCAGGTTGCGAGTGGAGATTTTCTCCAGGATTTCGCGGGTCAGCTCGGTACCCTTGGTAAGCAGACGCTTGTTGGTGCGCTCGTCATGGAGGTCGGCCATCAGCTTCTGGCCGCCGAGCAGGTCGGAAAGACGCTTCAAGCGCTCGTCGGTGAGAATGCGGATTTCGTCCGCCAAGTTCTTCTCCAGTTTCGCCACTTGCGCCGCTTCAATGGCCTTATGACGCTCATCCTTCTCCGCTCCCTTGCGGCAGAAGATCTTCACGTCGACGATGGTGCCCTCGATTCCGGGCGGACAGTAGAGCGAAGCGTCGCGGACGTCGCCGGCCTTCTCGCCGAAAATCGCGCGCAGGAGCTTTTCTTCCGGTGTGAGCGTGGTCTCGCCCTTGGGTGTGACCTTGCCGACCAAAATATCGCCCGGCTTGACGGTCGCGCCGATGCGGATCACACCGCTCTCGTCGAGATTGCGGAGGAATCCTTCATTGATATTGGGGATGTCGCGGGTGATTTCTTCCGGCCCCAGCTTCGTATCGCGAGCCTCGATTTCGTACTCCTCGATGTGAATGGAAGTGTAGTAGTCCTCCTTCACCAACTTCTCGCTGACCAGGATGGCGTCCTCGAAGTTGTACCCGCGCCAGGGAATAAAGGCGACCAGCACGTTTCGACCGAGCGCCAGCTCGCCCCGATCGGTGCAGGGGCCGTCGGCCAGCACCTGGCCCTGCTTCACACGGTCGCCCGCGCGCACCAGGGGCTTCTGGTTGATGCAGGTGTTCTGGTTGGAGCGTTTGAACTTGGTGAGCAGGTAGATGTCCGATCCCACCTCGCGGCTGAGCACGCCGGACTGGTCGGATTCGACGCGCACGATCACGCGCTCGGAATCGACCTGATCCACCGCCCCGTCACGGCGGCAGACGATCACGGCGCCCGAATCGCGCGCCGTAACCCGCTCCATGCCCGTTCCGACCAGGGGGGCCTCGCCCCGGATGAGCGGGACGGCTTGCCGCTGCATGTTCGAACCCATCAAGGCGCGGTTGGCGTCGTCGTTTTCCAGGAACGGAATCAGGCTGGCGGCCACCGAAACGAGCTGCTTCGGCGACACGTCGATGTAGTCCACCTCCTCACGGCTCTTCAAGACGAAGTTGCCGGCCTGCCGGCAGTTGACCAGATCGGTCGTGATGCGCAACCTTTCGTCGAGCGATGCGTTCGCCTGCGCGACGACGTAGCGGTCCTCCTCCCAGGCCGAGAGATAGAAGCAGTGGGGCTCCACCACGATGCGGCGGCGCTTCAGTTCCTCGTTCATCTCGTCGACCTTGTCCTTCTCGACGATTTCGCCCGCCTTGAACTCGCTGTCGCCTGCGTTGACGATCTGCACGTAATCGATCACGCGTCCGCCCTTCACCTTGCGGTAGGGCGACTCGATGAATCCGAATTCATTGATCCGCGCATAACAGGAAAGCGAGCTGATCAGACCAATGTTCGGCCCTTCCGGCGTTTCGATCGGACAGATGCGGCCATAGTGCGTCGGATGAACGTCGCGCACCTCGAATCCCGCGCGCTCGCGCGAAAGGCCGCCGGGTCCCAGCGCGGAAAGCCGCCGCTTGTGAGTGATTTCACTGAGCGGATTGGTCTGATCCATGAATTGCGAAAGCTGCGAGCTGCCGAAAAATTCACGGATCGCGGCCATGACTGGCTTGGCGTTCACCAGGTCGTGCGGCATGGCCGTCGACATTTCCTGGTACACGGACATCTTTTCCTTGATGGCGCGCTCCATCCGGACCAATCCGATGCGGAACTGGTTTTCAAGCAGCTCGCCCACCGCGCGGACGCGCCGGTTGCCGAGATGGTCGATGTCATCGACCGTGCCGATGCTCTTGCGCAGCTTCAGCAGGTACTTGATCGCGGCGACGAAATCTCCCGGATCGAGCGTGCGCTTGTCGAGCGGCGTTTCCAGCCCCAGCTTGATGTTGAATTTGAGCCGTCCCACCTTGCTGAAGTCGTACTTCCGCGCGTCGAAGAACATGCCGTTGAACAGCGCGGTTGCGGTTTCGAGCGTGGGCGGATCGCCCGGCCGCAGCTTGCGGTAAATTTCGATCAACGCTTCCTTGGGCGAATGGATGGTGTCCTTTTCGAGTGTCCGTGAAACGATGATGCCAACGTCGTCCCGCTCCGGGAAGCACACATCCACTTCCGTGATTCCCGCTTCCGCGATGGTGGCCCAGATCTCGGCGGTCAACGGTTTATTGGCTTCGAGCAGTACTTCGCCCGTCTGTCGGTTCACCAGTTCGCTCACCGTCACCGCGCCTTCCAGATCGCCCACGCCGACCTCCACCTGCGCCACGCGGGCCTTCACCAGCTCCTTATAGAGCGGATCGGAAATACGCTTGTGCGCCCCCACCAGCACTTCGCCCGACTTGGGGTGCTTGATTTCTTTCGAGAGCTTGCGGTCGACCAGACCTTCTGAGGTGTTCCAAAAAAGATCTCCCTCCCGGAGCGTGATGCGCTCGACCTGATAAAAGGTGCGCAGGATGTCTTCATTCGACTTGATGCCCAGCGCGCGCAGGAAGATCGAGCCCAAGAACTTGCGCTTGCGGTCGATGCGCACATAGAGAACGTTCTTGGTGTCGTACTCAAACTCGACCCACGAGCCGCGGTAGGGAATGATTTTGCCGAGGAAATAGGTGCGGTTGTTCGCAGTTTCGAAGAATACGCCCGGGGAGCGGTGCAGCTGGCTAACGATCACGCGCTCGGTGCCGTTGATGATGAAGGTGCCGTTCTCGGTCATCAGCGGGATGTCGCCGAAGAAAACTTCCTGCTCCTTGATGTCGCGGATGGACTTCGCTCCGGTATCGGGATCCTTGTCGTAAATCGTCAGGCGAATGGTGACCTTGAGCGGCGCCGAGTAGGTCATTCCCCGCTCCTGGCATTCGTTCACGTCATATTTCAGCTGCAGGGTGACCGGATCGCCGCACTTATTGCAAAACGTCGGCGTGTTCTTGTTGAACGTGCCGCACTTGGCGCAGATCACATCGCCCGTCTTGTAGGGGTTGGTAACCACCGAGGCGCCGCAGTTCCGGCAGGTGGCACGCAAGTGATGCAGGCCCCTCAGGTGGCCGCACTTGCACTCCCAGTTGCCGATCGCGTAGTCGACGAAATCCAGCTGCGAAAGTCCGCGGAAATCTTGAATGGGAAACACGGAGGTGAACACGGACTGCAAGCCCGTGTCCTCGCGCTCGCTGGGCAGCAGATCCATTTGCAGGAACCGCTGGTAGGACTTCTTCTGCACGTCGATCAGGTTGGGAATCTGGACGGTCGTTTTGATCTTGGCAAAATCCAGACGCTCCCGCTCACGAACGACGCGATGACCGTTTCGATTGCTCATTGACGATCCCTTTCAGGGCAAAAAAGCCGAACGCGGCAAAGCGAACGAAGGCATGCTCTGCCGGTTCGGGCAGGATGGTTTTGAGGGTCTAATTTCCCCAGGAGCGCGCGCGTACGCGTTTTCCTTTGCAGGCCAAGCCTGGCCCAGGCTGGCTGCCACTACTTGATTTCGACCTTGGCTCCGGCGTCTTCGAATTTCTTCTTAATCGCTGCCGCCTCGTCCTTGTTAACGCCTTCCTTCACCGTCTTGGGCGCGCCATCGACCAGATCCTTGGCCTCTTTCAGGCCCAGGCTGGTGACTTCGCGGACCGCCTTAATGACGTTGATTTTGTTCGCACCGACCTCCGTGAGGACCACGGCGAACTCCGTCTTCTCCTCTGCCGGTGCGCCTGCCGCTCCTGCGCCCGCCGCTCCGCCCGCTACCACCACCGGCGCCGCCGCAGCCGCCGACACACCGAAGGCCTCTTCCATCCTCTTAACCAGATCGGAAGCCTCCAGCAGCGTCAGGCCCTTTATTTCCTCCAGAATCGTCTCCACTTTGCTAGCCATTGCTGTCCCTATCCTCCTCCCCATGAAGCCACCAAGAATTTGTTCACTGTGCCGCCGGTTCGGGCGCTCGAGTCGACTCCGCCCCCGAAAACTTGTTTGCCTGGACTGCCTCGCTCACGACCACGGCCAGATTTCGCGGAACCGCTGCCAACGCCATGGCGATTCGCTGTGCCGGAGCGTTCAGCAGGAACATGATCTTGCTGATCAGCTCTTCCTTGCTCGGCAGCAGGGCCAGCCGCCCGATCTCCTCAATCGAAACGACGCGCCCTTCGACCCAACCCGCGCGAAACTGAAATGCCGGCGTATCCTTGGCGATCTTCGTCAGAACCCTGGCAAGCGCCACGGGGTCGGTCGTTGTGTAGGCGATTGAGTTGGTTCCCTGCAGATTTTTCAGCAGCCCTTCGGCGGGGGTTCCAGCCGCCGCACGCTCCGCCACTGTGTTCTTCACGACTTGGTAGTGGCCGCCTGCCGTCTCCACCGCGCGCCGCAGTTTGGTATCGTCGGCGACCGTAATTCCCTGAAAGGTAGAGAGAATCACGGTCGAAACCGTGGCCAACCGTGCTCTTAATTCTTCGGCCTGCTTCTGCTTTTCGGTCTTTTTCTTCATGACGCCGAACCCCCGGTTCAAACCCGCGAAAACCGAACCGCCTAAGCCGCGACCGCCGTGGCCGTCTCCGCTTCGAGCAAATTAATCGGGACGCCCGGTCCCATTGTCGAAGTGAGTGTAATCTTCTTGACGTACTTGCCTTTGGCCGTCGCGGGCTTTGCTTTCACCACCGCTCCGAGCAGCGCCTGGGCATTCTCGGCCAGGCTTTTGGCCGGGAAGCTGATCTTTCCTACCGGCGAGTGGATCAAGCCCGTCTTGTCCAGACGGAACTCGACCTTGCCGGCCTTGATTTCCTTCACGGCTTTGGCCACTTCAAACGTCACCGTACCGGTCTTCGGATTGGGCATCAGCCCGCGGGGTCCCAGAACTTTCCCCAGCCGACCGGCGGACTTCATCATGTCCGGCGTCGCGATCACGGCTTCGTAGTCGGTCCAGCCTTCGGTGATTTTCTGGACCATGTCTTCGCCGCCCACAAAATCGGCTCCGGCCTCCTGCGCTTCGCGGACCTTTTCTCCGCTGGCGATGACCAGCACGCGCTTGGACTTGCCGAGCCCGTGCGGCAACACCACCGTTCCGCGCACCATCTGATCGGACTGTTTCGGATCGACGCCCAAATTCAGCACCAGCTCGACGGTCTCATCGAACTTTACGAAGTGCGCCTTGCGAAGCAGCTCGGCCGCTTCTTCGAGCCCGTACGGCCGCGCCTCGACCATCTTCCGGGCGCGATCGATATTCTTCCCACCTTCCTTTGCGCTGCGGCCCATCGCTGTCGCCTCTCAGTCTGTCACTTCAATGCCCATGTTGCGGGCCGTTCCCATCACCGACCTCATCGCCGCTTCCAGATTCGCCGTGTTCAAATCGGACAGCTTCGTCTTGGCGATTTCCTCGACCTGCTTGCGCGTGACCTTGGCGACTTTGTTGCGGTTCGGCTCGGGCGACCCCTTTACGATCCCCGCCGCGCGCTTTAAGAGTTCCGAAGCCGGCGGCGTCTTGAGAATGAAGGAAAACGTGCGGTCGCTGTAAACGGTCACCAGCACGGGGAAAATCATCCCGTCCGGCTCTTTGGCGGTTTTGGCGTTGAACTGTTTGCAAAAATCCATGATGTTCAGCCCGTGCGGGCCGAGAGCGGTGCCTACCGGCGGCGCCGGCGTCGCTTTTGCCGCCGGCAACTGCAGCTTTACAACCGCATTCACTTTCTTGGCCATGACCCACTACCCCTCGATGAATACCCCCGCGCTAGGCCACCTTTTCCACTTGCGCGAAATCCAGCTCCACCGGCGTGGAGCGCCCGAAAATCGTCACGGAAACCTTCAGCGTGCTCCGGTCGGAATTGACTTCCTCGACCACGCCCGTGAAATTGGCGAACGGCCCTTCCCCGATCCGCACTTTCTCGCCGCGCTCGAACGACAATCTCGGCTTCGGCTTTTCCGCCGTGGTGGTCGCGCGGTTCAGAATGTTCTGCACTTCCTCTTCGGTGAGCGGCGAAGGATATTGCCCCGATCCCACGAAACCGGTCACCTTCGGTGTCGAGCGCACCACATGCCAGGTGTAGTCGTCCATGTCCATTTCGACCAGCACGTAGCCTGGATAACACATCCGCGGCGAGACGACTTTCTTGCCTCCGCGCACCTCGATCACCGACTCGGTCGGGATGATCACCTGGCCGATCTTGTCCTGCAATCCGAACGCCTGCACGCGGCCTTCGAGACTCTCTTTCACTTTCCTTTCGAAGCCGGAGTAGGTGTGAACGATGTACCACTGTTTGGCCATGACGTCTGTCATCTCAGTGATGGTGGAAGTACTGGTTCACCCAAATGTATAAACGGCCGAAAACTCCGTCGGTGATCCAAAAATAAAGTCCGAAAAAAGCGACCGTCACCGTCACCACAATCGTCGTCGACCAGACATCCTGGCGGGAAGGCCAGTTCACGTGCTTCATTTCCACGCGCACGTCGTGCAAGAAGCTGCGAAGCCGCCGCGGGTATTCGCCCAGCCCGCCCAGCGTCGAAGCGACCCTCTCTCCGGCCCCGTTCCCATTTCCCCTGCGAATCCCCTCGTCTTTCAACTTCAACGCCTCTGCCATAGGTCGCTTACCCGTTCCTATCGTCCCGCGTGCCGCCTTCCCTGCCTCTGTCCAAAACTGGCAGGGGAGGAGGGATTCGAACCCCCACTCTCGGTTTTGGAGACCGATGGTCTACCGTTGAACCTACTCCCCTGAATTTTCTGGCTGGACTCGATTTCTGGCCAGCCCGGCTCAAGGAAACCGAGACTATTTGACCTCTTTATGGGCCGTGTGCTTCCGGCACGCATTGCAGAACTTCTGCGTTTCCAGGCGCTCGGAGTGCTTCTTCTTGTTCTTGGTCGTCGTATAATTTCGGTTTTTGCACTCGTTACACTGCAATGTAATGATCTCGCGCATCGTCGTCTATTCGAGGATCTCGCTGACGGCGCCGGCGCCCACGGTGTGGCCGCCTTCGCGAATCGCAAAGCGCAGCCCTTTCTCGAGCGCCACCGGCGTGATCAGGGCGATCTCGGCCGAAACGTTGTCTCCCGGCATCACCATCTCCACTCCCTGCGGCAGCTTCACGTCCCCGGTCACATCGGTCGTGCGAAAGTAAAACTGCGG
>JASHRC010000146.1 GCA_030037525.1 Candidatus Acidiferrales bacterium | reverse complement strand
ATCGTAAATATTATAAATCTCGCCGCCCACGCTGCAGGTCCACCGGCCGGCCAGACGCCGCAACAGCTTGTCTTCGCTCACGACAAAATCGATGACCAGCGGTTTTGAGAAACCCCGGCTCTCGAGGAGGCGGTCGAGCTGGCTGGCCTGCTCGAGCGTCCTCGGAAAGCCGTCGAACACAAAGCCCTGCGCGCAATCGGGCCGCGACAGTCTCTCTTCCACCATCTTCATCACCAGCTCATCGGGGACAAGCTCACCGCGCTCCATGATCGGCTGGACCTGCTTGCCGAGCTCGCTGCCCCGGCTGATCGCCTCGCGAAACATGTCGCCGGTGGAAAGATGCGGCAGGCCGCAGCTTTGCGCGATCTGCTTGGCCTGCGTACCCTTCCCGGCACCGGGGGGTCCCAGAAAAATCAACGCGCGCTTATGAGACATCGACTTCGCCAGATCACCGACATCAACCGCGACGACTGCGTACCCGGCCCTTCCGGACAAAACCCTCGTAGTTGCGCATGACCAACTGCGCCTCGAGCTGCTGCACCGTGTCCATGGCCACGCCGACCACGATCAAAAGCGAGGTGCCGCCGAAATAGAACTGCACGTTCAGCCCGTCGAGAACGAAACGCCACATGTGCGTGTCGAACCAGTTGCCACCCAGCCAGATGGGCAAGTGCTGCAAATGAATGCCGGAAATCATCCATTCGGGGATCAAGCAGACCAGCGCCAGATAGATGCCCCCAACCAGCGTGAGACGCGAAAGAATCTTGTTGATGTATTCCGACGTGTTTCGTCCGGGACGGATGCCCGGGACGAAGCCGCCGTACTTGCGCATGTTGTCGGCCAGTTCGGTGGGATTGAAAATGATCCCCACGTAGAAAAAGGCGAAAAATACGATCAGCGCGACGTAGATCACGGTGTAGAGCGGCTCGCCCCACTGAATCGTCTTGCCGAATCGCTCAAAGAACAGCGACCTGCTCTGGAACAGCAGGGCCAGGGTCTGCGGAAAGGTCAGCAAGGAGCTTGCGAAAATCGGCGGAATCACGCCGCCGGAATTGACGCGCAGCGGCAGATAGGTCATCTGGCCGCCCATCACCTTGCGACCCATCACGCGCTTGGCGTACTGCACCGGAATGCGCCGCTGTCCGCCTTCCACAAAGACGATAAAGGCCACCACCGCCGCCATCAACACCAGAAGCGCGATCAGAGCGATGCCCGTGAAAGAACCCCACTGGCCGTTGACGGCCTTGTCCCAGAGGTCATTCACCGCGCGCGGCAGGCCGACGATGATGCCCGCAAATATGATCAGTGACATGCCGTTGCCGATTCCCCGGTCGCTGATCTGCTCGCCGAGCCACATGATGAAGGCCGAGCCAGTGGTCAGGGTCAGCATGGTCATCAGCATGAAACGCACCCCCGGATGGTAGACCAGCGACCCGCCGCCGAGCGACTGGGACTCGAGGGTGCGCGCAATCGCAAAGGACTGAAACGCGCTCAAAATGATCGTCAGATAGCGCGTGTACTGCGTGATTTTGCGGCGGCCGAGCTCCCCTTCCTTCTGCAAGCGCTCGAGATAGGGCCAGACCACCACGAGCAACTGCAAAATAATCGAAGAGGTGATGTAGGGCATGATGCCGAGCGCGAAAATCGTCAGGCGGCGGAAGTTGCCGCCGCTGAACAGGTCGATGATGCCCAGGACCGAACCGCGGTTCCGTTCGAACAGGCTCTGCAGCGCGTCGGTGTTGATGCCGGGAGTCGGAATAAAAGCACCCAGCCGATACACGGCCAATAGACTGAGCGTAAACAGCACGCGCTTGCGCAGATCCGGAGTCGCAAAGATATTCCGGAACGCTTCGACCAGCTTTCTCATGGCAAAATTTCCGCTTTTCCTCCGGCCTTGGCGATTTTCTCCGCGGCCGATTTGCTGAAGGCCTGGGCGCGCACCGTGAGCGCCACCTGCAATTCGCCGTCTCCTAGAATTTTGACGCCATCGCGCGCATCGCGCAGAATGCCCCGCTCGGCGAGCAGCTCGGGGGTGATGGTCTCGCCGGCCGAGAATTCGTTGAGCGCCACCAGATTGACGACCGCCAGCCTGGGTGACCGCTGCGCCCGAAAGCCGCGCTTGGGCAACCGCCGGCCGAGCGGCATCTGGCCGCCCTCAAAGCCCGGGCGTCGCGAATAGCCGCGGCGGGACTGCTGGCCCTTGTTGCCGGCACCGGCAGTCTTGCCCATTTTGGAACCCATGCCGCGCCCCACACGCACTTTGCGGTGACGCGAGCCGCGCGGCGGATGCAAATTCGAAAGTGTCGGTTGAGCCATCGCCCCTTACTCCTCGATTTGGACCAGATGGTGGACCTTGGCGATCATGCCGCGCGTCTCCGGAGTATCCGGGCGCTCGACCACCTGTTGCATGCGCCGGAAACCCAGCCCACGGATCGTCTCGCGCATATCGCGCGGGCAGCCGATAAAGCTGCGCACCCACCGAATCTTCAAGTTCTTCTTCCTGGCCATGGCCTATGAGTTCGCTGCTGAAGTCGCGGCCGCTTCTTCGGCGGCCAGCTTGCCGCGCGATTCCGCGACCTTCGAGGCATCTTTCAAGTGCAAGAGCGCGTCGAAGGTGGCTTTGATCACATTGTGGGGATTCGACGTGCCGAGCGATTTGGTCAGCACATTCTGAATGCCCGCAACTTCCATAACGGCGCGCACCGGGCCGCCGGCGATGACTCCGGTTCCTTCCGGAGCCGGCTTCAGCAGAACCTGGCCCGAACCGTAGGAACCGACCACCTGATGCGGGATCGTCGAACCCTTCAAATTGAGCTTCACCATATTCTTTTTGGCCTGCTCGATCGCCTTGCGAATGGCCATGGGAACTTCACGCGCTTTGCCCATCCCGAATCCAGCATGGCCGTCCTGATCACCGACCACAACCAGCGCGGAAAAACTAAGGTTTTTGCCGCCCTTCACAACTTTCGTGACCCGGTTGATCGAAACGACCTGATCCTTCAAGTTGGCCTGATTGGCCGAAAGCGGCCGGCGAATCGCAAGCGTGTCTTTGAGCTCTTGTTTCGGCATGATTCAGAATTTCAGGCCCGCCGCGCGGGCTGCCTCCGCAAGCGCTTCGACGCGGCCATGGTATTGGTAGCCCCCACGGTCGAAAACAACCTTCTCAATGCCCTTGGCCTTGGCGCGGTCGGCGATCGTCTTGCCGACCACTTTCGAGGCGGCCACGTTGCCGCCGCCGCGAATCGCGGCGCGGACATCCTTATCGAGCGAACTCGCCGAAACGAGCGTGCGGCCGGTCGAGTCGTCCACCACCTGCGCGCGAATATGACGGCTCGAGCGGTGGACGCACAACCGGGGACGATCCGCGGTACCCACCACGCGCTTGCGCATGCGCAGGTGAATTCCTTCCCGGTGCGCCTCACGCGATAATCTTCGAACGGACACAGCCACTCTGGTTCTCCTTTGCCGGCCGAGCTTACGCAGCCGTCGTCTTGACGCCGGCCTTGCCGGCTTTCTTCTTGAGCCGCTCGCCGGTCAGGCGAATGCCCTTTTGCTTGTACGGATCGGGCGGGCGCAGCGCGCGCAGGTTCGCCGCGACCTGGCCTACTTGGGCCTTGTCGGCGCCGGAAACGACCAAGTGCGTCTGCTTGTCCACGGCGATCTGGATCCCTTCGGGAATCGGAAATTCCACGGGATGGGACAACCCCAGCGCAATGACCAGATTCCGCCCCTTCACCTCGGCGCGGTAACCGACGCCCACGATGTCGAGCTCCTTCTTAAATCCGGTGGTGACCCCGGCAACGGCATTGGCAACCAGAGCCCGGGCGAGACCGTGCAGGGCGCGGTGCTCTTCGCTCTGGCGCTTGGCCACGAGCGCCGAATCCTTCTGCTCAAAATGGATCCCCCGCGGCACCGGAACCGTCATCTTGCCCTTGGGACCCTGGACGTCCACCACTCCGTCCTTGATTTGAATCTTCACCCCCGACGGCACCGGAATCAGCTTGTTTCCGATTCGCGACATGATTCCTCGCTTGCTACCAAACCTCGCACAGCAGTTCGCCGCCCACCCCTTGTTTGCGCGCCGCTTGCCCGGTCATCAACCCTCGCGGCGTGGAAAGAATGACGATGCCCAATCCCCCCACCACCGGGCGAATTCCCGCCCGTCCGGTGTAGCGACGGGAACCGGGACGCGAAATGCGCCGCAGATCGCTGATGACGCTGCGCCGGTCAGGCGTATAGCGCAGGAAAATGCGGAGCGTGCGCTTGCCCTTCTCGTCGGCCACTTTGAAATTCGCGATGTATCCTTCCTCCTTTAGGATACGCGCGATCTCGACCTTGAGCTTGGAGGACGGCACGTCCACGCGCGGGTGCCGGGCGCGGCTGCCGTTTCGGATGCGCGTCAGCAAATCGCCAATCGGATCGGTGGTCATCGCTTGTTCACCAACTCGCCTTCACCACGCCGGGAATTTCTCCCTTGAGCGCCAGGCCCCGGAAACAGATGCGGCACATATGGAATTTGCGCAAAAAGCCGCGGGAGCGCCCGCAGATGCGGCAGCGATTGCGCTGGCGGATCTTGTTGAATTTCAGCTTCCGCTTGGTCTTCGCAAACTGACTGGTTCGAGCCATTCCGTTCGCTCTCCTTAAGAGCCTGCCACGCGGAAGGGCACTCCCAACAGCTTCAGCAGCTCGCGCCCCTCTTCGTCGCTGCGCGCAGTCGTGGTAATCGTGATGTTCATGCCCTTGATCTTGTCGACGCGCGTGTAATCGATTTCCGGGAATACCAACTGGTCGCGCAGGCCGAGGCTGTAATTGCCGCGGCCATCGAACGAATTCGGCGGCAACCCTTTGAAATCGCGCACCCGGGGAAGAACGACCGCCGTGAGCCGGTCGAGAAATTCGTACATGCGCTCGCCCCGCAGCGTAACCATACAACCGATGGGCATGCCCTTGCGGATTTTGAAATTGGCGATCGACTTCTTGGCCCGCGTGATGACCGCCTTTTGCCCGGCAATCTGACCCAGCTCGGCCGCAGCGGTATCCAGCAGCTTGACGTTCTGGCTCGCTTCGCCCAATCCGATGTTCACCGTCACCTTGGCCAGGTGGGGCACGGCCATGGTGTTCTGGTAGCCGAAACGCTTGGCCAGCGCCGGTACGGCTTCCTTGCGATATTTCTCATGCAGACGGCTCAGCATCTCTGGGTCGTCTCCCTCAGTGCTCAAACGTCGCGTTGCAACGGCGGCAGGTGCGAACTTTGGTGCCGTCCGGGAGCGTGGTATGACCCGCGCGCGTGTGCTTGCCGCAGCTCGGACAAACCAGCATCACGTTGGAAATGTCCATCGGGCCTTCCTTGTCGACAATGCCGCCGCGGATGTTTTTGGCCGGATTCGGCCGGGTGTGCCGCTTGATGATGTTGGCGTGCTCGACCGTTACCCGCCCGCTTTCCGGATAGACCGCCAACACCTTGCCGGTCAGCCCCTTCGAACGGCCCACCATCACCTTGACCGTGTCGCCACGGCGGATGCCCACGGGTGCTCTGTCGGTTTTCATCCTTGCTACCACACTTCCGGAGCGAGCGAGACGATCTTGGTGAAATTCTTGTCGCGCAGCTCCCGGGCCACCGGCCCGAAAACGCGCGTTCCGATCGGCTCATTCGCTTCATTAATGAGCACGGCGGCGTTGTCGTCAAACCGGATGTAGGTGCCGTCCTTGCGCCGCTGCTCTTTGCGCGTGCGCACCACCACGGCGCGCACCACCTTGCCCTTTTTCACCTGGCCTTCCGGCGCCGCTTCCTTCACCGCCGCGGTGATCACATCCCCCAAGCTGGCCGTGAGTCCCGCGTCTCCTCCCAAAGGAAGGATGCAGGTGATCTGGCGGGCGCCGGAGTTATCCGCCACCGTTAGCCACGTCCGCATCTGAACCATAATCGTGCTCCTCGCCCCAGCTCAGGCCGCGCGCGTCGAGCGGGCCACAACTTCCTTGAGCCGCCAGCGCTTCAATTTCGAAAGCGGGCGCGTCGAAACAATGCGCACGATGTCGCCCACGCGAGCCTCGCCCGATTCATCGTGCGCGTAATACTTCTTTCCCGACCGCACCACCCGGCGGTAGAGCGGGTGCTGGGTCGTGCGCGTGACCCGTACGACAATCGTCTTCTGCATCTTCGCGCTGGTCACCACGCCGACCAGTTCCTGGCGGGCACCACGCGGGCAACTTGCTTGCGAATCGGCCGCTTCGTTTGCCATTACGCCTTCCTCAATTCACTCTCGCGCCGGAGCGTCTTTACCCGGGCCAGATCTTTTCGTGCCTCTCGGAGCTTCTTCAAGCCTTCGGCCTGCCCGGTGGACACCTGAAAGCGAAGCCGAAAAATCTGCTCGGCCAGTTCGCGCTCCTGGGTTTCCAGCTCCACGGCGCTCATTTCCCGATACTTCTCGATCTTGCGCGCCATTACAGCTCCTCCCCACGGGTGATGAACTTTGTGGCGATCGGCAGCTTCTGGGCGGCCAGTTCCATCGCCTCGGTGGCCGAGGCCAGGTCCACACCCGCCATTTCAAACATCACCCGTCCGGGCTTGACGACGGCGACCCAGCGTTCCGGCGGCCCTTTGCCCTTGCCCATGCGCGTTTCGGCCGGCTTTTTGGTGAACGGTTTATCGGGAAACACGCGGATCCAAAGCTTGCCGCCCCGCTTGATAAAGCGGGTGATGGCCACGCGTGCCGCCTCGATCTGACGGTCGGTGATCCACGCCGGCTCGAGGGCCTTCAGTCCGTATTCACCGAAAGCCAGCGAGCCACCGCGCCAGGATTTTCCCCTGCGGCGCCCCCGCTGCTGCTTGCGGTACTTCACTTTTTTGGGCATCAACATCCGGGGTCCTCTAAGCCAAAGCTCCTTCTCGAGCCGCGTTGCTGCGCGGCGGCACCTTTTCGCCCTGATAGATCCAGCACTTCACGCCAATCACCCCGTAGGTCGTCTGGGCCTCGGCCGTACCGAAATCGATGTCCGCGCGCAGGGTTTGCAGAGGCAGGCGCCCTTGCAGGTACCATTCCTTGCGCGCGATTTCCGCACCGTTCAGGCGGCCCGCCACGCGCACTTTGATTCCTTTGCAGCCGAAGCGAAGCGCCGAGTCCACGGCCTTGCGCATGGCGCGCCGGAAAGCCACGCGCTTTTCCAGTTGCAGAGCGATCGATTCGGCGACCAATGTGGCGTCGAGCTCCGGGCGGTGCACTTCCTGAATGTCGATGTGCACTTCGCGGTTGGTGCGCTTCTGCACTTCCGCCTTCAGCTTGTCGATCTCCGATCCTTTGCGCCCGATGATGATGCCCGGCCGGGCGGTGTAGATGCGGACCACCAGCTTGTTGGCGGCGCGCTCGATGTCGATGGCATCGACACCTGCCGACTTCAGCCGATCCTTCAGCTGCTTCCTCAAAGTCACGTCTTCGTGCAACAGGTCGGCGTATTCCTTTTTGGCAAACCACCGGGAACGCCAGCCCTTGTTGTAGCCCAAGCGAAACCCGTAGGGATGTGTTTTCTGACCCAAAACCGCCTCCTATTTCCTTTTCTGCGCCTCTTTGGCGCGTTTCTCGATGGCACGCCGGGCACGCCGCACGGCGCCCTTCACACCACCGGACGCTTGCTGTTCGGCGGCCAGAGCCGCCATTCGATCGGCCACGGCGCGCTCGTGCTCGGCCACCTCGACCACAATGTGGCTGGTGCGCTTCTGATAGCGGAAACCGCGCCCCATCGGCGCCGGGCGCATACGCTTCCATCGCGGCCCTTCGTTCACGAAGCACCGGGTGACATAAAGCTGGTCGACATCAAGCGAGGCGCCCGCGTCGTCCGCCTTCTGCTCGGCGTTGGCGATGGCACTTCGCAGGGTCTTCTCGATTTCCTTGGCCACGCGCTTCTTAGTAAAGCGCAGAGTCGCAAGCGCGTCCTCGGCCCGCAGGCCGCGAATCAGATCCACGACCAAACGCGCCTTTTGCGGCGATACGCGGATAAACCGCGCATTGGCCATGCCGCCGATCTGACGGTGCGTTTCGATCGCCATCGTTTATGCCTTTGCCGCCGGAGCCGCGCCGGCCACCGCTCCCGCCGGAGGGGCGCCGGCCGCTGCCGCTGCCTTTTCGAGCGCAGCCTTGACGCCGTGACCTTTAAAGCTTCTGGTAGGAGCAAACTCGCCCAGCTTGTGCCCCACCATCTGCTCGGTGATGTACACGGGAATGAACTTCTTCCCGTTGTGCACCGCGATCGTGTGACCGACCATCTCGGGAAGGATCGTCGAGCGGCGCGACCACGTCTTCACGACTTTCTTTTCATTGCGGGAGTTCATCGTCTCCACTTTTTCCTGCAGATGGAGATCGACAAACGGACCCTTCTTGAGCGAGCGTGCCATCGGCCCTCTACTCCTCCACGCGGCGCAGCTTCACCCATTGCGCCCGGCGCATCTTCCGGAACCCCCGCACCGGCCCCGGCACACGGTGCGAAAGCGGGCAGAACGGACATACAAAGCGAGTTCCTTGTGCATTCGGAATTTTGTCAACGATCACGGACCATCCCGGCTTGCACAGGCGGAACTGGACCTGCGGGGCGGGCGCGAATTTCGAAGCCGGCTTCGCACCCGGCTTCACCATCCGCCGCGAAACCGTTTTCCGGGCGCGGGCGGCGCGCGCGGCTGAGGCACGTCGTGACGTTCTCATGGCTGTCATAGGGGTACCCTCGATCCCCCGCCGCGCCGGGTTCATTTTGGCTCTCCAATTTTGCTACTTCTGTTTCTCCGCGCCCGGAATTCCCAAGCGCGGGCCGCGCAAACTCGTTACGGCTTACGCCGCTCCACAATCAGCCGGTCGCTCGGACGCTTCTTGCGCGTCTTGGCACCCAGAGTTGGAAATCCCCAGGGGGTTTGCGGGTGATTGCCCTTCACGCGGCCTTCCCCGCCGCCGTGGGGGTGATCGACCGGGTTCATGGCCACGCCGCGGACCGTGGGCCTGCGCCCATGCCAGCGCGTGCGGCCGGCTTTCCCATAGCTCACGTTCTCATGGTCCAGGTTGCCGAGCTGTCCGACGGTGGCCATACAATCCACACTGAACTTCCTCACTTCGCCAGAAGGCAGCTTGACCAGCGCCACATCGCCTTCCTTGCTCAGTAGCTGCGCCGCGCCTCCGGCGGCGCGCACAATCTGCCCTCCTTTGCCGGGCGCGAGCTCCAGGTTGTGAACCATCGTCCCGGGCGGAATGTGCCGGATGGTCAGGGCGTTGCCGGGCAGGATGTCCGCGCCTTCGCCGTTCTGAACGGTCATGCCCACCTCCAGGCCGACCGGATGCAGGATGTAGCGCTTCTCGCCGTCAGCGTAATTGAGCAGCGCGATTCGCGACGAGCGATTCGGATCGTATTCGATCGCCGCAACCTTCGCCGGGATTCCGATCTTGTCGCGGCGGAAATCGATGATGCGGTACTTGCGCGGGTGCCCTCCGCCCCGGTGCCAGATAGTCACTTCGCCATGCGCGTTGCGGCCGCCGCTGCGCTGCTTCGGTTCGGCTAGCGATTTTTCCGGTGTTTCCTTGGTGATCTCGCTCTTATCCAGCATGGTCAGGAACCGCCGTGCCGGGGTGTATGGTTTGAACGTTTTTAGCGCCATGGTTGCCTCGATCCGAGCTACAGATTCTCAGCGTACTCGATCATTTTTTCGCCGGGAGCCAGCTTGACATAGGCCTTCTTCCAGTCGCTCCGAAAGCCCTCGAGCCGCCCCCGCCGGCGGAGCTTGCCGTGATAAATGGCCGTCCGCACCTGATCGACTTTCACCTTGAAAATTCGCTCGACCGCTTCCTTGATTTCGGTCTTCGTAGCGTCCGGTGCCACTTGGAATACCACGGTGTGCTGCAGCTCCTTCACCGCCAGACCTTTCTCGGTGATGATCGGTCGCCGAATCACATCGTAGAGCTTGCTCGCCATCGACTAATCCTTTTTCGCCTTGGCCTTTGGCTTCTCTGCCGCCCTTTTCGCCTTCGACGCCGGTTTCGCGGAGGCCTCGGCCGCAGGCGCTTGGTCGTCGGTCTTGGTGACCGACAGCGCGCGGCTCAATTTCAGAGCCGCTTCGCG
The DNA here is from genome assembly GCA_030037525.1 of Candidatus Acidiferrales bacterium. Taxonomy (GTDB): domain Bacteria; phylum Acidobacteriota; class Terriglobia; order Acidiferrales; family UBA7541; genus Palsa-295. The sequence goes on along the minus strand of JASHRC010000146.1, from coordinate 1,792 downwards.
CGAAAGCATGAGGTGGTCGTGCCGCATCAGGTCGTACGGCCTGAGCGCGGCGGGCGCCACCAGGTTTACCCCCTGCAAATTGCGGCTGGCGCGCTCGAGATTCATGTTGTTGCCATTTTCGACCAGCAGAATCGTTCGCGGGCTCCGCTCGAGCTTCGCAAGCGTCCGACGAAACGCTTTGGTCTTGTGCGACTCAAGTGTCCAGCCGTCGACCACCGTCAGCTTCGCTTCGGCCAGCTTGATCGATAGTGCCGAGCGCAGGGCGCCCAGAATCATCTTCTTTGGCAGCGCATAGCCGTAGCTGCGCGGAACCGGACCGTGAACGGTGCCGCCATGACGCCAGAGCGGGGAGCGGATCGAACCGACGCGCGCCCGGCCCGTTCCCTTCTGCCGCCAAAGCTTGCGACCCGAGCCGCTCACTTCGCTCTTCTCCTTGGTCTTGTGCGTTCCGGCGCGCTCGGCGGCCAGGTGATGCCGCACGGCTTCGTGCAGCAGATTCTGATTCACCGTGGCGGCAAACACTTCATCGGCCAGCTCGATGGTGCCGACTTTCTTGCCATCCAGGTTTTTCACGTCCACGACAGGCATTTTCCCCGCCTTACCGCGCCGAGCTGGCCTTGCGAATCACAATATAGCCGCCGGCCGGCCCCGGCACGGCGCCCCGCACCAGCAGCAAATTTTCTTCCGTGTCGATCTTCACCACGCGCAGGTTCTTCGAGGTCTTGCGCTGGTTGCCCATATGCCCGGGGAAATGTTGCCCCGGCCACACGCGCGAGGGGAAGGAACTGGCGCCGATGCCGCCCGGCGCGCGGTGAAACATGGAGCCGTGCGTGTTGTCACCGCCCCGATAATGCCAGCGCTTCACGCCGCCCTGAAAGCCTTTGCCCTTGCTCACGCCGCTGACGTCCACGTACTCGCCGACTTTGAACCGATCGACCAAAACGCGGTCGCCAGCCTTGGTTTCGTCGGCTGCGTCTTCCAGTCGCACCTCGCCCAAGCAGCGCATCGGCGCAACGCCCGCCTTCTGGAAGTGCCCGGTGAGCGCTTTGCTGATCCGCTGCGGTTTGATGAATTCGACCAAGCCGAGCTGCACGGCATCATATCCGTCTTTGTCTTTGGTACGGCGGTCGACCACCACGCAAGGGCCCGCCTGCAGCACCGTGCAGGGCACGGCCGTGCCGTCCTCGGCAAAGATCTGGGTCATTCCCAGCTTGATTCCCAGTATGCCGTTGACTCCCATTTCTCCTCTTCCCTATTTCGCGGCGTGCTCGCGCCCGAAAGCCTTGATTTCCACATCCACACCTGGCGGCAGGTCGAGCTTCATCAGGGCGTCGACCGTATCCGGCGTCGGCTCGAGAATGTCGATCAGCCGCTTGTGCGTGCGCATTTCGAACTGTTCGCGCGACTTCTTGTCGACATGCGGCGACCGCAGCACGGTCCAGCGATTGATCACCGTCGGCAGCGGAATCGGTCCGGCCACATCGGCGCCAGTGCGCTTGGCCGTGTCCACAATCTCCTTGGTGGACTGGTCCAGGATGCGGTGATCGTAGGCCTTCAAACGAATCCGAATCTTTTCTCCGTTGGGCATGATCTACTCGAGGATCTCGCTGACGGCGCCGGCGCCCACGGTGTGGCCGCCTTCGCGAATCGCAAAGCGCAGCCCTTTCTCGAGCGCCACCGGCGTGATCAGGGCGATCTCGGCCGAAACGTTGTCTCCCGGCATCACCATCTCCACTCCCTGCGGCAGCTTCACGTCCCCGGTCACATCGGTCGTGCGAAAGTAAAACTGCGG
>JASHRC010000145.1 GCA_030037525.1 Candidatus Acidiferrales bacterium | reverse complement strand
GGCTGATGCGGCTGTCGCCTGCTATCGCGAGCGCGCCGGAGCGGTCAGGCCCGACACGCTCGCGACGATCATCTACACTTCAGGAACCACAGGTGAGCCCAAGGGCGTAATGCTCACTCACGCGAACCTCACTTCGAACGCATTTGGCTTCAGCGGCGATTACGAACTGTCACCGTCGGACCTGGCACTCTCCCTTTTGCCGCTGGCGCATGTCTATGAGCGCACCATCGACTACGCTTACTTGTTTCGCGGCGTTCCCATTGCCTATGTCGAGCAGATGGAGACTGCGGCGCAGGCGCTCGTCGAGGTCAAACCCACCATGGTCGCGGCTGTGCCGCGTTTTTTCGAAAAAATCTATGCCAGTATCATCGAGAAAGGCCGCCAGGAGACCGGACCGAAGCGCCAAATCTTCGAGGCGGCCATTCGAGTCGCCGAAGAAAGCGTGCCTTGGCGTGCGTACGGCAAGCCGGCCTCGGCCCGATTGCGCCTCAAATGGAAGATTGCCGATCTGGTCGTTTACTCCAAGATTCGCCAGGGGTTGGGGGGCAGAATCCGCCGCTTCAGTTCGGGCGGTGCGCCGCTGGCTCCCGAACTCGCCGAGTTCTTCTGGTCTGTTGGGTTGCCGGTGTATCAAGGCTATGGCTTGACAGAGACTTCGCCCGTGGTCAGCTTCAACTCACCGAAGGCGAACAAAGTCGGCACGGTCGGGCGTCCCATCGAAGACGTCGAGGTGCGCATCGCCGCTGACGGCGAGATCTTAGTCAGAGGGCCGTGCGTGATGCAGGGCTACTACCACAAGGCCGACCAGACGCGCGAGGTGCTTACGGCGGACGGATGGTTTGCGACCGGCGATATCGGCCGTTTGGATGAAGACGGCTACCTCATCATCACCGATCGCAAGAAAGAGCTGCTGAAGACCACCGGCGGCAAATTTGTTGCGCCTGCGCCGATCGAAAATCTTCTGAAAACTTCTCTCTTCATCTCCAACGCGATGGTCGTGGGCGACAAGAGAAAATTTGTGTCCGTGCTGATCGTGCCAAACCTTGCCGGCCTAGAAACCGCCGGGCGCCAAGCGGGCCGGGAATTTTCGGGGCACTGGGTAGGGGACTCCTGGGTGCGCGATCTGCTGTCGAGGGAGATCGAGCGGCTCACCGCGTCGCTCGCCCCCTACGAAAAGCCCAAGCGGTTCGCCTTGCTCGAGCAGGATTTCTCCTACCAGAACGATGAAATCACCTACACGCTGAAACTGAAGCGGCGGATCGTCGAGCAGCGCTACGCCGATGTGATCGCTCGCCTTTACGCCGATCTCGAGGAGCCGCATCCCCATCGGATCGGCTAAATCCTCTCGGGCGCTGCTACAATAGACGCGGAGATCGTCCATGACAGACCACCTGGTGATCGCCGGGCGCACCTTCGGGTCGCGCCTCATCGTCGGCACGGGAAAGTATCGCAGCTTTGAGGAAATGGCGCGCGCTCATCGCGCTTCCGGCGCGGATGTCGTGACCGTAGCTGTCCGGCGCGTGAACCTCCAGGATCGGTCGAAGGAGTCGATGCTCGATTACATCGACCGCAAGAAGTTTCTGATCCTCCCGAACACGGCCGGCTGCTATTCGGCCGACGAAGCGGTGCGCACGGCGCATCTGGCCCGCGAGGCAGGTCTGTCGGAGTGGATCAAACTGGAGGTCATCGGGGATGAACGGACTCTGTTTCCCGACACCGAGCAGCTGATCCAAGCAACCAAGACGTTGGTCAGGGAAGGCTTCATCGTCCTGCCGTATACCAATGACGACCTAGTTGTCGCGCGCAAATTGATTGATTCGGGCGCCTCGGCCGTGATGCCGCTCGCAGCACCCATCGGGTCGGGCTTGGGAATCCAAAACCTCGCGAACTTGCGAATTCTGCGCGAGCGCATCAGCGAAGTCCCCCTGATCGTCGATGCCGGCGTCGGAACGGCGTCGGATGCAACCATCGCCATGGAGCTGGGCGCCGACGGCGTGCTCATGAACACGGCGATAGCGGGCGCGCAAGACGCCGTGCTCATGGCCGAGGCCATGCGGGCGGCGGTCGAGGCAGGGCGCAAGGCTTTTCTGGCCGGCCGGATCGAGAAGAAACTCTACGCTACGGCCTCCAGTCCCACGGCCGGTGTGGTTCGGTAATCCTAGCGAAACAGAACGTGCCAGGAAATATCCACGGCGGCATGCACCAGCACGCCCGGTACCAGCGAACGAGTCTTCATCCAGGCGCGGCCGTAGAACAGCCCCGCAATCGTAGCCAGCAGCACGTATTTCCAGTTCGGATAGGGCGCGTGGTGAAGATGCGATAGGCCGAAGATCACCGACGCCACGGCCAGTCCCGCCCAGTCGCTGCGGAAGGTGCGCGCCAATAAATTCTGCAGGATTCCGCGAAACAGGAATTCCTCTGGCCAGGCCGTGAAAAGCAGGATCCCCAGCGCCGCGATCGGGAGCGAAACGCCGTGATGAAGTGAAGGCGCAAAGGTCAGAAAGCCGATCTTTATCCCCAGGAAAATGGCGATGATTGCGTACACCACGAAGTTCGACGCGAAACTCCACCCAAATCCGCTGCGCCACTCGACCGCATAACCCAGCCCTTCGAGGCGACGCACCAGCACGAACCCCGCCGCCCCCGTGCCGAGCGCCATCAGGATCGCGAGCGTGTGGGTCAGCGGCGGCGGAAACGGAAACAGCCTGTACATCCAGTGAAACTGAATGGGAGCCCACAGCACGACCGCGGCCGCGTAGTCCTCCCACACTCCGGGCGGCTTCCCAGTCGAGCCGGCCAGCAAGAGCGCAGGAGCGACCCCATAGGCTGCGCCGGTGATGCCCAGCAGCGGTCTGCCAGTGACGCCGAATGAATACACGAGCACCGCCGCGAGCGGCACGAGCGGCGAAAGAAGTGCGCCGCGCCTTCCGAGCGTCCTCTCGACGGTTTCCCGGACACCCGGCGCAGCCAGAAACCACTCGAAGGCGAAAAGAACTGCGGCTACTCCCAACCCCACGGCGAAGCGTCGGCCTCCCAGTCTCATCCTGGTTCCGTCGAGGCCGGCCATCGCGACGATGGCGGCCCACACGATCGCCGCAACCGGGAAACTCATCCTCCATCGGGTACTCGCCGTCATTCCTGGTAATTCTAGCTCGTTTGATAAGAGAACTTGATTTGTCTTTCCCGCTCAACGATTCTGGGAGACGCGACGATGGCGGATCGAAGCAAACAACGCCTCGACTATTTGGATTGGCTGCGCGGGCTCGCCTGCTTGGGCATGTTCGAGGTTCATTGTTATGACGCGTGGCTCGGCGGCTCGGCGCGACACGGCTCCTTCTTCGGCCTGTCGCAGTTCAGCGGAACCATTCCCGCGCCGCTGTTCATATTTCTCTCTGGCATTTCCTGCGCCTTGGCGAGCGACCAGATGCGGAAGAGAGGCACCGGGGATGGCGATGTCGCCACTCGGATCATTCGTCGCGGTGCGGAGATTTTCGGTCTCGGGCTGCTGTTCCGCATCCAGGAATACATACTGGGGCTGCCCGGAGCGCCCAAGACCGACCTCCTTCGGGTGGACGTGCTGAATCTGATTGGGCTTTCGCTGTTGTTCATGGGCTTGTTTCTGAGACTTCCATTGCGCCGCTGGCTCCGAGCAAGTCTCGCGGCCTCGATCGCCCTGGCCATCGCCTGCGCGTCTCCCCCGCTTTGGACCACCTGGCGCCCGCGCTGGCTCCCCTGGTTTCTCGAGTCTTATATCAACGGCGTGCACAACTGCAACTCACCGCAGCCCTGGCTTTTCCCGGTTTTTCCATGGGCCGCATTCGCCTTCGCGGGCCTGGCCGTCGGTCTGGTTTTAACCAGCGATTGGTCCTTACGAAACGCCTCCAAGACGACCGCACTGTTGGCCCTTTTGGGAACGGGTCTCTATTTTCTCTCGGTGTGGCTGGACAAAATTCCACTGCGCCTTTACACGGTCTACGACTACTGGCACACCAGCCCTAATTTCTTCCTCGCGCGCGCGGGAATTTGTCTGCTGCTGGTCTGGATCGGCTATGTGTGGTGCCGCTGGGGGCTCGGTCGGGCTGGCTTCAGCCCGCTCGTCCAGCTGGGGCAAGCGTCTCTGCTGGTCTATTGGCTACACATGGAATTCGTCTACGGTCGGTTCTCGATGCTGCCCAGAGCTTCGGAAGGAATCGGCGTATCCACGCTCGGCCTGCTCATCGTCACCTCGGCCATGGTGTTGATCGCCCGAGCGAGGCTAGGTTGGAAACGGCGACGAGGGGAGATCCCTCCGTCCTCTGGCGGGATCTCCAGCGCAGGGCTACGGTTTGGTCGTGCGATCGGCAGGTGACGAGACTTCGCCGGGCTTGGGCGCAATCTTGAAGATGTATTCGCCAGGTCGTGCAAGACCCATTTCTTCGCGCGCGATGCGCTCGATGGTTTCCGGGTCCGACTTGAGCGACTTGACGCTGTCCTCCAGTTGCCGGTTCTGGGTATCGATCTGCTGGATTTCCTGTTTGACTTTGGCGGCTTCCTTTTGCGCACGCCGCATCGCCAGCACGCCGTGGGTGCCGAAGATATCCTGAACCACCAGCAGCAGAAGCCCCGCCACGAGCAGAATGCTCATGTTCCGGCGGAGGAATTCGCGCATCTGCTCGACGAAAGTGGTAGTTTTCTGCGCTTGCCCGTTCACTCGAAGATCCACTTGCGCGCCTCCCCGGCCAGTTTTTGCGATTGAGTCAGCGTCGCCGCTTCAGTGTAAATCCTTACCACCGGCTCGGTCCCCGACCGACGCATTAACAGCCATGTATCATCATCCAGAGTCAATTTCAATCCGTCTGTGCGGTCGATGTGCGCAACCCGGCGTCCGGCAAACCCCTGGAAATCGCCTCGCAGCCGCTCGGCGAGTCTCCGTTGGACGTCCGGAGGCACGTCGAGATTCACCCGCAGCGGCCAAAATTCGCGTCCCACGCGGCGGAAAAGGTCGCGCAACTGTTCGGAAAGCGTGGCCGCTCGGGCGGCAATCATCTCCGCCACAAGCAGGCAGGCCAGAATTCCGTCTTTTTCGGGAACATGTCCCCGGATGGTCAGGCCGGCACTTTCCTCGCCTCCCACTGCAATTTTGCCGGCGCGCAGCAAAGGTCCCACGTATTTGAAACCGACCGGGGTCTCGTAGAGCGGGACGCCGTGCAGTCGGGCAACGCTGTCGAGCAGGTGCGTGGTGGCCACGCTGCGCGAAGCCCCGAGCTTTTCGCCACGAGTCTCGAGCAGGTAATCGAACAGCAGTCCGAGAATGTGGTTGGGCGAAACGAAGGAGCCGTCGCGATCGACGATTCCGAAGCGGTCGGCATCTCCATCAGTTGCCAAGCCCGCCAGCGCGCCCCGCTCGGTCACCGCGCGCCCTAGCGGCGCCAGATTTTCCTCCGAGGGATCCGGGCCCGTTCCTTCGAACAGGACGTCGCGGTTGGCGCGAATGGACGTGACGGTCACGCGGTAGGCCGCAAGCAGGCGGTCGAGCCAGCCTGCGCCGCAGCCGTGCAGGGCGTCGCAGACGAAGTTGACCTTGGACCGACCCAGCACATCGAAGCGCACCAGTCTGCGCAACTGCTCGAAATAGGGCTGACGCGGCTCGATGCCCTCGAAATTGTTTTCGATCTTCTGCGCCGGGCGGGCTCGGTCAGCAAGCGCGGCTGCCCGGCGCTCAATGTCCCGCGTGATTTCCGGCAGCGCCGGTCCACCATCCGGACCAGAAAATTTCAGACCGTTGTAGCGGGCCGAGTTGTGGCTGGCCGTGATGTTCACGCCTCCGTCGAGCTTCGCCTGAACGATCGCGTGTGCAATCGCAGGGGTGGGGGTAGGCTCGCCGCACAGGAGCACGCCGCAGCCCGTTGACCGCAGCACCTCCGCTGCGGCCCGAGCGAATTCCGGTGAAAAAAACCGCATATCGTATCCGACGATCAGCCGAGCGGATTTTTTTTTCGCTAGCACGTGCCCGGCAATGGCGGCCGCCGCGCGCCGCACGCCAGAAAATGTAAAATCCTGGGCGATGATGCCGCGCCAACCGGACGTGCCGAAGTGAATCGCTTGGTCTCTCACGGCCGGATATTGTATCGTGCCGCGCGAGCACGGCTGTCGGGAAATCCGAGGGCCGCGATCGAGGCGAAATCACGGTGCTCCGATGACGAACAAAATCGTGGTGTTGATCACCTGCGGGTCCGCTCGAGAGGCTCGCAAGATCGGACGGGCGCTGGTCGAGTCCAGACTTGCGGCGTGCGTGAATATCTTCCCAGCCCCCGTGCGGTCGATCTATCGTTGGAAAGGTCGGGTGGAGTCAGCGAGAGAGTTCCTGATCCTCCTGAAGACGTCGCGCCGGCGTTTTAGGGTGATCGAGCGGGAGGTGCGGCGCCTGCACAGCTACCAAGTGCCCGAGATCATCGCCTTGCCCATCGAGCGAGGTTCCCGGAGATATCTCAACTGGCTCTCCGGGTCCGTTTGAGTGGCCGATGGGCCCAGGCTTGAGTAACACCGCGAGTTGCTGTACAAGGGTTGGCACGGGGAGAGTATGAGCGCTCCGATCCAGCGCGGTTTCCCTCCAGGGACGCTTCGTTGGGGAATCCTTCTGTGGACGGCGCTGCTGTGCGCCGAGTTGAGCTTCGCTCAAAACAATCCTCCTCCGCCCGACACGCAGAACCGGCAAGGCTCAACCGACCAGGACAAGAAGGACGACAAGTCCGTCGGGCCGGCCATGACCAAGCTCAGGATCCACGTCTCAACCGATAAGGACAAGCCCGTCGCGAATGCCAGCGTCTATGTGCGTTTTTATACAGCGGGCGGTTTTATGCATCATGACAAGCTTGCGGAAATGAATTTCAAAACGAACCACGACGGCTCGGTGAAAGTACCGGAAATTCCGCAAGGCAAGATTTTGATTCAGGTTATCGCCCCGGGCTGGCACACCTACGGCCAGTGGTACGACGTCGAGCGGGAACAAGAATCGATCGACATCAAACTGGTCCCGCCTCCTCACTGGTACTAATCGCTCTTTCCAAGGAATTTTTTCGCGCTCCCCCGCTTTCTTTTCTTCCGAAAATCTCTGCACCAGAATCTGTGCAAACAGGAGTAAGCCCCGTATTGATGGGGCTTTTCAATTCACAAACACGCTTTTTCCACACAGTTTTCAACAAAAATGTTGAAAACTGTCACATCCCGTTCACAATCCTCGCCCATGGGGAGCAAATTGGCGCGCGAATTGCTTGCGCGGAATTCGCTCGTGGTAAGATTTTTTTGTTTATGGCCAATTCCCCCAACCGATGAAGCAAATCATCCTGAACGCAGATGATTTTGGCTTGACGCGCGGCGTTAACGAGGGCATTATTCGTGCCCATCGAGACGGGATTCTAACCAGCGCGACGCTCATGGCCAATGGGCCGGCCTTCGACGACGCCATCGAACTCGCAAAAGCTCATCCAAAGTTGGGAGTTGGCTGCCACTTGGTGTTGTCGGGCGGCACGAGCGTCGCCCCTCGCGAAACGATCCCCTCGCTCGCCGGCCCGGACGGATCTCTGCCGGATTCGCTGGCCGCGCTGGTCGCGAGCGTCACGTCGGGAAACCTGCGCACCGACGATATGGAAACGGAGCTGCGCGCCCAAATTGCAAAAATCCGTTCGGCGGGCATCGAGCCGACCCACGTCGACACGCACAAGCACACGCATTGTCACCCTCGCGTGATGAATGTGGTCGGGCGCGTTGCCCGGGATTGCGGGATTTCCAAGATCCGCAATCCGGTCGAGGATCTCCGCGATTCTTGGCAAAGCACCCGCCCGGACGTACCGGGACGGATCCTGGATTTCGCCGCCTCCTGCGCGGTGCGCTTGGTCCGGTCGCAGTTCCAGTCGATCGCGAAAAGATACGGCCTTCGCTGGCCGGATCATTTTCTTGGCCTGGTGGCCACAGGCCGCTTGGACCGATCCGCCTTGGCCCACCTGATCGAGACTCTGTCGGAAGGTTCGACTGAAATCATGTTGCACCCGGGCGTCTGGGACTCCGAACTCGAGAAGGTCGGCTCTCGCCTCCAGCGCCAGCGGGAAACGGAAATGCAAGCTCTCGTGTCACCCCAAGTCAGCCGCGCTGTGCAGGAGGGCCAAGTCCAGCTGATCAGCTATCGCCAACTCGACGAGTGATCGCACATTTGCGCGCTGCTGGACTACTTCGGATTTTTGGCCTAACATCGGCGCGCAAGACCGATTGACAAACGGGGAATTATGAAAACCACAAAAAATCTCGGGCTCGCCGTCGCGTGTCTGCTTGCGATTTCTGCTGCCAGCGGCCAGACGGGCATCCCCATGCGTTCGACCATGCCGCGCGGAGTGTTTAATCCTGTGGTCGGCTCGGGCGCCGCGTATGAAATGACCTCCGCGGATGGGCGCAAGAGCAACATCGAATTCGCGGTCGTCGGCAAGGAGTCGGTCGATGGCAAAGACGGCTACTGGATGGAATGGACCTCCAATGCCATGGGCGGTGACATGATTGTGAAGATGCTGATGGTTCCCGGCGATACGACGGTCGTTTCGCGCACCATCATGCAGATGCCCGGCCGTCCCCCGATGGAAATGAGCGGGCAGATGGCGACTCATATGAACAGTTCAAATCTTAGTCTTCCATCCGATTTCTCGAGCGTGGCTGAAGACTTGGGCAGCCAAACCCTCACGGTTCCGGCCGGAACGTTCAGCTGCGAACACTACCGGATGAAGGATGGGTCCGGCGACACATGGATCAGCAAGAAAGTGGCGCCGCTTGGCGTCGTGAAGTATCAGGGCAACGATTCAACGATGGTGCTCCTCAGAGTCAGGACCGATGTCAAGGACAAGATAGTGGGCGTGCCGGAGCCCTTTAACCCCATGCAAATGATGCAGCAAGCCCCGCGGCAGTGACCGCCATCGATTGAGCGCCCAGCGCTATTCGAGATCCGGTGGAGTTACCTTCGAGATCCAGGATTGATAGTCACCGCCGTAGCCGGCACGTTCCTGCCATTCTCGAATGCGCCGTTCGATTTGCTCCACTTGGCCGGGCGAGAGCGCCGGCAGGGTCTCCACCTTCTCCAGGACCGCTTGCGCTTGACCGGCACCTTTGGCCTCGCCCGTCTGGCCGATCGGGCTGTCATCGGGGTTCAAGCGATTCAAATAATTCTCGACCAGGTGCTTGGTCACCTTTTGGCTGTGCAGCAACGAGACTCGAATGTTGCCCTGCCCGGTCACCACATTTCCCACGCCAAAGACGCGGTGGTGTCCGGTGTAGCGGGGAAAGTCCTCGTCGGTAAACGTGTAGTATTCGCCCTTGGTTCGAACGCCCGGCAAAACTTCCGGCACCGACCCGATCGAGGAAATGACCAGCGGAGCCCGAATCTCGTGTTCGGTGCCGGGAATCGGTTGTGCGCTTCGGCCTTCGACCTTGGCTTCGGCAACTCGCAACCCCGCAACTCGCCCATTCTCCACGATGAGTCCGGTGGCGATTCGGCGATCTTGAAACCGGAACAGGTATTTGTCTCGCGCAAGCTTCAACATCTTCTGCCGCACTTGCTCGGTTTTCGCCACCTGCTCGGGCGTCGGATTCTCTGGCGGCTGTGCCAGCGGCATGTCCTGCTCTCGCCTGCGATAGATCAGCAGGCATCCCTCGACACCCAGGCTGTGCGGGTCAATTCCGCAAGCCTTGCACACCGCGGGAATGCCTTTCTCCAGCTCGTGCATGCTGGCCGCAATGCCGCGGGCCTTCAGAGCCCGCTCGTAATTCTCAAGCTGCAGCACCTTGACCACGTCAATCGACGCCAGTCCCCCGCCAACGACCAAAGCGCCGTCCGGCACCTCGTATCTCGGCCCTAGATAATCCTTCTGGTTCTTGTGGTTGTACCAGTAAATGAACGGGTTTTGGTAAACCAGCCCCTTGTCGACAAATTTCTCGGCGTCCGGTACACCGAGATCCCGGTCCCGCCAGGCCCCGTTCGCCAAAATCACCGCCGAAAATCCCCAATTCTTGCAGAGATCCTCGAATTCGATGTCGCGCCCGAGCTTGGTTGAAGGCACAAAATGCACCCCGGGCTTCCTGAGCCGTGCGTCAATTCGGGCGTACTCCTGCTTTCGCTGCTCGACGTGCCATCGCGGCAATCCATCCTCGATTTTTCCGTAGGGGCGCTTGTTTTGCTCGAAAACCACAACCTCGATTCCATGGTCTGCGAGAATTTCCGCAGCCGCGGACCCAGAGATCGCCCCTCCCACCACCGCCACAAAGTGTTTCGGCATGCTTGGAATTCCCGTGTTTCGCCCGAGCGAACAAGCGATTGTATTACACGGCGTCGGCTCGTCCCCACGTAATTGGAATGCCAATCTGTTATAGTTTCCTCGCTCGAGCGAAGACAGGTGAGGCCACAGGGAGGCACCGGTTATGCACGTAGGCTACGGGTCGGGGTTCCAGCACTTGGCGAGCTATTCCGACCGCCAGTTCATGCGCGAGGAGCTCGGCAACTGCGAGAGGGCCGAGTCGTGGGGCTTTGATTCGATCTGGGCCACCGAACATCATTTCGACAACTACTCGATCAGCCCCGATGTCTGCCAGCTGCTCTCCTATCTGGCCGGCAAGACCAAGCGCATCAGGCTCGGATCCATGGTGGTCGTGGTGCCTTGGCATGATCCGATACGCCTGGCCGAGCAAATCTCTCTGCTCGATCATGTCTCCGGCGGACGTTACATCTTGGGCGTCGGCCGGGGCCTGGCCCGCCGCGAATTTGAAGGTCTTCGCATCGATCAAAATAAGGGCCGAGAGCGTTTCGATGAATACACGCAACTGGTGCTCGATGCTCTTGAGACCGGCTTCATGGAGGGTGGGTCGACGGTGAAACAGCCGCGCCGCGAAATCCGCCCGCGCCCGTTTAAATCCTTCGTCGGCCGGAAATTTGCGGCCGCGGCGTCGAAGGACTCTGTTCCCGTGGTCGCCAAGCTCGGTTTGGGCTTGCTCGTGATTCTTCAAAAGCCTTGGGATCAGGTCAAGGCGGATCTGGACACCTATCACAGACTCTGGGCCGAATTTCATCCCCAAACTCCGGCCCCCAAGCCGTTCTGTTCGGGCTTTTGCTTCGTGGATGAAAGCGCCGATCGCGCCGCGGAGTTGGCGCGCCGCTATCTCGCCGCGAACTATCGTGCAGCGTTGCTTCATTACGAGATGTTCGGGAGGCATTTTGAAACCACCAGGGGCTATGAGCGCTACGCCGAGATGAGCCGACAGCTCAATTCCATCGGCGAAGACAAAGCCGTCGAGGATTACATCGCCCTGATGCCGTGGGGCACTCCCCAGCAGGTCCTTGAAAAATTCGAGAAAATGAAGGCGCTCACCGACATGCAGGGCATCATGCCCAATTTCTACTTCGGCGGCATGCCGTATGAAGACAACCAGCGCAACATCCAGTGTTTTCTGAAGCACTGCCGGGAGGAACTGAAGAGCTGGCCCTCAGCCTCGCTCGAAGAGCCCAACGAACTGGCTCTCGCCGAAGCCTAGCCCCCTGTGCGGTGCGCCTCACTGGGGTTTAAAGTAGAGGACCGCCAGCGGCGGCAGGCGCAAGCGGATCGAATAAGGCCGGTCATTCCACGGAATCGGCTCCGCAGAGACGCCGCCGTCGTTCCCCACATCGCTGCCTTGGTAATACCTCGAGTCGGTGTTCAAGATCTCGCGGTAATACCCGAGCCTCGGCACGCCTAGGCGATAACCGTCGCGGATCACCGGAGTAAAATTGCACACCGCCACGATGAAATCCTCTCGATTCTTGGCGCGCCGCAGGAAGGAAAGCACGCTCTCGGCCGCGTCATTCACATCCAGCCACTCGAATCCGGCCCATTCGAAGTCGACTTCATGCAGGGCTGGCTCCCGCGCATGCAGCCGGTTGAGGTCGCCGGTGAGTTTCTGGATGCCCTTGTGCAGGGGAGAGTTCTCTAGATCCCAGCGGACGGCGCCTTCCTCCCAAAATTCGTCGCGCTGCGCCAGCTCGGTGCCCATAAACAGCAGTTTTTTGCCCGGATGGGCGTGCATGTAAGCGAGGAACAGCCTCACGTTGGCGAATTTCTGCCAATCGTTTCCGGGCATCTTCTCGAGCATGGCCCGCTTGCCATGAACCACTTCATCGTGCGAGATCGGCAAAACGAAATTTTCATGGAACGCGTAGAGCATCGAGAAGCTCAGCTCGTTGTGGTGATACTGCCGGTGAATGGGATCGTGCGCCATGTATCGCAGGGTGTCGTTCATCCATCCCATGTTCCATTTCAGATCGAAACCGAGCCCACCGATATAGGTCGGGCGGGACACGGCGGGCCACGATGTCGATTCCTCCGCAATCATCAGCGCGCCCGGCTGGCGCGTGTGCAGCACTTCGCTCAGCCGCCGCAAAAATGCGATGGCCTCCAGATTTTCGCGCCCGCCGTAGATGTTGGGAATCCACTCTCCTTCTTTCCGCGAATAATCCAAATAGAGCATGGAGGCGACCGCATCCACGCGCAACCCATCCAGGTGATACTTCTCGATCCAGAAAAGCGCGTTCGACAGCAGAAAATTCTGCACCTCATTGCGGCCGTAATTGAAGACCAGCGTGCCCCAATCGGGATGCGCCCCGCGCCGCCAGTCCTCGTGCTCGTAAAGGTGCGTGCCGTCGAAGAAGGCCAGCCCGTGCGCGTCGCGCGGGAAATGCGCGGGGGTCCAGTCCAAAAGGACCCCGATCGCTTCCTGGTGGCACCGGTCGACGAAGTACATGAAATCCGCGGGCGTTCCATAGCGGCTGGTGACCGCGTAATAGCCGATCGTCTGATATCCCCAGGAGGCATCGAGCGGGTGCTCCATGACCGGCATCAGCTCGATGTGCGTATAGCCCAGTTCTTTCACGTAGGGAACCAGTTGATCGGCCAGCGCGCGATAGCCAAGCCAGCGGCCGTCCGGCGTGCGCCGCCACGATCCCGCGTGCACTTCATAGATGGACATCGGAGCGTGCAGCCAGTCACGGGTCGCCCGCGCCGCGAGCCAAGCGGAGTCGTTCCACTGATAGTTGTCGATCGTCCAAACCACCGACGCGCTCTGGGGCCTCATCTCCGCTCGAAATCCGTAGGGATCGGACTTCAACCCGAGGTGGTCTCCCACCCGCGAAAGAACCTCGAATTTGTAGAGCGTGCCTTCGTCGAGTCCCGGCAGGAAAATCTCCCAGATTCCCGTCAAACCGCGGCTGCGCATGGCGTGCGTGCGCCCATCCCACAGATTAAAATCGCCCACCACGCTCACCCGCCTCGCATTGGGCGCCCAAACTCCGAAATGCACGCCTCGCACGCCGGCGATTTCCCGAACGTGCGCGCCGAGCTTTTTGTAGTTCTCGAAATGAGTGCCTTCGCCGATCAGGTAGAGGTCGTAGTCACTGAGCACCGGCGGGAACCCGTAGGCATCGTGAGTTTCAAGCCGGCCCCCCTTGGCAAAATGAAATCGCAAGCGATACGCCCCCGGCTCGATGGCCTGCTCGGGCCGGGAAGCGATGGCGGCGGGCGAAAGCAGCGCCTCAAATAGGCCCTCCCTATGGATTCGGGTTGCGCCGTGCGCTTCCCCCTTGTGGCCCCATAGAACCTCAAGCCCGGTCGAGCCCGGACGAAGTGCCCGGATTGCCAGCATCGGCTGGCCTTGGTGCTCTATCCAATGCGGTCCCAGAAAATGAAACGGGTCGGAATGTTTGCCGCTGACAACTTCTTCGATTTCCCCGCGGAACCTCTCCTGTTCGGTTGAAAGCTGTTCGACTCGACGCATGACATGGCCCTCAGAGGAGCACCGCCCCTCACCAAACCATGTTACTCGACTGGAATGGCTCTGCAACCCCATCGGTCTCGTTCGCTGTGGAACTGCCTTCCACTTGCTTGGCAGCCGTTTCGAGAGCTACCATGCGTGCCGTTTTTCACCCCACCGACGAGCGCCCTGATGAGAAAACAAATTCGTTTGCTGATCCTCGCAGCACCGGTTCTTCTCGGGCCGTTTCAAAACTCTAGCGCCCAGGATCACTGGGTCGCCACCTGGGCCGCGTCGCCCCAATCTCCCCGGTTTGTGTTTCCGCGCTTGGCCATCACTCCGCAGCCCGGCCAGACGAATCCGCCTCCGTTTCCCGCACCGCCGACCATCCATAACCAGACTGTCCGCATGATTGTCCGTACCAGCATTGGCGGCCGCCGCGTCCGCGTCCGGCTTTCCAACGCCTTCGGGACCAGTGCTCTTAGGGTGGGCGCGACCCATATCGCGCTGCGCGACAGGGAGTCTGCGATCGTCCCCGGTTCCGACCGACCGCTCACGTTTAGCGGCAAGCCATCGTTCACGATTCCTCCGGCTGCGGAAGTACTGAGCGATCCGGTCGATCTCGACGTGCCCAAGCTCGCCAATCTGGTCTTGAGCATTTACATTCCCGGAGAAGCCACCACGCCCACGGTGCACTTGACCGCACTGCACCCTGCCTACATTTCTCCGCCCGGCGATTTCACTGGCGCAGCCTCGATCAGCGATGCCAAGCCGGTCGAGTTGTGGTACTGGATTTCAGGGGTGGACGTGGAGGCGCCGCACCAGGCAGGCCTCATCGTGGCTTTCGGCGATTCCATCACCGATGGAGCCACCTCCACGCCGGACACCAATCGCAGCTGGCCCAGCCAGCTAGCCGAGCGCCTGGCCGCAAACGAGGCCACCGCTCGCGTCGCCATCATAAATGAAGGCATCTCGGGCAACCGCCTGTTGAACGACGGCGCGGGAGTCTCCGCCTTGGCACGGTTTGATCGCGATGTCTTGAGCCAGCCCGGCGTGAAGTGGCTGATCGTGCTGGAAGGGATCAACGATATTGGGCTCAGTGGCCGGCCAGGCGCCGAGCCTTCCGATGCCGTAACGGCGGAGGACTTGATCGCCGCCCACAAACAAATCATTGAACGTGCCCACCTGCACGGCATCGAGGTCCTTGGCGCCACCTTGACACCCTATGCGGGTGCGGCCTATGCCACCGACCAGGGAGAAGCGATGCGCGAGGCCGTAAATCAGTGGATTCGCACCAGCGCTGCCTACGATGCCGTCGTCGACTTCGACGTCGCCGTCGCGGACCCCGCCAATCCCAAACAGATCCGCTCGGCATACAACATCCGTGACCACCTACATCCGAACGACGAAGGATATAAAGCCATGGCGGCTGCCGTCGATCTCTCGATCTTCAAGACGAAATAGCAATCCGCATGGCCAGGCCGACCGAGATCACCTGTGGACTCCTCCGCCCCTGGCGGCATCCAAGATCCTAGGTCCATCCGTTTGCGAGGTGCACATTGAAAGCGATGATGGCCGTCCTCCTGGCAGTTTCCGCAGCCTCTGCTCAAAACTCCAGGCCTCTCACAGGTCTGACTTCCAACCCCGCCTATGAGAAAAACTGTGCGAAATGCCATGGCAAGAACGCCGGAGGACATCGTTTCGGCGGGCCTTCCCTGATTTCCATAAAAGTCGCCTCCGCTTCCGACCAGGACCTGCGCAACGTCATCACCAACGGCAAAGGCCACATGCCGAAATACGAGGGCAAGCTCACGCCCGAAGAAATCGATGCGCTGATCCAGGAGATCAGGAGCTTGAATACGAAGTAGCTTCGCTCTCAATTTCCGCCGAAGCCCCCGCCAGCAGCATCTCCTCACCGGCTTCGCCAGGGGTTTGGTGGTCTGACCCGCGCCGGGCATGGCGAGGCAAACAATCTGTTTGCGACCTTTGCGACCACGACCGCTTGACAGACCGCCAGGCATCCCTAAGATGGTTCTCGTTCATGTGTCGGTTATCGAGCAGGAACTCATGATCGGCCGGGGCGCGAGAGAATCGATTGTCTTGTGTAGATTCGACCGAAGCTTTTTGTTTTTGGCTGTGGCCAAATTCCCTTCGGATTTGGGAATAAGTCAATGATGGAAGATTGGGCTGCCGCTGCGATTGAAACCGCCAAGCGCCGGGGCGCTTCTTACGCCGATGTTCGTGTCATGGACATTCGCCACCGCGACCTCTCTGTAAAAAATGGGGAAGTCGGCACGCTCGCCGAATCCGAGTCGCTCGGTATTGGCATCCGCGTCATCTCGAGCGGCGCCTGGGGCTTTGCCGCAACCGACGAGCTCACCCGAGAAGGCATTCAGGCCTGCGCAGCCGAATCTGTGGCGATTGCGAAAGCTTCGTCGCTGGCCAAGCGGGAAAACGTGGTTCTGGCGCCTGAAGCATCCTACGTGGATAGTTGGCAGAATCCTTTCCTGAAGGATCCTTTCCGCATTCCGGTCGAACGGCAGATGGATCTGCTTCTCGCTGCCGACAGGGAAATGCGCCGCGTCCAGGGAGTCACGCTCGCCGAAGGTTCGATGTCGTTTCGTCGCATCGAGCAGCTTTTCGTTTCGAGCACGGGCTCTTCGATTCATCAGATCAAGATGCAATCGGGCGCCGGCATCGTGGCGACCAGCTTCGCGGGCAGCGAGATCCAGAAGCGCTCTTACCCGAATAGTTTTGGCGGCCAGCACACGCTCCAGGGCTATGAGCTGGTCGAATCGCTCGATCTGGTTGGCCATGCGCCGCGGGTTGCCGAAGAGTCGGTGGCGCTTCATTCCGCCGCGCAGTGCCCAGAGGGCCACAAGACGATCATTCTCGGCAGCTCGCAGCTGGGTCTGCAGATCCATGAGTCGATCGGCCATCCCATCGAGCTCGATCGCGTCCTGGGGATGGAAGCGAATTTCGCAGGCACGAGCTTTCTCACCACGGACAAATTGCGGAAACTCCAATATGGCTCCGAGATCGTGAATGTGGTGGCCGATGCGCGCCTGGAGCACGGTCCCGGCCTGGGCACATTTGCCTACGATGACGAAGGCGTCCCCGCTCAGTCGACGCCCATCATCACCAGCGGGTTGTTCACCGGCTATCTGTCCAGCCGCGAAACGGCCCGATCGATCGGCGAAAAGCGCTCCGGCGGAACGGTCCGCGCGGAGAGCTGGAACCGCCTGCCGATGATCCGCATGACCAACATCAGCATCCATCCGGGTTCCTGGAAATACGACGATCTCCTCGCCGACACCGATGACGGGATTCTTATGGAAACGAACCGCTCCTGGTCGATTGACGACAAGCGTTATCACTTCCAGTTCTCTACCGAAATTGGCTGGGAAATCAAAGGCGGCAAGATCGGCCGGATGATCAAGAATCCCAGCTATAGTGGCATCACCACGGAGTTCTGGAATCGCTGCGACGCGATCTGCTCGCGCGATCACTGGACTCTTTGGGGCACGCCCAACTGCGGCAAAGGTCAGCCGCAGCAAACCATGGGGACCGGCCACGGCGCAGCGCCCGCGCGTTTCCGCAACATCCGCGTGGGGGTGGCGTTTTCAAAATAATGGGCGAAAAAACAAGGAAACGGCTGGCCGCCGAATCGGAGCGTATCGCCGAGCGAGTGCTCGCGCTCAGCAGCGCCGACCAGACCGAAGTCGACATCTCGATCTCGATCGACGCGTTGACGCGATTCGCCAATAACACGATCCACCAGCACGTGGCCGAGCAGATCCGCACGATTTCCGTGCGCGTGGCGATCGACGGCCGCACCGCTCGGGTGACTACCAACAAAACCGATGACGAATCTCTCCGGCGTGCGGCGGCCTCCGCGATCCGCCTGGCGCGCCATCAACCGGAGAATCCCAACCTGCTGCCGATGCCGGGCAAGCAGAAATACCAGCGAGTGTCGCGATTCTTTTCGGCCACGGCAGATACCAGGGCCGAAGACCGTGCCCGCTCGATCGGGCGGGTCTGCAAAACGGCCGAAAAGCGCAAACAGACCGCTGCCGGAATTTTTTCGAGCGGGCAGTTGCAATCCATGATGGTGAATTCCGAGGGCTTGTTTGCCAGCTATGAACAGACGCGCGCGGAGTTTTCGGTCACCATGCTCGATCGGAATTCCTCCGGCTGGGCCAAGGCCAACTCGCCCGACATCGCTCGGATCCGCCCGGAGGAGCTTGCCGAAACCGCCAGCCAGAAGGCGGCCGATTCGCGCGAGCCTCGGGAAATCGAGCCGGGTCATTACACCGCGATCCTCCCGCCCGCGGCGGTTCTCGATCTGGTCGGATTTCTTTTCTACGATTTCGCGGGGACGGCTGTTTTCGACAAACGGTCGTGCTTCACCGATCGAATCGGAAAAAAAGTTTTCGGCGAAAACATCACCTTGTGGGACGACGTCTATGACCCACTGCAGAGCGGCCCGACCTACGACGGGGAGGGCCTGCCTCGGCAAAAGGTCCTGCTCGTGGATCGTGGCGTGGTACGGAATCTGGTCTATTCCCGTGCGACCGCCAAGAAAATGAAAGCGAAGCCGACCGGCCACGGCTTCTTCTTGCCCAACGAATACGGCGAAGCGCCCATGAATCTGGTCTTCTCCGGCGGCCAGGAATCCGTCGAGGAGATGGTCCGCACCACCGAGCGCGGCATTTTGGTCACGCGCCTGTGGTATATCCGCGAAGTCGATCCTTACCAGAAGATTCTCACCGGCATGACCCGCGACGGAACGTTCCTCGTCGAAAACGGCCGCATCGCGGGCGGCATCCGCAATTTCCGCTTCAATCAGAGCGTCATCGAGATGCTCGGAAACGTCCAGATGCTTGGCCCGGCGGTGCGCGCCGCCGGAGAAGAATCGTTCGAAATGGTCGTGCCGGCGATGAAAGTCGCCAACTTTCATTTCAGTGAAGTTACAAAATTCTAGCCGCGCGGAAAAAAATTCCCAGGTGTGCTTGACAGGGTAGCTTGACCGTTTCAGAGTGACTCGGACGCTGTCGCCCGCCCCAGTGCCTCTGCCGCCCAATGCCTTGGCGGCAAAGAAATCAAATAGGAGAAAGTTATGGCGAATCTCAGTTTTCGTCGCAGCCCCTTTCAAGAGCTGTTTGACGTGCGACGCGATTTCGACAATATCTTCAACCGTTTCCTGTCGGCCTGGCCCGCAGCCGAACCGTCCCGCGAGCGAGCGGGTTCGTCGTTTGTCCCCACCTTCACACCGCCGGTAAACGCCTACCTTGACAAGGAAGCGAAACGGTTCCGCTGCGAAATCGCTCTGCCCGGCATCAGCCCGGAGGAGGTCAGCCTGGAGGTGCGGGGCAACACCATTTCGGTCCGAGGAGAACGCAAGCTTTCCAGTGAAAGCAAGGAAGCAGATTACGTCCACAGCGAGATAATGTACGGCGCGTTCGAGCGCGATGTCATGATGCCGGAAGGCGTCGATACCGACAAACTCACAGCCGAGTACCGAAACGGCGTGCTCGAGATCACCGCCCCCTTTTCAGCAGCAGCCTTGCCGCGCCGCGTAGAGATCAAAAGTGCCAAAGCTGCCAAACAGATGACTGCCTAGACCCTGGCCCGCCTGGATCGAAGGCCCGGGAGTCGGTGATTCCGGGCCTTCTCCCTGCTTCTGGTTTGCTGAAAACGAGACGGCTAATTCGTAAATTCGAGGCTGGAGATCGCACGGGAGATCACGTTCTCCTGAAGCTGGACCAGATCGTTGTCCGCGCGGGTCATGCCGAATATGGTGTAAAGCTTCGTGCCTCGTACGACTAAGACGACCATGCCGGACCAATCGTGTTGGTCCACGCTGCCACGAAAACGGTGTTCGAGAGCCGTCGTTCCGGAGATGGTGATCTGGTTGGCGCCGACCGAACGGAAATTCTCCATCACGCTGCGGAGCCGGCTCTCCGTGGCTTCCATTTCGGCGGCAAGAGACCTCCCTAAGGGCTC
The DNA here is from genome assembly GCA_030037525.1 of Candidatus Acidiferrales bacterium. Lineage (GTDB taxonomy): Bacteria > Acidobacteriota > Terriglobia > Acidiferrales > UBA7541 > Palsa-295. Next base: position 4,837 of record JASHRC010000145.1, on the reverse strand, counting down.
TTGTCCGATGAGCAGGTAGGTTGAGTCGTCAGGAGTGCCCATGGCCGTGATGGCGCCGGGCAAAACGGCGGGCGCCGAGGCGATCACGTCCCAGTCCGGTGGCTTGTACATGCGAAATTGGTAGGTCTGGTTTGTGTAGCTATTGCCGGTCACCTGCTCGCGAATTGACTCGGGTGCGGGCGGCTTGGCTGCCACGCTCTCCGCGGCCGGCGGGGTAGCCGCTGCGGCGGCCGGCGGAGGGGAGACCGAACTCCCCGAGGGTTTCCCAGTGACCACCGGCGGCGCCGGCGCTGATTTACTGGGTGGTGGTGCAGCAAGCGGCTTGCTAGCCGCATCTTCAGCCGGTTTTCCGGCCGGTTTGTCTGCAGCTGGCTTTGGCGCAGGCCTGACGATGATGGAGACCACCTGATCCTTTTCCACAAGCGCGAAGCCGTAGCTGGTCTTCACCTTAAACGAGTTGTCTTCAAAACCGACGATCGTACCTGTAATTTTCGTGCCGTCTTTGAGCTTGACGTCGTCATCGGCCTGTGTGGCCCGCGGGGCACCGAGAGAAAAAGCCGCTAGGGACACGAGAGCGGAGCCAAAGAAATGGATCGAGCGTCCCACCGGGCAAGTATCGCGCCTAGGCGGACAGCCGGCAAGACTTGCGGTATTGCAGGTGTTCGTTCAGTCAGCAGTTTCCGGAAGCTCCGATCAGCTCGCGCTAGCGATCGAGGAATTGACGCAAGCGGGTGTGGCCGGCGCGGCTGACGGGCAGACGGGCGCCGCTGTGGAGGACGGCAACATAGCTATCCTTGCCATACGGTTCGATCTTGGCAACACGTTCGAGATTCACGATATAGGAGCGGTGAATGCGGAGAAAACGCGAGGGATCGAGCGCAGTCTCCAGACTTGCAATGGTCTGCTGTTTCAAATGCTTTTTCCCTTCCGCAGCCAAGGCGACGTAGTCGTCCTGTGCTTCGGCGTAGTCGAGTTTTGCAACTGGAATGATGAACACGCTCGTGCCATCGCGCACCGGGATGCGGTCAAGATACTGCTGAGGCGGGCGAGCGGCAGCGGCCAGTTCGATCGCAGGCAGAGCGGCGGAAGGCAACCTGCCCGCCAGCCGCTGCTTGGCGCGTTCGAGGGCGGCCTCAAAGCGTTGCGCGCCGATGGGCTTGAGAAGGTAATCGACTGCGTGAACCTCAAATGCGCGGATGGCGAAAGTGTCGTATGCGGTGACAAAGATGACCGCGGGTCCCGGGCCGATCAGCTCCAGCACTTCAAAGCCGTCGAGTTTCGGCATTTGGATATCCAGGAACACCAGATCCGGCTTGTGCTCGGCGACGGCCTTCACCGCTTCGAAGCCGTTGGCGCATTCGGCCACGATTTCGATTTCCGAATGCGCGGAAAGGAATTCACGGAGAACTTGGCGCGCCAGGTCTTCGTCGTCCACTAGGACGGCTCGGATCGCGCGTGCTGCGGGAGAATTCACGGCACATCCTCCTGGGGTGCGCGAGATCGATTGGCCTCGACCGGCAGGCTGATGGACACGCGAAACCGATCCTCTGTCGCACCGGCTTCGAAGCTGGCGTGGTCTAGGTAGCGGGCTTCCAGGCGTTGGCGGACGTTTTCAAGCCCCACACCATTTCGGCGGCGCCGCGGCGCCTCGGGATCAAACTGATTTTCAATTTCGACGCGAAGAACGGCGTCGCGCCGCTCGACAGCAAGCCGAATCCAGCCGCCATCCACGAGATTGGCGACCCCGTGAACGATGGCGTTCTCGACCAGGGGCTGAAGCAAAAGGGGTGGCACTTCGGCATCCAGGGCAGCCGGATCGATCGATTCTTCCATGCGCAGGCGATCGCCATAGCGAACCTTCTCGACTGCCAGAAAAGCATGGATGAGCGACATTTCTTCGGAGAGCGGAATGACCGGCTTTTCGCCCAGACCGAGCGTGCGGCGCAAGAAGTCGCCGAGAAGAATGCACATCTCGCGCGCCTTGGCTGGATCCGATGCTGTGAGCGCGCTGATCGAATTCAGGCTGTTGAACAGGAAATGCGGGTTCACCTGAGCCTTGAGGGCGCGCAACTCGGCGTCGCGGGCGAGCAGGCTAGCCTGCATCACGCGAGCTTCGGCCTGACGCGAAGCCTCGACGGCAATCAGCACATAGTGGAAGCCAACGGAGAGGAGATAGAGCAGGACGCCGGTGCCGAATAGCAATGGCAGGTTGCCGGAGAGGCGGGCATCGATGTGCTGAAATCCGTCAAGCCCGGAAAGCATCCGGCCAATCGATCGCGCGGCCAGCAGCAAAAGGCTGCTGGCGAGGCAGGCGCCGGCGATGTGGGTAAACAGGAAGCGAGGCACGCTCGCGCGGTCAAGCGGAGTGGCCAGGCACGGATACCAGGCGGCAAGGCACACAAACGCGTACGGCAGGCACAGCGGGAAGGCCACCGCCACGGCTTGCCACCAGGTCAGCCCGCCTGGAACGGCGAGCAGATAGGCGAGCATGAACGCAAGAGGGATCCAACCCAGGAGGTAGTAGACCAGCCGGCGAAGTTGGGTCAGGATCGGGTGCATGGAGAGATCAATTCTTCAGGGTCAGGCCTCCGAAAACCGAGACTCCCTTGATGACGAGCCTTCTGGTGGGCGGTGCCGACGAGCCGGAGCTGTTCTGGGTTTGCGCGGAGGGATGGTTGGTTCGGTCGGCGGTGCCGCCAAAGATTCCCACGCTGTCGACCAACACCTCCCAATTCGGGGGGACACGAATTTCACCGCCGCCAAAAATGGTGACCACTTCGATCACGATCTGATTGGCTTGAAAATCGGCCGCGGTCAAGTCGATCTCGAAGCCGCCGCAAATCGCGACGATTTCGCCTCCCTGGAAATTCTTGGAGAGGATCCGGCGTCGGCCGCCCCAAAATACGTTCACCTCATCCAGCCGCGGCTCGGAGGAATCGCGCCAATTCGAACTGGGCTGCCAATGGTAGCCAGGTTCCGAACGGGACTGGTGCTGCTGCCATTTCCAGTTCATGCGCTCGCCGACCCGGTTCATGCGCTCATCGAGCCGTTCCATGCGGCGCTGAAACTTCTGCCAGGAAGGGTCGTTTTGCCACGGCGGCGGGCCCCAAGCAGGGCCAAAATTCGACTGTGGCCGCGGCTGCTCATATGGGGCGGATTGTGGCGGCGGAGAACCGGAAGCCGCCGGCTGAGCCTCGGGCGCAGCTCCGGCGGTGGATTGACTGCCCGGTGCAGTTGGGGCCTGGGCGTCAGAGGCCGGAGGTCCGGGCGGTGGGGCCGGAGGCGGCTCGTAATATCCCCACCTGCGACGTCCTTCGTAGCGACGGAGGAGCAGCAGTACGCCAATGCAAATCAGGAAAGCAGGCCAGATAGTGTCGAAGCGAATTCGGCTATACCCCAGCTCTTGCAGCTCGAAGATGATGCCGACTAAGGTCAGGAACCCTCCCCAGAAGCGCCCGTTTAGGTGATGAGAGGTGAGGAGCCATCTCATGCCGAAGTAGATAAGAATGAGAGGCCAGAACTTCTCTACTAGCGAAAACCCGAGTTGATCGAGCAGGAGAACGACGCCCAAAACCAGAATAATGACGCCCACGACGAAATGCCGGTCTGGGTGGTGTGGCTCACTCACCGGGGATTGCTCCGTGCCGGCTCGAGCGCCAGCAGAATGGCCAGGCCAAATCCGACAAGTAACAGGGGCCAGAAGCGCAGAAACCCGAGCGTGTTCAGCCGGACGATCAGCGTACCCCAGATGTTCAGAGCGATCATGTGGATCAGCCAATGGCTCGTCGCACTCAATTGGCCCCAGATGAATTCGCCCAATTGAAACACAAGTCCGACAAGAATCAGAAGGACGGCCGCGATGAAGGCCGCTGTCCTGGAAACAATGGGCGCACCAATGAGCCGGGCACGTGCATCGGTCATTGCCATCTCCTCTCGGATTGGTTCTGCGGTGAACATGGCCGGAGAATAAGGGCGGCGGTCAGCGGTGTCGTGGGTTATTCGGCCAGTGGCAGGTGGTTACCGGCGAACGGCGGACAAAGCCACGGTTTGGGGGCGGCCAAACAACCCTCACCTGGTCGAGCCAGGTGCATATCGGTAATCGATCACCTAGAGGAGCACGCCTAGGCAGAAGGCGGCGGCAACCAGACAGGCAATGAAGAGGAGCAGGCGAGCTCGCTTGCGGCGCGCAGCGAAAACAATGGCACCCATCAGCGCCACCAGCGCGCCACACTCGATCGCGAAGCGCCAGGAAACGACACCTGCGGTCCACTGGGAGGCCGCTTCCTGAAGCCAAACAGAAGCGAATGAGGTTGTAGCCGCAAGCGAAACAGCAATCAACCCCCCGAGCGCCATGCCCTTGGCCCATTCGGGAACCCCCCGCGCCCTGACGGCCTCTCGCCAGTCAAGCCACGTTGACCCGACTACCACGGCCACGACGATCAGAACGAACAAGGCCACTTCGCCTCCCTTGTCCTGCCTGCGGCGCCGCCTCTTGCCCCCCAACGAGGGGGAAGATCATACCCGACTTGCCGAAGTTAAATTCCCGTTTTTGGGTTGGCAATCGTCGTGCCAAAGGGGACCAAACTCCTGGAGTTCTATCTCGCACACTCAGAAGAACATGGTGGCTCATCGTTTTCCCTGGGCGAAAATAAGCTGAGAATCGTGAAAATGGCGCGCGCCTTCCAGCGCAATTAAGAACCGATTTGCATACAGCATCTGGCGATTGAGTCCTGAGCGTTGAAGGATGGCTAGTACCTGGTTCTAGGTCATTGTGATCCTCACAACTGATGGCGAAAGCGAACAGGCGGGGCTGGCTCGCGGATGCTACGATAGGTCT
>JASHRC010000144.1 GCA_030037525.1 Candidatus Acidiferrales bacterium | reverse complement strand
AACTGCTCGGAGATTTTTTCGATCGGGATTTTTGTGTCTTCCACCACGTCGTGAAGCAGGGCGGCGCACAGCGACGTGACGTCCAGCTTCATGTCGGCAAGCGAGTGCGCTACCTCGAGCGGATGAGAGAGGTAGGGCTCGCCGGAAAGGCGCTTCTGCATCTTGTGCTGCTCGGCGGCGAACTCGTAGGCGCGGCGAAGCAGCTCGAAATCATCACCGGGTCGGTTACGGCGGACTTTATCAACGAGCTCGGCAAAGCGCAGATCAACCGAGCGCCGCGCAAGGAGACTTGTGGCGGGGTGTTTGGCCGGTTCCATTTGGTTCTATTGTAACGCCCCCGGGAGGGGTTTTTCCCGGCCGTTACTGGCCCTTTTCGACGGGATAGCCCTTCTGGGTCCAGTCGGTATGAAAATCCCGGGAGAGCCAGAGGACCTTCACATGGCGAAAGCCCATCTCCCGAAGCGCGCTGAGCGCCGGACGGACATTGGGACAACGGGCCATCGGGCAGCAGCCGCAATAGATCACAATCGTCCGATCTCGCGAAGTGCCTTTTGCCCACTCGCGCAGGTTCTCTAGGCCATCCGGAGTCGAGCCGGGACCATGAAAGAGGGCACCGGGAATGTGCGCGCCCTCGTAGAGAAAATGGGGGGCCACGCAGACTACGATGGGCTTGGCAGCAGTAGCCAACTCGCTCTTGAGCTCCTCCGGCTCGATCGTTTCCGATTTCGCAATGTCTGGCTGGCTTTGCCCACCGATCGAGCGAGCGGCCCGCGCGCCCGAGAGGGCAAGGACCCCAAACGCCACCAGCGCCAGGATTCTCCGAGGTGCACGCTCGGCGCTCATAGAGCCTCCGCAAAAGAAAAAAAGCGGCGGACCTTCCGATCCGCCGCCTGAGAAACCAGGCTCCCAATGCTGCTAGGAAGTTGGCGTCATGTTGGCCTTCTTCTGCTTGATGGCCTTGACCCGTTCGACCAGATCGTCCGCCAGCTGCAGGTCGTTATTGCGCGCTTCCTTGGAGGTCTCCATATCCGCTTTCTGGCGATAGAGCAGGTTCAGATAAGCCATGGCGTCATCGTATTCCGAGCGCAGCGTCATGGCTTTCTGCAGGCTCGAGATCCCATCGTCCACGACAGGGCCATACTTGTCGGCGAATTGCATGGCGACAGCAGGCGGCATCGGGTCGTTTTCTCGGATCGGCTTCTTCGCCGTTTTGTTGTAGTCGTCGCGCATATCCCGATTGGCGCGGAAAGCCAGCGACCAATCGATCACACCCACCCAGTAATAGGGCTCGGGATCCTCGGGTTTGAGCTGGATGTGCCTCTGGTGGTAGGACTTGGACTCTTCGAGCTTTTTCGCGTCGTACGGGCTGCCGCCCATGTTGTAGAGAATCGAGCCAATCCCGTCGATGGCCGAAAGATTATTCGGATCCTGATCCAGGATGCTCTTGAATTCGGCAACGGCCTGATTGCCGTTGTTGACGTTCTCCTGGGAGGGCGCACCGGGGACATACTGGCTGGCATAGGCGGTGGCCAGGTAGAGCTGAGCGTTGGTGAGCGATGGATCCAGACTTTTGGCTTCCTTGAAATATTCGATGGCCTGGTCAAACTGCCCGCTCTTGTAAGCATTGACCCCTTTATTGAGCCGATCGCGCGCTTTCAGCTTGTCGCAGCCGACGCCCGCCACAGAAGCGGCGAGAACGACCGCCACGAGAAACCAGTTGTGAGCCATCCGCTCCATCCCTATCTCCTTAACGCCCTTTCTGAAAGCAATGTTCCCGAGAGCCGGACTATTGACCCGCCTCGATCTTAGCCGTGATGAGCCCGACGTGATCGATGCCGGCGCCGCGCATGATGTCGATGGCGCGTGCGACCTGTGCGAAGGAAACATCATCATCGCCCTTTACAAAGGCGACTTTGTCGGCGCGCTCTTTGAAAATGTCGAACAAGCGGCTACCGAGCGTGTTCCAGTCGCTCTGGTCCTGGTTGATCATGATCTTTCCGCCGGTAAGAACGGAGACGACGATGGTGCGGTTATCCGGGGGCGGCTGTTTCTCGTTCGGCGGGGGAGGTTGCGGAACGATGGTCGGCAAGCCCGTAGGCGTTCTCGGCGTGATGACCATGAAGATGATGATCAGCACGAGCAGCACGTCAATCAACGGCACGACGTTCGGCTCCGATACCGGCCCCTCTTTAGTACCAACTGCGATTCCCATGAGAGAAACTCCTTCGCTACGGCTTCCTCAGTCTGAACCGCCGGCGGGCGGCGGGGGCGGTGCGGCCTTATTTTGAATCTTCTCGGTCAGCAGGCCGATATTCTCGACGCCGGCCGCCCGCACTTCATCGACCGCCTTGACCACATCGCCGTACTTGGCCCGGGCATCGGATCGAACATAGACAGTCTTGTCCAACCGTCCGGTGATCAGGTCCTTGACGTTGTCAGTGATCGTGTCGAGACTGATCTCTTTGTTGCCGGGGCTCAGAAAGAGCCTGCCGTCCCGCGTAACCGCGATAATGATGGCATCATCGCGGTCCGCGTTGGGCATCTTGTCCGCGTTCTCCGCCCTGGCCATATCCACCGGCGCGCCATGCTGCAGCATGGGGGTGATCACCATAAAGATGATGAGCAGCACCAGCATGATGTCCGCCATAGGGATCACGTTTGGCGAGGCCATCACCGGCGGCGCTTTGGGTTTGTAGGCCATTGCTTACTTCTTTCCGCCTCGGCGCGTGATGAAGTAGTTGATCAGCTCCATGGAGGAGTTGTCCATCTCCACGTCGAAAGCTTCGACTCGATTGGTGAAATAGTTGAACGTCCACACTGCGGGCACGGCCACCAGCAAACCGAGCGCCGTGGTGACCAGGGCTTCTGCGATACCGCCCGCCACTGCCGAAAGTCCGGTGACTTTCGAGCTGGAAATGCCTTTGAACGCGTTGATGATGCCCATGACGGTGCCAAACAGTCCCACGAAGGGCGCCGTTGAGCCGATCGTAGCCAGGCCCGAAAGGCCGCGCTTCATCTCGGCATGGACGATGGCCACCGAACGCTCGAGGCCCCGCCGCGCCGCCTCGATCACTTCCTCATCGCTCACCTGTGCGGAGGCGGCTTGGAATTCCGAAAGGCCCGTGGCGACGACCTTGGCGATGTGGCTCTTTTTGTTGCGTTCGGCAATGGAAATGGCTTCATCCAGCTTGTTGTCCTTGAGCGCGCCGGCCACCTGCTGGACGAAAATGCGCGACTGTTTTCTGGCCGCGCTGTACATCAGCGCCCGGTCAATCATGATGCCGACCGACCAAGCGGACATAACGAACAGAATGGTGACCACAATCTTGGCCGGAATACCCATGTTGTGCCACATGGTAATCAGATCCCAGCCGACCTCAGGGGTCTGATCCTGGAACATCACAAACAAACTGACTAAAAGTACATTCATAGCCTTCCGTCCTCCTCCGTCACCGCCAATCGATCTCGGCAGCCATATACTGCCGGTCGGAATTCCCCGTCTCGTTCCGCCTACCTCTCGGTCCGAGTCCGGTCCTGCTTAGCCACCGAGCGTAAATACCACCTGAATCGTCGTGTCTACTTCCACAGGCTCTCCATTGAGCAATGTTGGGCTGTAGCGCCATTCCCGCACGGCGTCCATGGCCGCCCGCATCAGCAAGGGAGGGCCGGAAACATACTGGAGTTCCTGAATCGTGCCATCCTTGGCGATAATCGCGTGCAAAAGCACCGTACCGGAAACGTGCGCGGTCTTGGCAATTTGCGGATAGATAGGCTGAACCTGATGGGTCAGCTTTGCGGCGGCTACGTTTCCGCCAACACGAATGCGGGTTTGCGTGGGCTTCGGCGGAGGCGGCGGCGCACCTCCGATGATTCCTCCCAGCACACCGCCGGCCACACCGCCCGGAACGCCCACGCCCCCTTCGACCCCCACTCCTACATCCGGGGCCTCGTCCTTAATGACCTGAATGGTCTTCGGGATCACGGTCGGGGCCACCATCCGCGGGGGGGTGACGATTCGCGGTCTGGCGATGGGCTTGACAGGCGCCGCGGGCGGCGGTGGTGGCGGTGGCGGGGCCGGTGCCACAAGGAACGTGTTCATGAACCCCTTTGGCAAAGCCTCCGTATAGATGAGCGGAATTAAAATCAAGATGCCCACGATCACCGCTTGCACGGTTGCCGACAGCGCCACCGTCCATGGCTTGTGCGTTTTGTTTGCATGAGCGCTGGAAATGACAAGTTGATCAAACATGGCTTATCTCATCTCCTTGCAGCAGCCACCACGCGCTTTTCGGCTGCGGATCCGGCGCGGACGGTCACTCGTTGCTGCTGCCCGCCGTGATATCGGTTCCAAACCACAACGATGGGCGCAGCAATGCCAAAACTGGAGTACGTTCCTACCACAACTCCCACCACCATGGCAAAAGAGAAGGCACGCAGAACTTCTCCACCCATGAGGAAGAGGACCAACACTGTCAGAAAGGTCAATCCACTGGTCAGAATGGTGCGGGAAAGCGTCTGGTTGATGGATCGGTTCACGATTTCCGGAAAGGGTTCGCGTTTCATCAGCCGGAGGTTTTCGCGCACGCGATCGAAGATCACGATCGTGTCGTTCATCGAATATCCGACCAAAGTCAACAAGGCCGCGATCACCGTGAGCGAAATCTCGTAATGGAAGAGCGAAAAGAAACCGAGCGTGATCAACACGTCATGAAAGACGGCGATGACGGCTGCCGCCCCGTAGACCCATTCAAATCGGAAGGCAATATACACCAACATGCCGCCCAGGGCATAGAGAGTTGCCCACACGGCCTGGTGACGCAGTTGAGAGCCAACGCGCGGCCCCACCATCGCCGCATCGCGGATCGAGAAATCGCCGAGCGAATAGTTGCCGGCGAGCGCCCCGACGACCGCCGGGGTCGCGCCGAGCACCCCTTCGAGTTGGTTGAAATTCGTGACGATGCCGCCGTGGTCGGTATCGCGCGCCCGGGTCAGGCGCCCGGCAAGCTCGTTGTAGCGGTCGCCTGCGTTCAATCCGAGGTGCAGAGGATCGCTTCGCGTAAGAGCGGCGGCCAGATCAGCGGGAGTGACCGAGTTGAAGTCGGGTTTACCCTGAGCGTTTCCCCCGAAGGTCCGCTCGAGCACCTCCAGGATCTTTTGCTTTCCGGCATCGAGCGATTCATCGCTTTCCGCCTTCTGCTCAAGCCCGATTACCACGTCGTTTTTGGACGCTACGTTCTGGGTGTCGCTGATTCCCTGCAGCGTGCTGTTTCTCAGTCCGGCCTGCTCGAGCCCCTTCCGCAATTTGTCGAGCGGGGGCGGGCCGGCGAATCGAACGTAAACCAGGGTGCCGCCGCGAAAGTCGATGCCATAGAGCGTCCCGTGCTTCACCACCACGGTGCGGTACATGGAAGTCCACCCGATCGCCAACAGCAGGAGGGAGAGGGTGACAAAGTACTTGGCCTTCCCCATCCAGTTGATGTTGACGTTGCGGAAAAGCTCCATGCGCACTCCTAACTTAATAATTCGACACCATGCTGGCCAGTTTTGTTCCCAGCTGACACCGGCAAGACCCTCGGTTCTAGAACCGCGTCCATCGATACCGTCAAATACTGAGCTGTGCCTGCCGGTCCATCTTCGCCAGGTGGTAGTCAAAAATCGCCCGGGACACGTAGATGGAGGTGAACACATTGGCAATCAAGCCGATTACCAAAGTCACGGCAAATCCGCGCACCGGGCCCGTGCCGAACAGGAACAGAAAGATCGCCGACACCACGGTCGTCACGTGGGTGTCGATGATGGTCAGAAAGGCGCGATCAAACCCGGTGTCCACGGCCGGTGCGGCGACCTTCCCGTTGCGCAGCTCTTCGCGGATGCGCTCAAAGACCAGCACGTTCGAATCCACACCCATGCCGATGGTCAAAATCACTCCGGCGATCCCCGGCAGCGTGAGCACGGCTCCGGCGTAGGCCATGAAGGCCACCAGAATCACCAAGTTCAGCACCAGAGCGACCACCGCATTGACGCCGCTCAGCCGGTAGTAGATCAGCAGGAAAATCATGACCACAATCATGCTGCCGATCGATGCCCGCACGCCCTCGCGGATCGAATCAGCGCCCAAAGACGGACCCACAGTCCGTTCTTCCTCATATTTGATCGAGGCGGGCAGGGCTCCGGCGCGAAGCACCAACGCCAAATCCTGGGCCGACTGCTCGCTGAAATCGCCGGTGATCCGGCCGGAATCCTCAATCCTGCTTTTGATCACGGCCGCCTCATAAACCTGGCGGTCGAGCACCACGGCCATGCGGCCGCCAATGGCTGCCTGCTGCTCGGTAAACGTTCCGAAACGCCCGGCGGCAGCGGTGGAGAGCTTGAAATCCACCTCGTAGGAGCCGGGATTGTCCGAGCTCGGAGCGGCGTCGGCATTGCGCAGGTCCTGACCGGTCACGATCGGCGCCTTGTTCAGGACGTAATACACCGGGCCCGCGTTCTGGCCGGGCGCAGCGCCCTGGTTGCGGCCCGGCAGAATCTGCGTGCCCGGGGGCAGCACGCCTCCGTACTTGGCGAGCGCCTCGGCTTCCGATGAGAACGGCCCGTCGACAACCAAAGTGAGTTGCAGTTGCCCGCCGGCGCGGATCACTTCTTTGGCCGCGGTGGGATCGCCGACGCCGGGAAGCTCCACCAGGATTTCGTCGTCGCTTCTGCCGGTAAAGGCAATCGTCGGCTCGGTAAGACCGAGCGCGTTGATGCGGCGCGTGATCGTCTCGAGCGTCTGATTCATGGTCGTCTGGCGAATCTCGGCGACGACGGAAGGCTTCATGGTCAGCTCATAACCGCTGGTTTCGCCGGCGGCAGGCGCCAGGGCCCAGTCGGTGAACTGGCTGGCGACCAGATCGCGGAAGCTGCTGGTGGAGCTGGGATCGATGTTGCGGACCAGAATGTGCGTGCTGTCTACTTCGGATACTTCGCCCACGCCGATCTTCTTATCATTGAGCTGCCGCTTCAGCTCGTCGACCGTCTCATCGCCGTGCTGCGCGATCGCTTCTTGCAATTGCACCTGGAGGACCAGGTGACTGCCGCCCTTCAGATCCAGCCCCAGACGGATGCGATCGGCGAGATTCGTTTTCAGTTGTGCGGGGGAGGTAGGGAAACTGGGGAGACCGATCACCCCGAAAATACAGACCACGATAATGATGGCAATCAGGATGAACTTCCACTTCAGTTGCGCGTTCATGCCGGGCGTCTAACTCCCCTTCGGTTCCGGCTGAAGTCCTGCGATGGCGTTGCGCGAAATCTTGATCTTCACTTGTTCGGCGATTCGCAGTTGGACGGAGTCCTCCTCAAGCCCGACGATCGTTCCGTAAATGCCGCCGTTGGTGATCACTTTGTCGCCGCTCTTCAGATTTTTGAGCATTTCGGCGACCTTCTTCTGCCGCCGCTGCGCCGGCAGGATCAGGAGCACATAGAAGATCACGATGATCAGCAAGATAGGCAGAAAGCCGAAAGCGCCGCCCAGGGGGGAAGAAGAAGTCTGAAGTGCCATCCCGAGTGGAATCGCCATGCCGAGAACTGCCATTTTTATGTCGTCGAAGGGGGAAAGCTCCCCACCAGCCGAAGCTGCTGCTCTTTCCTTTGCCGTTTTGCCTACGTGAGGCGTGAGTTGAGGTCAGAGCGGAATCTTTCTAGGTTCCCAAAACGAATAGCCTCGCGAATTTTCCCCATCATGTCAAGGTAAAAGTAAAGGTTGTGATGAGTGTTCAGGATGGTAGCCAGAAATTCTCCACTCGAATACAGATGCCGCAAATACGCGCGGGAGTAGCGACGGCAGACGGCGCACCCGCAATTCTCATCGAGCGGCCGGGGATCGCGCGCGTAGCGCACGTTGCGTATCAGCACGCGTCCCTGGGAGGTGAATAAGCAGCCGTGACGCGCGCCGCGCGTCGGCAGCACGCAATCCATCATGTCCACGCCCAGCCGAACGTAATCGACGATCTCATCCGGTTTGCCGACTCCCAGGAGATAGCGCGGGCGGTCTTTGGGCAATCGCGCGGTGACGAGCTCGGTCATTTCCGAGGTCATGCCATGCGATTCGCCGACCGCCAGCCCTCCGATGCCGTAGCCCGGGAAATTCAGCTCAACCAGCGCGTCCGCATTTTCCCTCCGCAGCGCGGCGTAGGTTCCGCCCTGCACGATACCGAAAAGCATCTGGCGCTGGGGGTCTCCGTGGCGCGAGAAATAGTCGCGTGAACGCAGCGCCCAGTCCCGGGTGCGCCGGGCGGCCTGGCGCGCGCACGCCTCTGTGGAGCTAGCCTCGATGCATTCATCGAGCACCATCACGATGTCCGCGCCCAAAGCGATCTCGATTTCAAGCACTTTTTCGGGCGAAAGAAAGTGTTCCGATCCGTCCAGGTGCGAACGAAACCGCACCCCTTCATCGCTTGTTTTGCTGAGATCGCTCAGGCTGAAAATCTGGAAACCGCCCGAATCGGTGAGGATCGGCCGCGGCCAGGACATGAAACCGTGCAGTCCGCCCAGTTCGCGAACGAGTTCATGCCCGGGACGGAGGTAGAGATGATAACTGTTGGCGAGAATTACTTGGGCGCCCAGATTCTCAAGGTCCTGTTGGGTCTGACCCTTGACCGTCGCCGCCGTGCCCACCGGCATGAAGGCCGGGGTTTCAATCAGGCCGTGCGGCGTCCGGAGCCGTCCCAGTCGCGCGCCCGAGGGATCCGTCGCAACAACCTCAAACTGGAATCCCATGTATCAGGCAAACGCTGCGGTTAAGCCGACCACAACCAGCACGATGACGGCGTAGACGATCAGGAGCCAGGCGAAAGCAGCAGGGGACGAAAGTTTTTTCGGCGCGGCGCAATGATATCCGATGGCCATCAGAGCCAGCGGCCAAAACGCAAAGACGTCGATCATCCTCAATAAGGCGGCCAGCCATTTTGCTGAGTCGGCCGACAGGAAAATAGCGGCGTTGGAAGCGACCAGGTTCTGGAGGTCCACCGTCGAGGGCTCCTTCACCAGTACGACCAGGACGGCGAGTAGACCCCGGATGATCGAGGGCGAGGATCCATAGGAGGCAATCGCCAGCGATGTCTTGAAACGGAGGTTCGTGCCGGCCAAGCCGTTAAATAGGCCCAAAAGCACGCTGGCGATGACGACCACGGTCAGGATGGGCGTGGCCGCGCCGATCAGGTAGATAACCGGCGGATAATACTTCAGCACACTCTCCAGAATCTGCTCCCTTTGATCGGCTGGCATCTCCGCGACGCGGCTGTTGCTCTCGAGCTGCTTAGAGAAGAATGGGCGCCATCCAATCCGATGGCCAAACAGCCCGATGACACCCACGCTCAGCAGCGTGAGAAGGACGACCGGAGCCAGCCATGTGGGTTTGCGAACGATCGATTCAAACGTTGCCTGGGGGCTCAGCAGCACGCCGAATATTCGGCTTATGGAATTGACGCGTTCCGGTGCTTCAGGGACCGGGACCACGACCTCGCCCATGTTTTCGCCTCCGTTTGGCGGTCGGTACGCTGTGCGGTGAAAGTCGCGGCGAAATCACCCGTGACTATCGCGTCAGCACGCGCGTGACATTTGGAGAGATGAGCTCGTAGCGAATGTTGCGCCAGCGGATGCTTCTCGTCAAGAGCGAGGCAAGGAAGTTCAGAGTGAACAGGAAGGGTACCACCGGTGCCAGCAGAACCCAGGTCCAGCTCCAGGGATCAAGCTGGGCCTTCCACTCCGGGAGCATTTCGGCGACGGCGAGGGTCCGCAGCGCCCCTTTGGCCATCGAAAGCAGAACGATCACGAAAGCCGCGAGCGCCAACTGAATCCAAGGATCGCCATCGATCATCGCTCCCAGAACGATCGTGGCCGCGAAGACCAAAGTGAACGAATAACCTGCGTTTGCGGCAAATCCCAGCGCCCAGCGGCGCGGCGAGTAGACGCGAGTAATCAGAATCTGTCGGTTTGTGAACTCGACGAGCGATGAACCTGTCCAGGGGTGCGGCGTGGGCGCCAGGCATTCGGGACAAAACACGATCGGCTTCGCCGCGGCGGCGAGCGCATTGGTCAGAGCAAAATCATCGCTGACGGCTCCGTCCCAGAGTTCCAGCACGCCCGCGTCGTCGAACGTCTTCCGGCGGATGGCCGTCCCGCCTCCCCAGCAGAAGTTCTCGCGCGGTCGGTTGAGCAGAGTTGCGATGGCCGCATTCCATGCCGACGCCATGGCGCTGGCGAGTCCGCCCTCACCGATTCTGCGGCTGGGAATGATCCACCGGTAGCCAGTCGTCGCGCCGATGCGGAAATCCTGCAACGGGGCCACCAGTTTGGCCAGCCAGCGCTGCGGCAGCCTCACATCAGAATCGACAAAGACGATCACTTCAAATTTCTCAGGCAGCGACTGGACGGCGCGCTGCAGGTTGAACACCTTCTCGCCGCAGTTTTCCGGCGGGCCGGCAACCACGATGTGCACAGGCCGCTCGGTTCGCGCCTTCACCCGCTCGATCACTTTGAGCGCCGGGTCCAGGCTGGTGGCCAGCGGGAAGTAAATCTCATACTGGAGATAGTCAAATCGCGTGAGCGCCAGGAGGTTCTCTTCGAGTCCGGGCTCGTTCCCCTTGCAAGGACAGATCAGGGCGGCAACCGGCGCATAAAATCCGGCGTGAGAGGAAAGCCGCCGGCGCACCATGCGCAGCCATTCCCAACCGTCCCAGAGCGAATACACACCCAGCGCGATTTCAGTTACCACCAAAATGTAGAAAATTTCGACCATTGAAGTGAGGATAGCAAAAGCCGCGTCCAAGTTGCGGTTTTACCGAGCTTCCGCTTGCGAAACAGGCACCTCAGTTCTCCCGCCGGCGGGAGAAGACCTTACGCAACACCCGGTCGGCGGTCGAATGGACTTCCAGCTGAAACCGTCCCGCAGCCCGCCGCGCCTGTTCCATCAGGGAGGGATCGAGCAGCAGCGCCACGCGGTCCACAAACGGGCCGGCCCCAGCGCCGGTTCGCGCCTGAGCTCGGTTGCGCGTTGAGAGCATCCGATAGAGATCGAGGTCGCGCCAGAACTCCTGGGCATCCTCCTCGCTCCAATCCATGGCCTGGCCCAAAGCCACGAAGAATTCCTCGCGGAACAGATCGAGAAAGGGAATCCGAAGCTCCAGCGCCGCCTTCGGTTTCCGACTGGCTCTGGCCCGTTTCTTCTGCCGCCGCTGGTTGTGGCGAACCGTGACGCTGACCTTCAGCCGAGTGGGCAGGGCCGCCTCGATGCGCAATACGGCGGCCAGCACCGATTCGCGGCGAATTCTCTCGAGCTGCTCGCGATAGAAAGCGGGCTGGTCGGCTCGGCCGGGACGCCGGTACTCCGCCGCGTAGAGATCTAGGAAGCGGGCGACCGTTTCTTCCCGGTCGAACGTCGCAAGCAACAGGGCGGCTGCTTCCCGGGCGCGCACCACCAGTTCTCGGGGGCGATAGGGCACAACAGTAGTCTCTACGCGAATCGGCCGCGCCGGGCAACTGCAAACCTAAGAAAAAGGCCCGGACATTTCTGCCCGGGCCGTTCATTTGGCGTTTAGTGCACCGGACCTACCGAGGGGCGTGGGCTGCTCGGCCGGTCGCTGCCGACCGTTGGCCGCACCGTCGTATCGAAATTGCCCAACGCGATGTCGAGGGCCTCTTCCACTCGCCGCACGAAATGGATCTGGACGCCATCGAGCATCTGGGGGTCGAGGTCCTCCTGGACGTTCGGCTCGTTTTCCGAAGGCAAGATCACCTCGCGGATTCCGGCTCGCTTGGCGCCCAGCACTTTCTCCTTGACGCCGCCGATGGGCAGCACCACGCCGGAAAGCGAAATCTCTCCGGTCATGGCCACCCGCGGGCGAACGGGCCGCCCGGTGAGCAAGCTCACCAGCGCGGTGACCATGGCGATGCCAGCCGACGGCCCGTCTTTCGGGATTGCACCGGAGGGAACGTGAATGTGCAAGTCGAGCTTGCGGAAGAAGTCCGGATCGATGCCGTAGCGATCGGAGTTCGAGCGCACCCAGCTCAAAGCGGCGCGCATGGACTCCTGCATCACCTCGCCGAGGTGTCCGGTCATGGTGAAGCCTTTGCCCCCGCGAGCCTTGCTGGCCTCGACGAAGACGATGTCGCCTCCCACAGGAGTCCAGACCAGGCCGACCGACACGCCGGGTTGGTTGACCCTCTCCTCCACCTCTTTTTCCAGACGGAACTTCGGCACGCCGAGCGCTTCCCGGACCACTTCCGGCGTGACCACGAGCTTCTCGGCCTTGCCTTCCGCGATGCGGCGGGCCTGCTTGCGCACCAGCGTAGCGATCTCGCGTTCGAGGTTGCGCACACCCGCCTCTCGCGTGTAGTGGCGGATCAAATCGTGGAGTGCCAGATCGGCGAACTCGATCTGCTCGCCCAAAATCAGGCCGTTTTCCTTGGTCTGGCGCGGCAGCAGGAACCGTTTCGCGATGTGGATCTTCTCTTCCTCGGTGTAGCCGGGAAGTTCCAGCATCTCCATACGGTCGCGCAACGGCTCGGGAATCGGATCGAGCCAGTTGGCGGTCATGATGAAGATCACTTTGGAAAGATCAAACTGGACGTCGAGATAATGATCGCGGAACGTCGAATTCTGCTCCGGATCGAGCACCTCCATGAGCGCCGCCGACGGATCGCCCCGGAAATCGCGGCCGAGCTTGTCCACTTCGTCCAGCATGAGGACAGGGTCCATGGTTTCGGCGCGGCGAATGCCCTGGATGATCTGACCGGGGAGGGCACCGATGTAGGTTCGACGATGCCCGCGGATCTCCGCTTCATCGTGCATTCCGCCGAGCGAGATGCGCACGAATTTGCGGCCCAGCGCGCGGGCGATCGATTTTCCGAGCGAGGTTTTGCCCACGCCCGGCGGCCCGACAAAGCAGAGGATGGGCCCCTTCATGCCGGGCTGCAGCTTTTTTACGGCCAGGTAGTCGAGGATGCGCTCTTTGACCTTTTCCAGATCGTAGTGATCTTCGTCCAAGATCTGCTGCGCCTTGACGATGTCGATCTCCTGCTCGGAGGTTCCCGAGGTTTTGCTCCACGGCAGCGAAGTCATCCATTCCAGATAGGTCCTGGAAACCATGTATTCGGCCGACGCCGGGGTCATCTTCGCAAGCCGCTTCAGTTCGCGCTCGCACTCTTTTTTGGCTTCGGCCGACATCCCCGATTCCTCGACCTTCTTGCGAAGCTCTTCGACTTCACTCTGCGTGTCGTCATATTCTCCCAGTTCCTTCTGAATCGCCTTGATCTGCTCGCGCAAGAGAAACTCGCGCTGGCTCTGGCTGACCTGCTCCTGAACCTGATCGTGTATCTTGTGGCGCAGCTCCAGCACTTCTTTCTCTTTGGTCAGCTCGTTGGTCAGCGCCTCCAGCCGCTTACGCACGCTGAAGGTCTCCAGGAGCTC
>JASHRC010000143.1 GCA_030037525.1 Candidatus Acidiferrales bacterium | reverse complement strand
TGAGCACTTGGCCGGAGCGCGCCGAGCAGGTGAACGGCGTGTCGGTATGTTCGACGCGGATGTGAACCTGGCGGCAAAGGAAACGCAGGCGCTTGTTGCGCAGCATGGCGCCCGGCAGCAGGCCCGCTTCCAGCAGGATTTGAAATCCGTTGCACACGCCGAGGATCACCCCGCCCGCACGCGCGAACCGACCGACGGCGCTCATCACCGGAGAGAACCGCGCGATTGCGCCGGTCCGCAGATAATCTCCGTAGGAAAATCCTCCAGGAAGGATGATCGCGTCGAGGCCAGAAATATTTTCCGATTGGTGCCAGATCATTTCGACCGGCTCGCCGACGACCGAGCCGATCGCGTAACGGGCGTCCTCGTCACAGTTCGAGCCGGGAAATTGCACTACGCCGAACTTCATCGATTCCATTCTAGCATACCGGCGATGCGGCCCTGCCGTGCGTCCCGCGCTTTCCTCGAACAGCGAAACGGCCGGAAGCTTTCGCCTCCGGCCGTTCGAACCGCGGGTATGAACGTTATGTTTATGTATGAAACTTACCGGCGCCCGCCTCCATGGAACCCGCCTCCACCGTGGAATGCGCCTCCTCCATGGAATGCGTTTCCACCGCGGAAGGTGCCGACCGCTCCGCGTCCGCCATAGAACGGGTGACCGCCGTAATAGCCTCGGCCGCCGTAGAAGCCGGGGTGAGCCCAATAGCCGTGGTGCCAGCCCCAGCCGTACCACGGGCCAGCGCCGATGAATACGCCGCCGACAAACCATTCAGGGCCATAGTAGCCGTAGGGCGCACACGCATACGGGTAATACGGGTAGTAGCCGTAGGCGCAGACCGGCGGAGGACCAACCGGAGCCACATATGCCGGACCAACTCCAATGCCTACTCCAACCGAAACGTGCTGCGCCTGAGCAGGAGCGGCCGGAAGGAGAACTAACACTCCAAACAGCGCCAGAACTCCGAGCATTTTTGCGTATTTCATGTTCGCACTCCCTGAGATCCTCAACTCGACCTCACGCCTTGCATCATCTGCCATACGCTATAAGGGCACGGCCATTGCCAAACGCCAAGCGGACAACTCGAGCTTCCTAAGCCTCAGGAAATCAATGCAATGCAAAACGATTTTGGTACCAACCGGGTCGATCTCGGGGCATGGGCGAGTGGTGGTTTTCAAGCAGATCGGTGAACTTCGGCCAACCGGCCCTTCTGATTCACGAACTCACGAGGCGTGCAGTCGCCGCCTTAACGGCGAGACTTCGACTTGGAACTGCGCGTAGGCTTACGGCGAGGCGATCGGGACTTCACTTGGTTCCCTCCGGCGGCCGCGAGTTCCCTTCGACGGGCGCGGGCCCAGCCAGGCTTATTCACCTGGCGGCCGCGAGCGACGGCCAGCGCATCGGCGGGAACATTGTCGGTGACAACCGAGCCAGCAGCAATGTAAGCGCCGTCGCCCACGCGAACCGGCGCGACCAGCGCCGTATCACTGCCGATAAAGACGCGCTTGCCGATTTTCGTTTCATACTTGGAAAATCCGTCGTAATTGCAGGTAATCGTGCCTGCTCCCACATTCGTGGCGGCACCGATGGTGGCGTCGCCGAGATAGGCGAGGTGCGGTGCCTTCGCGCCTTCATGCAGGATGGTCTTCTTCATTTCGACGAACGTGCCAACGTGCGCGCCCGCTCGAATGTCGGTTCCGGAGCGCAGGCGCGCGAATGGTCCGATCTCGGAGTCCCGGCCAACGCGCGATCTGACCAAATGGCACTGCGGGAAAATCTTCGCCCCGTCATCGACGCGCATATCGATGAGCACGCTGCCGCACCCGATCGTAGAGCGCGAGCCCACGCGCGTGTTACCAAGAAGCTCGACGCCAGGCTCGATCACCGAATCGGGGCCGATGCTCACCTGCGGATCAATCACCACCGTCTCCGGAAGATAGATCGTGACTCCGGATTCCATCAATTCGGCGGCTTTGCGCGCACGAAGCACGCGATCCGCATCGGCAAGGTGCGCGCGCGTGTTGCAGCCGACGACCTCGCCGGGATCTTCGGCCAGTTGCGCGAGCACACGCTCATTGCGCTCGCGCAATGTGGCGATCGAATCAGTCAAATACAGTTCGCGGTGCAGATTGTCCGGACGCAGCGCGCCGAGCGAGGACCACAGCTTTTCAAGCGTGAAGCAATAGATGCTGGAATTGACCTCGTGGATGGAAAGCTGCTCGGGCGAAGCGCTCGTGTCTTCTACGATGGCTTGGACGCGGCCTTGGGAATCGCGAACGATACGTCCGTAACCGGAAGGGTTGCCCAGTTCTGCGGTCAGAATGGTGGCGGCGGCCTCGCCACGCCGGTGCGTTGCCACAAGCGCGGCGAGCGTTTCGGCGCGAAGCAGGGGCGCGTCCCCCGGCACAATGAGGGCGAGTTTGGCGCTCTTGCGGATCGCGCGGCGGGCCACCTGCATGGCGTGTCCGGTGCCACGCTGCGGCTGCTGGAGGATGGTTTGCGCGCCGAATTGTGTGGCGATCGCGCCCACATCTTCGGCTTGATGTCCCACTACGACGAGGATCTGTGCAGGCTTGAGCGGCTGGCACGCGCGCAAGACGTGCTCGAGGAGCGGACGGCCTCCGGCGCGATGAAGAACCTTGGCGAGACTGGAACGCATGCGCGTGCCCTTGCCGGCGGCGAGAATGACGATCGAGGTATCGAGCACAGCCATCAGCGCGGCTATTTTCACCTTGGCGTGGCGCTTTGGCAATCGCGGAATTGGGTAGTGTTAGTGTCCAATCAAATTTGACGAAAGGACACTGCCTGAATTGTTGACATTTTCTGTATCAAGGGGTAACCGAGTAGCAACCTCTCCCTGCGGCGCGGAGGCCCGGTCTCCCCAGGCGGCAGCCAAGGGATGCACTGTCGCGGGGGCCCGATCGTTTGAAGTCACCGCCCAACCGATTTCGCGCCGAACAACCGGATTTCGAAGCTTTTGCATCGATCAGACCGGCGTGGTACGCGTTGAGCGGAACGGCCGAGCGGCCGGAGACAGCCCGCCGCTAGACGGGTCTCAGAACTAGTCCGCTTCGGCCTGAAGGCGCGAAACAACTGGAAGGGCAGCCGTCCGCGAAGCCAGGCCGGGCGCGCGATCGACCGTCGTTTCCTCCCACAAAGAGCGATCGGCCAAAAGGCGGTTAACCAGCTGTGTGTGGAGCGCATGGCCCGCCTTGTGCGCGACGATGCGCGCCAGCAGCGGCCGGCCGACCAGAGCAACATCGCCGATTAAGTCAAGCGCCTTGTGGCGAACAAATTCGTCGGGAAAACGCAGCGGCCCGTTGAGGATGCACTGGTCGTCCATAACGATCGCGTTGGCGAGTGAACCGCCGCGAATCAGCCCCATCCTTTGAAGCGCCAAAAGCTCCTTGACGAACGTGAATGTGCGAGCGGGCGCGAGTTCGCGGCTGAAGGATTCGCAGTTGACAGTCAACTGAACTTGCTGAGGTCCGGCAGAGGGATGGGCATAATCGACAAAACAGTGAATGCGGAATTCGTTCGCCGGATAAATGCCGATCCGGCGGTCGCCATCGGCAACTTCCAGTGGCTTCAGGACGCGAAGGTAACGCCGTTTGCGCCGTAAACGGCGGGTGCCGGCTTGAACGAGAATGTCGATGAACGGCTTGGCCGAGCCGTCCAGGATGGGAAGTTCGAGCGCGTCGAGCTCGACGAACACATTGTCGATTCCGCAGCAGTAGAGAGCGGCCAGCAAGTGCTCGGTTGTGGAGATTAGGACACTCTGGCGCATCAAGCTGGTGGCGTAGCTCACCCGTGCGACGTTGTCCGCATGCGCTGCGATTTCAAAGTTGTCCAGATCGGTGCGTCGGAAAACCACGCCCGTATCGGCAGGCGCGGGCACCAGACGGACGCGTGAACGCACGGCCGTGTGAAGGCCGATGCCCTCGATTTCGGCCGGCCGCTGTATCGTAAGTTGATAGGCCATGCGAAAGGAGCTGCTATTATGCGGCACTTGGGGGACCAACCGCGATTCGATTTTTTGGCCTATTTTCAATATCTTACACTGCCCTTAAGCTTTACACTTGATCTCGGTGTTGCAGAAATACAACAAGTGGGCCGATCAGCCTGTGGTTAATGATGAACGTCGTCGAAAGCAACGAGACAACGTTGTCCGGCCGCTGCGATGGGGTTAAGATCGATTCGATGGCGAGCCCTTTCAACATATTGCCGGCCAGTCCGCTCGCACCGCCGAGCCTGGAGCGGCGTCCAGCGTGGCTAAAGGTTCGCTTCACTGGCGGTCGGAACTTTCGCGAGCTGGATGGCATCATGCGCACGCTCAAGCTGCATACGGTCTGCGAGAGCGCGCGCTGCCCGAATATGGGTGAATGCTGGGAGCATCGCACCGCCACGTTCATGATCCTGGGAAACATCTGCACCCGCGCCTGCGGATTCTGCGCCGTGCCGAGCGGTAAGCCTTTGGGTCCGCCCGAGGAGGATGAGCCGGAGCGCGTGGCCGAGGCCGTCGCGCGGATGGGCCTGCGCTATGCGGTGGTAACTTCAGTGAACCGCGACGATCAGCCCGATGGAGGCGCCGGAATTTTCGCGCGCACGATCAAACAGATTCGCCGGCGCATACCCAGTTGCAAGGTCGAGGTCCTGATTCCCGATTTTCGCGGCAACTGGGACGCGCTCGAGCGGCTGATGGCAGCGCGGCCCGATGTGCTCAACCACAATATGGAAACCGTGCCCAGACTTTACCGGCGCGTGCGCAAGGGCGCGGTCTACGAGCGGTCGCTCGAGCTGCTGCGCCGCGCCCGAGAAATCTCCCCCCCGACCCCCACAAAAACCGGAATGATGTTAGGACTCGGGGAGACCCGCGACGAAGTGTTGCGGGCCATGGAAGAAATCGCCGCGCAAGGGACGCACATCCTGACGCTCGGCCAATACCTGCAGCCGACGCCCCAGCATTTGTCCGTCGAGCGATACGTCCACCCAGATGAGTTCGCTGAATTCAAGCAACTCGGTGAACAGATGGGATTCAAGCACGTTGAAGCAGGGCCGCTGGTTCGCTCCTCCTATCACGCCTTCGAACAAGAAGAAGCCGCGCGTCACTAGGCGTCAGGCGCCCGACGTGCCCGGCGCATTCAGACGCAGCAACATTCCCGCGCCTGCCCGCACATCGATCTCGCCCTTGACCGCTTCCAGCGTGATTTGGCCGACTGGACTCGAGCGCCCCGAGCCTCCGTCAGGAATCTGCGCCGGCTACACAGCTACGAACGAAGTTGCTTTTGAATTCACTCGATCGCTGCGAGCAACGTGTTAGCGAGGTCGCGGGCGTGGCTGGCGCAAGCCGAATCGGAAACTGGCAGGCTTTCGACCGAGCGAAAATATTCGGCCGCTTTTTTGTCGCGGCCGAGCTTGGCATTCAAATTGCCAAGCAGGAGCAGGAAGATGGGATTTTGGGGATAGCGCAAGGCCAGCGGCTCGGCGACCCGGTTTGCTTCGTCGTAGAGCTGATCGTACGTGCGCAGATTCTTCGCCAGGTAGAAGCGAGCATCGACGGCCAGGAATGCGGCGTGCTCCATCCCGATTCGCATCTGGCGAATTCCATCCTCTTTTTTCCCGCCTGGGATACCCATGAAGAAGCGCAGCATCTTGGCGATCGACGAAAGTGCGTCGATGTAGTAGTTGTAAAGGCCGAGCATGGCGGTGGCGTCGGCCATGTCCGAATCAAGCTCAAGAGCACGCAGACATTCCGAGCGGGCTTCCACGCCGGCATGAGCGATGGCGCGCTTTTCCTCGCGCAGACTGTAGAGCCGGGCCTTCAGCGCGAAGCCGATGGCGACATACACGTGCGGCTCGGCCGTATCCGATTTCGCGATTTGCGCGCGGGCCAGCTCGATGGCCTTGTCGGCAAGGGCGAAGTACGCGTCGTCATCAGGCCGCTTCGGCCGCTTCCAGGCATCCAACAGCCCCCATTTGATTTCGCAGGAAGTGCAATAGGTCTTCCACCAGCGCGCTTCGGCCTCCAGCAAGTAACCGACCGGGCTCTCCGGTTGGGATTGCTCGATGGTTTGCGCGGTCGTGATCGCCCGATCGACATCGCCGCTGTAGGTTTGGTCGAGAGCGCGAGCCGCGTCGGAGGAAAGCACCAGGCCGCCTGCACCGGCGCCTGCTGTCGGCACGATCGCCAGAACCAGAATGAGGGAGAAGCGCCGGATATCACTGGGGCGGTGAGGCGAGATTCGGCCCATCTGGTCGCGGTGCATCGACTGGCCGGAATTGTTACACACTCCTGGCACTAGACAAAGGCTTGGGGAGATCCGGGGCGCTCTTCTGAGGCGGTGCTCGGAAGATCTTGGGCATGAACAAAGCCACGGTGCGATCCGGGATCATTTCACTCGCTTCACCCAGCCAGCGAGCCACGCGGCGGTAACGTACATCGTAAAGCACTCGAGCGCGAACGGCAGAAAACCCAGATAGCCCGGAGCGGGCATCTCAAAGATTTTCAGGCTCTCGAACATCGGGAACGTGTAGTGCCATTTCGCAGCAGCCCAATAGTTCCAAAATTCCCACAGCCATCCGCAAACCCAGCCCGCCAGAAAAAACCCGTAGAAGCGGCGCGCGAACCCTTCTGAAAGATCGCCCACGAAGGAAGGCAGCGAGAGACGGCGATTGACCGGATCGAGTAGCAGCACGAATCCGATCCACACGAGAAAGAAAACACGTGCCGCCAGGTGGCGGGGGATGACCCAGGGAAGAACGAGCGACAGCGAGCCGGAAATCATCAGCATGTTCTCGGCGGCACGCGAAATTTTCCACGGCTTGATCGGCAACGGCGGCAAGAGCGCCTGGACCAGGTCCGACGTTTCGAAGATGGCGGGGGTGATGGTTGCAAAAGACCAGCCGTAGCCGATACCCGCTTGCGCCCACTCGGGGGGGACGCCCACGTAGGTCCAATTGTGGAGTCGTCGGTTGTACGCCTCGAAAACCAGCCAGAGCGGGACGGAAAGCAAAGCCATGCGTGCGACGGTGATCGGCGCGTCGCGCAAGCGGGAGCGGCCGGTGAGCGCAAAGACTGCGGCATCGGCGATTAGGATGTAAGCACTCCAGGCAATGGGGGTGAAATACGTGGGCACCGGCGCTACCCCACGAAAAAGCGCCCACTCCGCGCCGCCGAGCGCCACGATTCCGAACCAGCCATGGAGGGGGAAAGGACACGGGCGGCGCGCCCGGAAAAATCCCACGAGCAGGACCCCCGTAGTGGCGCCGGTAAGGGCGATGCCGATGGCGGTGCGGGGCTCGAGCATAATCCGGCTCGCCTTATCCTAGCCCAGTCCAGGAGACTTTTCCGGCGGTGGCAAGCGGTTTCTTGCTATTCTCGGCGTGCTTTCGCCGACGGCCTGCGGAGGATCAGGGGGGACATGCCCGCTGGCCAGAGATTCGTCGACCGCGAAAACGTCAGCGCGCTTTGAGAGATGACAGACATTCGAGACGATGGAAAACTCGAGCGCGGGCTTGGGCTGGTCGAAGCGACGTCACTCAATATGACGTTCATGGTCGGCATCGGGCCGTTCGTCGTGATTCCGCTGGTGATTCAGGCGATGGGCGGACGAGCCAGTTTACTCGCATGGGCGGCGGGCGGGGCGCTGGCGCTTTTCGATGGTTGTATCTGGGCCGAACTCGGCGCGGCAATGCCGCAAGCGGGCGGTAGCTACGTCTATTTGCGAGAAGCCTACGGCCGAGAGCGCTGGGGGCGTCTGCTCTCGTTCTTGTTCATCTGGCAGACTCTGTTTCAGGGGCCGCTCAGCATCGCCTCCGGCGCGCTGGGCTTCGCCGACTATGCCACCTATCTGGGCACCCGAACGGGCCACGTCGCCCGAATTGTTGGGCTGCTCGGATCGCACGGCAAGAACGTGATTGCCGGCGCGATCGTTGTGCTGGCGGTGATTCTGCTCTACCGGCGCATTGGCCAGATCGGGAGAATTTCGGTTCTGTTCAGCGCGGTGGTGATCGGGACGATTCTGTGGATCGTCTGGGGCGGCGCGACGCATTTCGATCCGCATCGTGCGTTCGATTCTTCGGGAGGGGGTTGGAAGCCTTCCTGGCTTCTTCTGGTCGGTCTGGGACATGGCACGGTCCAGACGATCTACAGCTATCTCGGCTATTACAATGTGGCGAATCTCGGTGGCGAAATGAAGGAGCCTGAGAAAAACATCCCCCGCGCGATCTTCATTTCGATCCTCGGCATCACCGCGCTGTATCTGGCGATGCAGACCAGCATCCTGAGCGTAATTCCCTGGCGCGAAGCAGCCCATTCGAGCTTTATCGCCAGCGCCTTCATCGAGCGGCTGGACGGGGGCAACTGGGCGACGCTCGCGACGGCGCTGATTCTTATCACGGCCCTCGGATCGGTTTTTTCGGGGATGCTCGGCTACTCCCGCGTGCCCTATGCTGCCGCGGCGGACGGCAATTTCCTGAGGGTGTTCGGGCGCGTGCATCCGACCAAGCATTTTCCGCATATTTCGCTGCTGGCGCTGGCCGGGGCGGCGCTGATCTTCTGCCTGGCGCTGAAGCTGGCCGAAGCGATCCGCGCCATCCTGGCCATGAGGTGCATCATCCAATTCATCGGCCAAGGGGTCGGTCTGGTCTTGCTGCGGCAGAGGTGGGGACAAGAGCGATTGCCGTTCCGCATGTGGCTCTACCCAGTGCCTGTGGTGATTGCCATCCTCGGCTGGGGGGGAATCTTCCTGGCCACAGGCTCACGGCCGATGCTCGCTTCCATCCTAGCGGCCGCCACAGGTATTGTTGTGTATTTGGGCCGTGCCCGCTGGCTGCGGCAGTGGCCCTTTCGGGAGATCGCGTGATGAGGCGAAGGGCGGTGATGGTTCTGGCTGCGCTCGTCGCAGCCGTTGGGCTTCGAGATGTTTCTGCGCAATCGATACCGGAAACCGTCGAAACAATCAACAAAGCGCGTGTGGTGACGCGGATCCTTTTCATCACGGCGCATCCGGATGACGAAAACGCCGGCCTGCTCGCCTATCTTTCGCGCGGATTAGACGCAGATGTGGCCCTGCTGACTCTCACCCGCGGGCAGGGCGGACAGAACGCCATCGGTCCGGAACAGGATGGGCCTCTGGGCGTGGTTCGAACGACCGAACTGCTCGCGGCTGACAGCCGCTACGGTGTGCACCAATTCTTTACCCGCGCCGTCGACACGGGATTCTCGAAGAGCCCCGAACGGACCATGAAGATCTGGGGCCAGCAGATTCCGCTCGAGGACATGGTCCGCGTGATTCGCATGTACCGGCCCGGTGTGGTGATCAACGGATGGGGTGGCGTCCACTTCGGACACGGGCAACATCAGGCCAGCGGAATCTACACGCCGGAAGCGATTCGGGATGCTGCCGATCCGGCGAAATTTCCCGAGCAAATCAGCGAAGGGCTGCAGCCGTGGAAGGTAACCCTGGAACTGCGCCCTGCGAGTTTCGGATTTGGTCCCGCGGCACCGCCCGCCCCCAAGGACGCCGTGAAATTACCGGTCACCGATGTTTCCCCCTTGTGGGGCAAGAGCTACGTCGAAATGGGAATGGAAGGCCACGCCCAGCATCGCTCCCAAGGCACGCCGTCGCTGTTCGGCAATCCTTATTTTCGCCGGCCAGTCGAGCTGATCACCGAGCAGGGGGAAGAAGCCGGCGGCGGATTCGATCCCAAGCTTTTGGCCGAGCCGCTCACGCGACTGGCGGCGCGCTTCGGTCGCTTGGAGCCAGCGGCGATGACCCCGGCGCTTGAAACCGCCGACCAGGATCTTGCCGCGGCTGCGAAATCGGCGCTCGATCTCGATCGGGCCGCCGCGGCGAGCTCACTTGCCGAAGCGGCGAAAACGATCGCGGCGCTGCGCGAAAAGGTTTTAAACGTGGGAGGCGACGAGAGTGCGGCGGCGGTCTGGGAACTCGACAAGGTCAAAGAGCGAATCGACCAGGCGCTGGCCGAGGATGTGGCGCTTCCCGTCGATACCCAGGCGGACAAACACGAGTTGGTGGCTGGCGAAAGTTTCACGGTGAGGGTCAACCTTCTCGACAACCCGGCGGTGCCGGTCGAATGGACCCTGGACCGGTCGAGCCTCGAGGTGCCTGCCGGATGGACGGTCGCGCTCGATGCCGCCAAACCGGACAGCAAGAATTACCAATTCCGCGTGGCGGTCCCGACGGGAGCAAAACGGCCAGAATCTCCGGTCGATGCGGTGCTGCCGTTTCCGCCGCCGCTGGTGAGCCTCGCGCTGCGCCTCCACATGGATGGCTACGAATTCGTTACCAGGAAGACCGTCGAGTCATCCATCGCCAAGACCACTGGCATTGAAACGTACGAGCTCGAACTGGTCCCGGCCGTGACGCTGACAGTCGAGCCAGCACAGGTGATGGTGCCCGAGCAACGGGCCAGTCGACCGATCGAGCTGCTGGCCCGCGTGCGTTATCACGCCTCGGACCAGACAAGCGTCTCGGTCGGCCTCGATGCACCACCCCGATGGAGGGTCCAACCGATTGCACCGCTCGATTTCCAGGCGCCGGGTGACCAACTGGTGCGCTACGTGGTCACGCCGCCGGCGGCGATTGCTCCCGGCGCCTACAGTCTCAATCCATTCGCGCGAATCGGCGATCAGACCTTTCGCACCTCCTTCGAGCCCATTCCCACCCTGCCGACGCGTGATTGGAGCGAGCCGGCCGACGCGCGTGTCCACGTGCTCGATCTCGCTGTCCCTTCCGGATTGCGCGTGGGCTATATCGCGGGTGACAACGATAAGATTCCGGGCACGCTGCGGCAGATCGGCATTCAGGTGGACATGCTGGACGAAGTGGCGCTCGCCTTCGGCAACCTGAGCAAGTATGACGCGATCGTCGTGGGAATTCGTGCCTACGAGCTGCGGCCTGACGCGATGGCCGCCAATCCGCGGCTGCTCGATTACGTGAAAAACGGAGGGACCCTCCTGGTCGAGTACGAGCGCGACTTCGCGTGGAACACCCTAAAACCCGCGCCCTTCAAGGCGGAGATGGCCCAGCAGGGGGCTGTGCGCGTTACCGACCAGAATTCGCCGGTGCGCTTTCTCCTGCCCGATAGCCCCCTGCTCAAGTTCCCCAACAAGATCACCCTCGCAGACTTTCAAGGCTGGAATCAGGAGCGCGGGCTCTATTTTTGGAGCACCTGGGATCCACGCTACCAGGCTGTGCTCGGACTCACCGATCCGGGCGAGCCCGAGGCAACCGGCGGGTTGGTGGATGCCCGGGACGGCAGAGGCTTTTACATCTACACCGGCCTCTCGTTTTTCCGTGAGCTGCCGGACGGCGTTCCCGGCGCCTATCGGTTGTTCGTCAACCTGCTGAGCCAGAAGCGGAACCCTTCCTTGAATATGGCAACAGAATCGGTAGCTGCCAAAAGCCCCGCGACACGAAAGTAAGTCGGCCTCAGGCATCAAGCGTTTCGCACCGTGTTCGCTTCAGACACAGGGGCCAATTCTTGTTGCCTCGCGAATTCCTTGCCGTGCTAAGCTGCGCTCGGTCTCGGGGAGAAGGCAGATGAGCAAATTGCATGAGGAGTTCCATCGAGCACGACGTTTCGCTGTGTGCCTGATTGCGCTTTTGATGTTCGCGGTCTCTGCCAGTCGCGCGGACAATCAAAAGAATAAGAAGAACAAGGATTCGAGCGCTTCCGATCAGCCGGCAACGCCAATGCCGTCTCTACCCGATACCGACCAGATCGAACACGACATCGGGGAAATGCTCGGGGCGTTCCAGATCGGCGACATCGATACAATGCACAAGCACTATTCCGATAACGTCACCTTCGTCGGCGGCACTTACGCTCCTCCCATTGTGGGCTGGCAAAATTATGCGGCCCTGTACGAGCGCCAAAAAGCAGCCTTTCAAGGGATGCAGCTCATCCGGCGGAACACGCTGATCGTTGCC
This sequence comes from Candidatus Acidiferrales bacterium, assembly GCA_030037525.1. Classification (GTDB taxonomy): domain Bacteria; phylum Acidobacteriota; class Terriglobia; order Acidiferrales; family UBA7541; genus Palsa-295. The sequence continues at coordinate 1,707 of JASHRC010000143.1, read as the reverse complement.
CACACCGACTTCGCCTGGGCTACCTACCAGTGGGAGTTCGATTCCTCAGTGAACGGGCGGCCCTATTCGCTTCGGGGTCAGACTACACTGATTCTCAACAAGGTCAATGGGAACTGGCTCATCGTCCACAATCACACTTCGGCGCTTTATGCGGAGGCCGCTCCCTCGACCGCCCAGCAAGCCGCACCCTCTGGGGCAGTCGCCAAGCCCTAAGCGCCAGGCGAAACTTCGAGACCGCTCAGAAGTTCTTGTACCCCCGGTAGAGCCACAGTCCGATGATCGTCGCGAGGATTGCGCCGGACAGAATTGCCAAGCCCGCAATGGGCGTACGCAACTTTTCAATCTTGGACACGATCTCTCGCTGCTCTCGGGCCATGGAATCGCCGGCCGCGTCCAGGAAGATCTGGTCTTCTTCGTGCGTCGCGAGGGCGCTGCGATAAATCATGACGCAGATCAGCAGTGCGGTGACGACGCCCCAGGCAATCAGGAGCACCTCAATCGTTCCCATGAACCCCTCCCTGCCCGCCCGGTATGGGATTGGGGACTACGATCGAGGACCAGTCCGTGCGGGCCCTACTGGGTCGACTTTTGGCGAGATTATAGCACTAATGAGCGGGCGAGGATGTCAAGCGGAGTGACGCTCGTCGGGGAACTGCACGCCCCAGAAATTTCGTGCCGGATAATAAATTTCCACGCCCAGTTCGAAGGGGCCATGCTCCTTGCCGCCACGCGAGCTGATGACGCGAAATTCCCGCTTTTCGTTGGACAGTCCATGCAGCAGCTCGATGCGTGAGCCCATGGGCGGAAGAAACGGGACGCGAATCAGTGCACCGTAGCGGTTGACAGAGAGGGTTTCGGCGGCGGCATCACGTGGCTGGCCGTCATCGCCACTCGTGACGATTCGGACTGGAATCTTGGTTTGAACGCGGCTCGATCGGCGGCGTTCCAGGATTGCGCGGGCGCATGCCATGTTAAGTCCTCCTCCTCTTCCTTCCCCGCAACCCACCTGCCCAAGACTGTAGAAAGGATGCCGGCTCAGGTCAATGGTACTGTGAATTGAAAGTCGGATGACAATGCGGGGCTTTTCCAACGACTCCCACTTCGGCTCAACGGCAGGTCTTTACGGCCGCCCTGTGCGAACCCGGGCCACATAGCAGTTGCCATCAACGCAAGCATCTGAAAACACACATGATGACGTAGGAGCACGGGCCCCTGTACGCGCGGGCGTGGATCAAAACATGGCGCAGCGTATCGCCGGCCACGCACGGGCAGCATTTGCGCGGTACAACATTGTGAGCGAGCAGGGTTTGCTCGACGGGGGCCACGCCGGCAGCAAGGATGCGATGTGGATTGAATCGGTAGAAGGGCTCGCTGCCGCTTGAGAGGCGCATGAAAGCGATCGCAGCGGACACGCCCGGCCCATACTTTGTTTTTCAGTATGCTTAGCCATGCCGTGCTCGGGATCATCGACACTACGTAGGCAGTACGCCCAAGTAAGCCACTCGAAGAAGAAGATGAGGGTGTGGCGTGAAGGTGGGAGAGGGACCCGCCAATGGGCGCAGCGTGGTAACATGGCCCGTAAGTTATTGACACGGGCGGATGTGGCGGAACTGGCAGACGCGCTACCCTCAGGAGGTAGTGGGAGCAATCCCGTGGTGGTTCGAATCCACTCATCCGCACCAAAGATTTTCGCTACTGGGCTGTTTT
>JASHRC010000142.1 GCA_030037525.1 Candidatus Acidiferrales bacterium | reverse complement strand
TTTTGGAGCGGGGCGTACGACAAGCCCACGATCGGCAAAGAGGAACACGAGGCAGCGGCCAGGAAGCTAGAAAAGGAAGAGCCCAGAAAGAGCGAAGGCGGCGCCGAACATCCCCAGCGAGTGGTTGTTACCAAATCCGGGGATATGGCCTACGAGTACGGGACCGGCGACATGGGCTACGAGGATCAGAAAACCGGCAAACACGTCACGTTCGAGACCGCGTATCTCCGCGTCTGGAAATCGGTGGACGGCGAATGCGAAGTCGCGGCGTTCATGATCAAGCCCATCGAAAGCACCATCAAAGAGAAATAGGACGTGCAGCAGAATGTTTCAGCCATGTATAACGTCACCGGCGTTGTCAATGGTTCTCGGAGACACCTCTACTCTTCGAGCCTGGAGCGCGAGCTCCGTCCTTGCCAGGATTCCGTGCGACTCTCGACCAAGATCGTCTCCTGAATCCCGCGGTGGAGATTGAGGCCCCGGCGAGAATTCCAGGTCAATTCCGGTTCAGTTTTGTGCCCGCCGTCATTTTCTTTAGGATACCCAACGCAGCGAGCACGACTTGTTATTTTTTCTGCGAAACATTGATGACAGTGACGTCGTGGATGTCGCGGGGCTGCAAGTTATCGTGGATGGAACCGATCAAAGGGCGCTAGCGTTTTCGTGCGTCACCACAGATTTTCAGCCTGCCAGGTCCGGATCCGGAATCGCGTTTAAGGTTGCAGGTGACACGCTTGGATTGCACTTTTCGTTAATCTGATTTCGGACTCAATGTCGGTCTGGTATTGATTTGATTCGCGCCTGTTCACTCGTTTCTGCAACCAGGCCAGATGCTCATTCAGGGTCGGAATATACGCCTGGCTCGGGTTTTGCACTGCTGCAGTCACCAGGCGCGAAGGGCCAGTGCGGTCCTCGGACCTGCGCAGTTCTGGCCACGACAACATGGAAACAAGCCGGGCGGTTACGCTCGCTGACAAATATCCTGCAGACAGGTCCTTTACAATCTGTTCGAGGTAGCCGCCTGGTTCTGCGTCTGAAGGAGCAGAACTGGCCACAGCGTAGAATTCATGGATCTGCTCAAGCTTGGCGACGATCTCCGCTGGCGCCAAACTGTTACGACGAATGAACAGGTCAGCGAGCATACGAGTTGCTTCCAGACACTTTCTGCTTTGTTTTTCCTCTTCACGGCGCACTTCCTCATGCTCGCCGGTTAGAAATGGCCATTTCATACTGCATCCCCCGGCCGCAGTGTGACTGCTTGCCAACCGTCTGGACTTTACAATAAGCAGCAAGAAATCCAGCACGGATGTGCAGCTGCGGCCACAAATATGCGCGAGCGCCCCTGCACCGAACCAGGAGCGTGTTTTGCAGCGTCCTGCTGGTAATGTCCGGTGCAATTCCCAATCGGCGCATTATACCAAGCCTGGTTTCTGGCTCGTGAGGGGCGGGCCTATCCCAAGATCATATAGAAGCAATCAGTTTCCGAGGATACTGGAGTAGCGGCTGGCAACGCGGATTTCATCCGTTCGAGGCGTTCGGTCATATTTCTTTTGACGCAGGATCGGGGATGCAACTGGAAGAAACTAGTCTTCCCGATCAGAACGTCTGTTCAGGACATTTGGTTGACTGGTTGGGACCGAGGCGTGATAGCGGGAGGGGATGGCCTTCATAGATTTGTGTTGCCTTTGAATCAGTAGTTTCCGCAGCACACAGGGAGGCGCAATGGGCCAGAGGACCTCGCGCAGCCATGTTTTGAAATCTTTGGCTGAGCTGATGACTGATTTTTCCTCCCATTTTGCCTCTCCGCGTTGATGGAATGTTTGCGTCGGCCTTTCAGGTTGTCACTGCGGCTTCGGAGCACCAACGACCGAGGATGTCTCAACGTGGTATTTCTTGTAATCAGAGTATCGCGTCACCGAGTCGAACCGGAATCCTTTCACGAGCAGGACGCGAGCGCCCCCCTGCGCTTCCTCATACGTTGGAAGCCAGACCTCATTGTTCACGTACTCCTGCTCGAAGACGAACCCGGTCCCCTTTTGGACCGTCGCCAGCAAGCCGCCCACAATCTTCGCGTCGCCGACGAAATACGCCTCGAGGCGCGCTACGTCGTGCACCTTTTCGTCCACCCATACGACGCCTGCGAGTTTTTGTACGATTCGCTCTTCCCAACTGCGCGGTTTGTATTCAGGATTGCCTTCAAAATCGAAGACGAGTACGTCCTGCCCGCGAAAACGTTCTCGTCGCGGATTCACGAACTGGCAGGTTCGTAGAAAAACCTCGATGCCAGGATCATCGTTGTTTTTTTCTTCCTTGCCTTCCTCTTTCGCTTTCTCGTCTTTCGCGTCCCGTTTCGTCTGGCGCTTTCGAATCTCCTCCACTCGCTTGTTCGCGTTGGCAATTTCCCTCTGTTCCTCTGCGTCCGAGAGCAGCTTGCCGTCTTTCTTGGTCAGCGTTGAAATTTCTTCGCCGTCAAAGTAGAAGAACGAATACTCCTTTAGCTCGTGATTCTTCGCTTTTCCGTTCGAGTCATACTCCGTTTCTTCCTCGGTGCGGATGCCGGCATAGTTTTCCTTGACTTTGTCGATGGCCTTTTGGTTGTCGTCAATCTCCTTGAAGAGAGCCTTCAAGTCCGGCAGCTTCACCTGCAAGGCAAGCGGAAGATCAAAGACGCGCTCGCCAATGGGGCCGTTCACGGCGGCACTCGTCACGTCGATGGTGCAGACGTCCTCGCCGCGGTGCAACTCGATTTTCCACGGGAGCCGAATCTCTTTCTCCGGCCGATACTCGCTGAAGAAAATCCGGGTTGGCATGCGGTCGGCGACGCCTGACTCCTCGACCAGCAGATGCGTTTGCGGATCAAAATAGAGCTCACGCTTCACACGCGTTGCGGACGTCAGCTCTACTTCGAGCGCATCTTTTCCTTGGACGCTTGCGTGGCCGATGAAGGCCGCGTCCACTTTGTTCTTTTTCAGCTCAAGCAGGCGCGTATTTGCGATCTGGGACTCGAATTGTGTCTCGAGGGAATCGTCACTCACCATCGTCACGGGATTCCCCGCCGCGTCTTCATGCCACGCCGACTTGCCGTTGTACGCCTCGATCCAGCGCTTGCCGCCGAAGACCAGCTCCGAGTAGTACCGGTTCGGAAGCTTCGTGTCCAGCGTGTAGGTGCCCGAGTTGATGTCGCTCGGACCCGCGCCTGCAGCACTGCCGGTGACTGTCCCTTGAATCGACAGCGTGTGAATTCTCGCTAGCGCCTGCGCACCACCGGTCGCTTTCACGTATTGGGCGATGATTTTCGCGCCCTCCTGCGCCGCCTTGGCATCGGGTTGAGCCGACGGTTTCGTGTCCTGTTGTGACCGCGCAGGTAAAGGCGCGGCCAGAACGGCCACGCAGATCCCCATCCCAAACGCCAAGATTCGACTTCGCATCGGCTTCAGACATTAGTACGTGAAAACACCACCAAAGGTTGCCGCGGTTGAGGTTGAATCCGGTGGTGCCGAGATCGTTTCGCGGACAAACTTGTACCTTACTTTGGTTCCTCCGGCGGTCCGGTGTCTTCCTGAGATTTGGCCCTGCGGGTAACCGTCCATCCCCGTCGATTCCACGGATCTCCGTGTTTCCCGTTGCTAACTGAAAACGCGGCCGACAACGCGTCCTGATTCCGCTCGGTAATCACAGCGGGTTACTTCACAGCGGGCACGTAGACTCGCTCCGCAGCCACCAATTGCGCGTTTTGTACCTCGGTTTGCAGCCGGATGCGCTGCAAGGAGGCCTTCTTCTGAGTTTTTGCCAGGAACGTTAGCTTGTACTGGTGCCTGAGACGGTCCGAAAACTCATTGAGGAAAGGCGCGAAGGCAATGGGCGTTTCCAGGCCCTGAAAATAAGCTTCGCCGCCGCTTTCATCGGTCAGCCGCGACAAATTGCTCTGAGCGATGTTGATTCTCCATAACGTGTGTCCGAAGTGGCCGGCGCTCGAAGCGTAGATCGAGTAGATTTGAATGCCCTCGCGCTGGGCCATGTCGATTGCTTCGTCGAGGTATGTGTCGACGATTCCGGGCTGTAACGGATCGATTCCATCGGAGACGAGCAAGATTTCCCTCGGGTGTGCGCTAGGCCTCCATCTCTTCATTACATCGGTCACTGAAAGGTAGGGACTGGCCACAGCGCCCATGTATCCAAGTGGCAGTCGCAAGGCCTTTCCGACCTGCACGTGATCGGTCGTGAAGTCCTGCGCCAACTGGACAGTACCATTGCGCAGGTAGCCGAGGGCAATCGCAGTGGCGGGCGGCTGTTCGACGACGAAATGGCGGATATCATCGAACTGCAAACCGACGGTCATCGTGACGCCGTCATCGATTAACAGGAACAGCTGCAAGCCGGGAAATTGATCGCCTTGTACGGGAGTCCAGTCCGTGACCTGAAGTCGATCGTGATCATGGAAGACCACTACGTCCTCGCGATTGACAACCGGGACTTCCGCTCCGTGCCTTCCTTCTACAGACACCAAAAGGCTCACCGGAGCGACTCCCTGCGAGGCTGGCGCTTGAGAGGTTTCGACTGGCGAACGATGACCGACACTCGTGTCCTGCGCCGCGGCTGTGATCGAGAGCGATAGCAATAAGCACGCTGCCTGGATTGCGGGCCGGATGATGGGGCTGCTGGTTCGGTTGTCCACGGCGACTCTCCTTTTCGATGCCGGCGTTAGTCGACCGGACGCGTGTTGCGCCACTTTCGTTAGTCGAAGCTTGCGTCGGCGGCCAATTCATGGTGCACCGCGGCGAGCATACGTAAATGAAATCGCGGGCGGCGGTGATCAGCGTCACACCTGATTGCCGAATGCAGAGGTCGCAGGTGCTCCAGGCTTCGCTGGGAGTCGCGCAGATCACTCGTGCAGTGAGTTACGACCGCGCCGGACACGGCTGGAGCAATCACCTTTCCCCACTCAGTGATCTTGAATCACGGGAGACTTGCCTGCTGACCATTGTCGATGCCGGGCACAATGATGCCTTGGAACGCGAGTTCCCAGACAACCTCTCTCACTTCGTCTTCGATCCATGACGTGAGTTTTTGGTACGGTTGAATCGGGGACTGTTGCTCGACGATACCACCTTGCTCCGCCATGCTCTGCACATCCGACACGACCTGTTGCAAAGGGGCTACGCGGCTCATCAACGGCTTGCGAAGCCGCTCGTAAACCAGTGCGCGAATGTGCGCCGAGTATTGCATGATGTGGACACGATAACGCGTTCTGTACAGGGCATGGAGGAGCGGAACAACTTGCTGGGCATTCGTCTAGCCGTGCAATAACTGGGGCTTCGGGCTCGGTTATCGAAATTAAGCGCTCTCTTCTGATGCAGTCTCGCGCCTGGGCTGGAGATAACCCAGCTCTTCGAGCTTTCCCAGAATTCGGAGCAGGGATTCCTTCGGAGTCTCGGATTCAGTTTCGATGGTGAGCTCCGGGTTCAGAGGGACTTCGTAGGGATCGTTCAGTCCGGTGAAGCCCTTGATTTCGCTCGCGAGGGCCTTCTTGTACAAACCTTTACATCCCGTCGGATGCACGTCTGGAGCGGGCCTTCACGTACACCTCGACAAAATTACCGAGGCCCGCGCGTACTTCGTCACGGGTTAGACGATAGGGCGAGATGGCTGCCACGAGGGCCACAAGACCGTGCTTTTGCAGTTCATCCGCAAGAAGCGCCGCCAGCGTGGACTTGCCTGCGGAAGGCAGGCCAGTAAACCAGACGATGAACCCCCGGTAGCCGGTTTTCTCGCGCCTATCCCTCCAGACCCAGTCATAATTCCACGAGCGGACGCATCCCTCTGCAGGCTCTATTTTGAAAAGGGAGCATGGCGCGTATTATGTCCCGGACTGCGCTGGATAGGCTCATAAATCTGACGGAAGTTTCTCCAGTTTCTCTGAGCCAGCAAGCGAGCCCAATTGACTGAGACCAAGAATCCCAAAATCTGCGTGCTTGGCTTGGACTGTGCCGCGCCAGAGCTCCTGTTCGGCGATCCGCACTTGAAGAATACTCGCGGCCTGATGGAGAGGGGCACATGGGGACGGCTCGAGAGCATCATTCCGCCGATCACTGTGCCGGCGTGGATGTGCATGGCCACAAGCCAGGACCCCGGTTCGCTGGGTGTCTACGGATTTCGGAATCGAGCCAATCACACTTACACCGGTCTGAGTTTCGTCAATTCTTCTTCCGTAAGAGAGCCGACCATCTGGGATCACCTTGCGCGGCACGGAAAGCGTTCAATCGTGATGGGGCTGCCTCCGAGCTATCCGCTTCGACCCATCGAGGGAATACGCATCGGCTGTTTTCTTACGCCGGATGCGGCGAGAGGCGAGTTCACGTATCCGCCCGAGGTCGGAAATGAGATTCGGGCGCTCGTTGGCGGCTACCCAGTGGACGTTCACGAGTTTCGCACGGATGACAAAGCTCGGCTTCGCGACCAGGTCTTTGAGATGAGTCACAAGCACTGGAAAGTCGTGCGGTGGCTGCTCGCCCAAAAAGAATGGGACTATTTTCACTATGTGGATATCGGCTTGGATCGAGTCCACCACGGTTTTTGGGACTCATTCGATTCGCTGCACATTCACTACAGACAAGGGAATCCCTTCGAGAAAGTAATCCCGGAGTACTACCTCTGGCTCGACGGGCAGATCGGCGCCGTGAAGGACATGCTGGGAGAGAACGCCATCCTTCTCGTGGTTTCCGATCACGGCGCCCAGCGTTTGGACGGCGGCTTCGCCGTGAATGAATGGCTGATACAGGAAGGTCTGCTCGTGGTAACCGAGATGCCCGATGAGGTGACGCCATTCGCGAAGCTGAAAGTAGATTGGGCTAAGACGCGGGTCTGGAGCGAAGGCGGCTACTACGCGCGGATCTTCTTGAATGTAGAAGGACGTGAACCCAGAGGCGTGATTCCCGCCCAGAACTACGACGCGTTCCGCGACGAGATCAAGCGGAAGCTGGAAGCGCTCACGGATCCGCAGGGGCGCCCGCTCAATTCGCTCGTGTTTAAGCCCGAGCAGATATACCGCACGGTGCGCAATGTCGCTCCCGATCTCATCGTTCACTTCGGCGGTCTCTACTGGCGCTCCATTGGAAGTGTCGGGCACGGCCGCCTTCACGTGGAAGAGAACGACACCGGACCTGACGCCTGCAACCACGCGCAGTTTGGCGCTTTCCTGCTGCATGCCCCAGGTTTCGAGCCGCGCGGAGAATACGAAGGCATGCACCTGCTAGACATCGCGCCGACGCTGCTCGATCTTGCGGGTTATCCGGTGCCGCCGTCGATGCAGGGCCGGTCCCTACGCTCCCGCTCACGATCCGGCGTTGGCGCGCTCAGGCAGGACTAGCGTGGTGGGTGTGAAGAACAAGTAGTCCCGAGAGTCATGGCTTTGCCGCGCTATTTTCTCCGGTCCGTGCGGGGGAGGGTTCGAAGACGTCGTGCCCCTGCATCGTGGGAGGGCGAGCGATGCCAAACTCAGCGAGGATCGTCGGGGCGATATCCGTCAACGCGGGATGCGTATCCTCGATCTTGTGATTGCTGAGGATCACGCCCGGAACCTTCGTGTAATCAATGCAATGATCGCCGCTCCAGGGATCGGTATTATCTTCGAGTACTTGAGACGGAATGCCACCAAGGACGCTGCTCCAGCCCACGCGAAAGCCGCGATTGTACCCAACAATCATGTCGGGGGCTCGCGCGGACTCGGGGCCCGAATAGGCCACAGAGGAGCGATCCACTCGCGAAATCACCTGCTCATGTTCCTTGGGATCGCGCTCGGCTTCGAGCTTAGAGGCGATTTCGACTTCAAGGTCTTCCGCTTGCACTCCGGGATGCACGATTCCGTTTTTCTCCCGGCCGCGCAGATTTAGATACAGGCCGTTAAGGCCAAGACCGTAGGCGCGAGTCTTTGACCAGTCGACATCTCCGAAGATGCTTGTGTCACGACCAGTCTGCGCCCCCTCGCGCAGAGCGAGATAGCCGTTCTCGAAGAGCCAGGTATTGAGGTTGAAGGAGCGCCGGAACGGAGCAAAACCATGGTCGGAAACCACCAGCACGGTTGTGTCGCGATCCGCCGCTTTCAGGGCCTCACCCAGGATCGCGTCCATGTCATGGTAGTAGGCTTCGATGACGCGGCCGTATTGTGCAGCGAGCTGAGTCGTGTATACCGGCGACTGTGGGTCGCCAGCACGCCAGAACACGTGGCTGTTCTGGTCGACGCTTGAAAAGTAGTAGAAAAAAAGGCCCGCACGAAAGCGGGCCATCTCGTGCAAGAAGATTCGCCTCTGATCCTCAAAAACCGCACGCGCCTGTTCGAGGTATTCGTTATCGCTGAAGACTCTGCTGCTCAGGGCCTTGGTGTCTTCGGCAATGCCTTGGGTGTAGAACGGCCCCAGGTCCTCCGTCAATTCAGGAGAATAGCTTCCCGGCGTGGAAATGGGCAAAGCCGGAGCGTTAGGGTCGATGTTGATGGGTGAAGCATACAGTTCAAATTGTGGGTGGACCTGCTTTAGATAGAACCGGCAGATTCCAGTTATTCTCTCGAGGATCGGAACAAAGGTAAAGGTTAGACGGATCCAGGGAGTCCACTGGCCAACTCTCAGAATCAGAGGCTGACCCTGGATCATGAGGCGTGCTACCGGTTCGTTCGGGTCCCGGTCGACCGTGAACGGAATGGTTAGCTCAGGGTCGCCCCTACGGAAGGAGTTTGGCGGCCCGTGGAGGGATGCCTCGATGTGGTCTCCAACAACTCGCACGGGATAAATGACTCCGCCATCGACCGGTCCAGAAGGAAAAGCCAGGTTGTCTGTATAGAACGAGAACGTCCCGTAGCCGCCCAGGAGGTCCGGCGTTCCCAGTCCCGCCAAGGTTTTGCCTTTCGTATTGACAGGCGGGAAATTCGCGGGCATACGCAGTACGTTGACTGGGATACCGTGGTCATCAAGGTATTGCCAGAAAGCCTTGCCTTTGCGCAGGAGCGTCACTTGTCCCTTGGATATTGGGATTATCCATTCGCCGAGGCGCAAGTTGTGTGCGGGGGGCTCTACCTGCGCAGTCGAGAAATAAGGCGTAAGCGTGGTCGGGTCGCGATGGATGAAATCAAAGATGCCGTGACCGCCGGGATTCATCCCCGTGATAAGGTTGGACCAAGCCACGGGGCTTTGCGGCGGCATGCTTGTCTGTAGCGGCAGGAAGCTACCTTGGGCAGCGAGTGCGGCGAAATGGGGCATTTCTCCTGTAGCCATAAACTGATGCAGCAGCAACGGATCCATCCCGTCAATGCCAAGGACGATGAGCTTGTGGCGGCGCAGGGGGTAGCTGGCGCGGCGGATGAAATGCAGCGAGATGCCGAGGGCAGCAGGGAGAAGCACCGCCACCATGACGGCAAGTATCCATTTGGCACGCTGTTTCAACTCGCCTGCCTTCCGATGCTGAAATTCACCGACGTCCCCTTGGATCTCGCGTAAGAAAACACCTGCCATGGTGACGGATCGACAAGAGCAAGGCCGTTTCCCGGGTGCTTCAGGCCCTGTTCATTCCCAGTGTGCAGGAGTGCGATATACTGTACGCAAGAAAAATGGGATTTACCAGGCGCTCGCTAGAGAGCTCGCGCGCTCTTGGCGCGGAGGTGGCCGGTGTTCGGAAAACGCGTAAAGATTGATGCAGAGTTGTACGCCAAAGCGACGAAGTGCGCCGAGCTCGCGGGTTATTCGTCTACCGACGAGTTCATCCAGCACGCTTTGGAACACGAAATCGATAAAATCTTCGGAAATAGCTCCTCCGACGATTCCACGCCGGAGGAGATCAAGAAGCGCCTCCAGGGCCTCGGCTACATTGAATAAATCCGCCTGCCAAACTCCGCCTGGCGCTCGCCTGATGAAAAGGGCATACGTTGAATTGCATGAAGATCTTATTACTTTGGGTCGATAAGGTTTTCGGTATTTCCTTTCGGCTGATGAGCCCTCTACCGGCGCTGGTGGTGCTGGCTATTTTTTCGACCTTCACCGCAGTGATCTCTCTGCTCGTTGTGCGCTGGACCTCAAATCAAACCGCAATTCGGCGAACAAAAGACCTGATCGGCGCGCACATTTTCGAGGTGCGCCTATTCTCGGATCAGCCTCGTGTCGTGCTTCGCGCGTATGTCAACTTACTAGGGAATACGATTCTGTACCTCCGGTACGCGCTCATACCTTTGTTGGTTCTGACTGTACCGATGCTGGTCTTGTTTGGGCAGTTGGAGGCCCGTTTCGGCCGTGCGCCACTGGAACCGGGCCGCGACTTCCTCGTGGCCGCGAATATCCAGACGGAAGATTCGCTCGCGAGTGCCATGCTGCATGTTCCTCCCGAACTCGTGCAGGTTTCACCGCCGGTACACGTTCCCCTGCAGCGCGAGATCGATTGGGAGCTACAAGGTCTTCGACCTGGAGTCTACGACATACGCCTCGCCGTGCATGGGCAAGAGTTTTCGAAGCGCGTCATCGTGGGGACGGGACTTGCTCAGATCGTCGCGGAACGGACCCGGGGCGGCTTTTGGCATGAAATTATTGACCCTGGTGAGCTTCCGCTTCCTCCGGACGGCGTTGTCGAGCAGATCAGAATCCAGTACCCAGAGCGCCTTCTGGGGATTGGCAGTTGGAAAATGGGATGGCTTGCACCGTACGCAGTCTTGACGGTGGCCGCAGCGCTGCTTCTGAAAGGAGTTTTAGGCGTTGAAATATGATGTACGCCGGACCAAAGGCTAGGCGCAGTTCATACGTTGCTTGGCTGCTTCTCCGAAGCATGGTCGTCACGGTGGTTCTCGTACTGACGTGCGCTCTGCCGGCACACGCGTACGTAGGCCCGGGCGCCGGTTTCGCGGTTCTTTCATCCTTCCTTTCTTTGCTTTTGGCTTCATTGCAAGCCATCCTCGCTTTCTTGACCTGGCCTATACGTCAGTTCTTCCGCTTGCTGCGGCGCAGACGCACGTATCGCGATGCCATGACGAAGCGAGTGGTAATCATCGGACTTGACGGTATGGACCCTGTGCTCACAGAACGCTTCATGAACCAGGGCAAATTACCGAATCTCGCGCGACTTCGTGAGTGTGGCACGTTTCGTAGGCTGGGGACCACGCTGCCGCC
>JASHRC010000141.1 GCA_030037525.1 Candidatus Acidiferrales bacterium | reverse complement strand
GCGAAGAACGCCAGCGTGTTCCAGGGCAACAGATAACCGCTAAAGCCAAAACCCATCACGAGGAAAAGCAGGAGCATGCCGGTGATCCAGGTCAGCTCGCGCGGCTTGCGGTAGGCCTTCAGGAAATACACGCTGAACAAGTGCACAAAGGCCGTGAAGATCATCAAGTTGGCGGACCAACTGTGGACGGAACGAATCAGCCAGCCGAAGCGCACCTGCGTCATGAGGTACTGGACGCTTTCAAAAGCATCGTTCGGCGTCGGGCGGTAGTACAGCAGCAGGAGAATGCCCGTCAGCACCTGGATGATGAAGAGGAACAGCGTCATGCCGCCGAAGTAATACCACAGGGTGTGACGGTGCACCGGGACAGTCTTGTGACGCAGGAACTCCTCGATGCTGCCCGCTCCGAAGCGTTCGTCGAGCCATGCCAACACTCGGCGGTAAACAGTCGTCATAGTTACGCTTTCCGGGAGACCACCACGTCTTCACCCTGGACGTGTACTTCGAAAGCCTCCAAGGGGCGAGGCGGAGGCCCGCTCACGTTGCGTCCATCGAGATCGTAGATGCCGTTGTGGCAGGCGCACCAGATATCGCGACGGTCGGCGCGGTATTGCACTGTGCAGTTCAAGTGGGTACAGACAGCAGAAAAAGCGCGAAAGGTGCCGTCCGCGAGCTTCACCAGCAGGGCCGGCTTGGAGCCAAATTTGAAAATCTTGCCAGTGTTGTTCTTGAGCTCGCCCGCGCTGGCGGCAACGACCGAGCGGCTCGTCGATTCGCCCACCGGAGGAGGAATTATGTAGCGGATCGCGGGATAAATGAATGCGGTAATCGATGCCAGCACCCCGCTGCCCAGCAGGAGGTTGATCCAGCGCCGCGTAGGTTGAGAGTTTTCTCGCGCAGGGCGGTCGGAAGCTTCCATCCGGAAATCCTCCCATGTATGGAGGGCGACGATGGCCGCCGGATTGTATTCGCCGCGGCGATGGAACGCCGTAGGCCCCGCCTCCGCCTAGTGGACAGAGATCGAACCGGCGAGCTATACGAGCCCTTTACGCCCCAGACTCAGGCATGGCTTCACGCCGTCGCTAAACGCTTCCAGGCCGTTTTCGGCAGCAACGCCGCCGGTTACTTCGCGGGCGCCTTGTAGCCTTCGAGCGAGTGGTTATGCTCTTTGTAATATTTCCCGGCGTCATTGAGTTCCTTGGAGCCCATCTTGACGTGGCAGAAGGTGCAAACCTTGCCCTCCTTCTTCGCGTATTCCGGCTTCGCCATAGCCAACGGCAGCAACGCCACGCTCGTGACGATGATCGCAATCAGGGCCTTTAGTTTCTCCATCGGAATAGTCCTCATTCGTGTCAGTATTGGGTGAATACTCAGGCACTATGAATTGGCGCCCCCAATAATCCCACAAGGGAAGGGGACCTCTTTGTTTGCTTGTGCAGGCTTCCATGAAGGCCGACTGAGATCGTGCCGGCATACTCCTGTTAAGCAGTCTCCTTCACTCTTCCCACCGCTGCGCCGCCGCAATCGACGTAACCTCGATCCTGCCTCGTGTACCCTTGAATCAGGCAGAATGTGTTTCCACGGTGCGCTGCATCTCGCGCAGCCACATCGTCTGGAACAGTTGCAGGCGATGCCCTACGACCACCGCCAGATTCAGAGCGATTTTGTACCCGGCCGCCGGATTGGCCACAAAGTACTTGAGCAACGCCTCCCGAGGCAGCGCGATTACTTGCGCGTCATACAACGCAGCGGTGGCCGTCAGGGTAAACCGGTAGGGCGGAATCAGGGCTGACCAGCCCACGGCCTGACCCGGCGCTCTCTCTTCCACGAAAACATCCTCTTCTCGGCCGCGGACCGACATCGGCAGGGTGAGCTTGATCCGTCCGCGTTCGACCAGGAATAGGCGATCCGCTGGGTCTCCCAGCCGGAACAGCGAGGTCCCCGCGGGAACGACCATTCTGGTCCCGAGCTCCAACACCTGCCCGGCTTCAGCGGACGAGACACCGTTCAGAAGTTCCTGCTCCATGAGTACCTCAATTCACAAACGGAGAGTTCGTTTTGCTGTGCAACTGGGCTTGCGTGGGTAATGCCAGAAACGATTCCGCAGCCGCTTGCTCCATGCGAACGTGGTTCTCAATTTGCTGCAAAAGGACCTCAACGGGCACTTGCCGGGACGGGGTAGACGCAGGGGTAGCAGTATTGTCTAAGAAAAAGCGCGGCGGCGTGACTGCTTTGGCCAACGGAAGGGTGGGCTGTTCAACCGAATCGCGTGATTCCGAACGCGTCGCCGCTCCAAACGCAGCCGCTGCGACCGCGGTCCCAAATAGAGCCATGCACAAACCCATCAATAGCATTTCCATGGCAGAAGCCTCCTTCAGCATCCCTCATGGCACGTTCGATGCCACTGCCGATCCAGGCGTAAATCCTTTCTTTGGAGACAATGTGGAACGGGCGGCACAACCCGGCCTGCCACAATGTCAGGTCGTACCTGACAATTCGTCAGTCATTGACGGCAGTCCGTCTGTGTGTCATTATTCCGCCGATTTGGTTTTGTCATGAGGCTGCGCTTCGCCAGCATGACGGTCGGCCTCGCGCTCGGTGTCACGGCGGCGGTAGTCGTAGCCTGTACGGTCGCGGCTTACATTTTTTCGACCCGTCATTTTCAGAGCCTTCTAGAGACCGCGCACAGCAGCGCACTTGCCGAAGCCGAATTAATCCGCACAGCCCTCGAACACCAGATGATGGGAAATGACCGCACCCTGATTGCGCAGATGATCAGGGCGTTCGGTAAACAGGCGC